>JAHELW010000011.1 GCA_024643985.1 Myxococcales bacterium | reverse complement strand
CCGCTGTTGCAACCCGCTGCACAGGCCACGCCCAGGAGCATTATTCCAAGCCATCGATAAGCCATCAGGGCCTCCTTTAAAACAATTTCATGGAAATTTTCCGCTGCGGCAAGCCTGCCAGGCCCCTATAGGAAGCAATCTCCCGATCGTGTGCGTCACCTCACGGAAGCCCCGCGGTGAAAGCCCGCATACGAGGCGAACTCGGGTTTTCGCGGTGTGGGTCGTAAGTCGTTGGAATGATGGCGTTTGCGGAGGGGGAGAATGTCCCCCGTTTTGCAGGGAGGAGAGTCGGTCGGGATGCCCAGCACAGCGAGTGGGGGGAGCGGAGCGACCGGGTCCCGCTCGCGAGCACGGGCGTCGCGACCGATTCTCCGGATACAGCGACCGAATGGTCAATCAAGTCGGGAGGTTGGTCGGTGGGCTACGTTACGTGACTTTGTAGAACATTCTCCGGACGAACGGAAAAGCCAAAGAAACACGCGGCAAAGTGATTCCAAGGGTGCTATTTAACTTGCCGGACCCGTCGCTGAGGGTTACAAATGTAAATAGTTGTAACGCCCATCGTTCGGGGGAGTGAGACTGATGAAGAGACTGATGCTGAGTTTGATGTTTGCCGCAGGGCTTTTGCTCCTGGCGCCTGCTCCGCAGGCCGAGGCAAGCAGTTGGGGGTGGAGCTCAGGCGGTGAACAGCCCGCGCTCACCTGGGGTTCGAGCTGGCGTTCCCGGCGGCGGGCGAGGTGGCAGATGTGGCGGCGTTGGCGCCACGATCAGCAGAAGAAGTCAGTTCCCGAGCTTGACGCTAGCACCGCAGGTAGCGCCATGGTGTTGCTGCTCGGTGGAGTCGCCTACATCGCTTCGCGTCGCCGCGAGGAAGATGGCGTCTAGCGGGGTGGTTCGAGCGCGCTCCTTGTAGTAGTGGCATGCGGGTTGAACAAAGAACGGCCCGCAGCCGTCTACAGGTGAGCCGATATGCAGCACCCCAAGTACGCAATCGTTCTGGCGCTAGCCCTCGCGGCACTGTTCGTCCCCGGACGCGCCGCCGTGTCTCGGGCATCCGCATCGGAAACGACCACGATCCGAATCGCATCGCTCGCGCCTCCCGGATCGTCTTTCGTGAAGGTCTTGAAGGCGTGGAGCCGCACGCTTCAAAAGGAAACCGAGGGGCGCGTCGAGCTCCGCGTTTTTTCCGGCGGGAGCGAGGGAAGCGATCGCGATCTCGTCAAGCGCATCAAGGCCGGCAAGCTCGATGCGGCGGGCGTGGCCACGACGGGTTTGAGCATGGTGGCGCCGGAGCTACAGGTGCTGACCGCACCGGGTCTCCTCACCGACGACGATCAGCTCGACCGGGTGCGCGAGAAGCTCGACGCGCGGTTCCAGAAAGCGATCGAAGACGGGGGATTCAAGCTCCTCGCATGGGGCGACGGTGGAAAAAACCGCGTCTTCTCGTCGACTGCGTTCGCAACGCCCGCCGACCTCGCCGGCAAACCGGCATGGGCCGGCAAGAACAACGCCGTGTCGCTCGCCTATGCGAACGGACTCGGCGCAAACCCGGTGAAGGTAGGCTCTTCGGGCGTTCTTCCCGGCTTGAAGAGCGGCAAGCTCGAGGTCGTGCCCGCGTCCGCCATGGCTGCCGTCGCCTTCCAGTGGTACACGAAGCTAAAGTACATGACGTCGAGCAACTTCAACATCATCGTTGGCGGCTCGATCATCAGTAAGAAGAAGCTCGACGAGCTCAGCGAGGCCGATCGGAAGGTCTTGCTCGACACGGCCAAACGAGCGGCCGCCAAGCTCGATCAAATCGTCGGGAGGGACGACGACCGTGCCTACCAGACGTTGCTGACGCGCGGTATCACCGAGGTCGACACCCGCGCCAACGAGGCGGCTTGGAACGCAGCGGCCAAGAAGGCCCGCGACCAGCTTGCCCAACGCGGCGTGTACAGCAAGAGCCTTCTCAAGGCCGTGGAGGCCGCCGCGGCGCCATGAGGTTCGAAGCCGGCCGAGCGCATGTGCTCCGGACGTGCATCGAGCTCGCGGACCGAGGATATCTCGCTGGAACGGGAGGCAACGTCGCGCTTCTCGTCGATCGCGAGCGCTTCGCCGTCACCCCATCGGCCACCGGCTACTACGAGATGACGGCCGCGGACGTTTGCGTCGTGCGTTTGCAGGATGGAGCGCAGGTCGCCGGCGAGAAAACGGCGTCGGTCGAAGCCGGTCTGCACGCGAGCGTTTTTCGCGCACGCCCAGACTGCGCGGTGAGTGTTCACACGCACCAGCCCATTGCAAGCGCTTACACGCTGCTCGGGATGCGGCTCGAAATCCGGAGCGAGGCCCATCGACGGCTCCTCGGCCCCCAAATCGAGTGCGTCGGCTATGCGCCTTCCGGCACGTCGAGGTTGGCGCGCCGGGTCGCGCAGGCGCTCGATCCCGACGTTCACGCGTGCCTGATGCGAAATCACGGAGCGGTCTGCATCGGCCGGGACTCTATCGAGGCGATGAGCCGAGTCGAGGCGCTGGAATCGGCGTGCGCCGCGTTCTTCCTAGACAGAGCCATCCCCAACCCGACCGGGCTCGAGGCCTCGGTCGCGGCCCTCGTGACGAGATCTCTGCGGTCGGCGCTCGCGGCCGACCCGACGCCATGATCGAGAACGTGCAAAGCCTTCTCGAGCATACCGGCGCAAAGCTTCGGGCCCGTGAGGTGTATGGAGCTCCCGGCGACTCGCTTTCGCTGCGAGCTCCAGGCACCGACGCTTTCCTGCTTGCGACGCCTGAAGCGGGCGCGGCGCTCGAGGTTTCTTTCGAGTCACCCGATGACGCGGTCGCGGACCTCCACGCATCGATCTACCGGTCGCGGCCGGATACGGGTGCGATCGTGGTTGGGACGACCCCCTGGTCGGCGGCCCTCGCCGCCACGGGGAAGGCGCTTCCCGCGCTTTTCGACGAGCAGGTCCGTCACCTCGGAGCGACGCGCGCTCCGGTGGCTGCGGGGTCGCAACGAAGGGTCGTCGATGCGCTTCGTGGGGGATCAAACGCGGCGGTGTACGGTGAACAGCGACTTTGCCTCGGCTCGACGCCCGGCCGGGTCGTGCTCAACGCGGATCTCTTCGAGAAATGTGCGAAGGCGTTCGTCGTCGGGCACGCGAGCGGGCTTCGGGTGCGGACGCTTCCCGTCTGGATGCGGCATGTTTGGACTCGCCGCCTCCGGCGCGACCAGAAGAGGGCTGCCCGAGCCTATGCGGAGGGCCGAATCCCCGAAGGCATGGACGCGTACTGAGCCAGCGGATAGGTTCTGCCGGGATGAGCATGGAAGACCCAGGCGCTACCGCCCCCGAGTGCATTCTGGCAATCGACCTCGGAACGAGTGGACCGAAGGTTGCTCTGGTCACGATGTCGGGCGAGGTGCTCGCCTCCGAAGTCGAATCGACCGAGCTCTTCTTGAGCGAAGGAGGGGGAGCGGAACAAGACCCGGACGACTGGTGGAGAGCGATCATGACGGCGGCCCGTCGCATCACGGACCGCGAGCTCGTGCCGCGCGAAAACGTGCTGGCGGTCGCGGTCACCTCGCAGTGGGCGGGCACGGTTCCCGTAGACGAGAAAGGCGAAGCGCTCTGTAGAGCCATCATTTGGCTCGATTCCCGCGGAGCGAAGTACGTGCCCGAGGTTGCCGGCGGGCTCGTGCGAATCCAGGGATACGGCGCTCTCAAGCTCGAGAGCTGGCTTCGCAAGACAGGCGGCGTCCCGAGCCTCGCTGGCAAAGAGCCCGTCGCCCACATCCTGTTTCTACGGCACGAAAAGCCCGACATCTACGAACGCGCATACAAGCTCATGGAGCCGAAGGACTATTTGAACCTTCGGCTCACCGGGAAGTTCTACGCGACCACGGACTCGATCGCGCTTCACTGGGTCACGAACAACCGCAACATCGATCACATTCACTATGACGAGCAGCTGCTCGCGCAGACGACGCTACCGCGAGAGAAGCTGCCGGACCTGAGGCGGGCGGTCGACGTCATCGGAACGCTGACCCCTAGGGCGGCGGTCGAGCTCGGGCTCGACGAAGGCACCCGAGTCGTCGGCGGAACCCCGGACGTGCCGGCCGCGGCGGTCGGGTCCGGCGCCGTGGCGGACTTCGAGGGGCACCTGTACGTCGGAACCTCGTCGTGGCTGACCTGCCACGTGCCGTTCAAAAAGACCGACCTCATCCACAACATGGCCTCGCTTCCATCGGCTCTTCCGGGCCGCTACTTCATCGGAAACGAGCAGGAGACTGCCGGTGGCTGCATGGCGTGGCTCCGGGACAGCGTACTTTGCCGCGATGACGCGCTCGATCCGGGTGAGCCCGCGGAGGATTCGCTCGAGCGTTTCAACGAGCTCGCGGAGAGCGTGCCGGCTGGAAGCGACAAGGTGATTTTCACGCCATGGCTCTACGGCGAGCACACTCCCGTCGCCGACCCGCACCTGCGCGCGGCGTTTTCCAACGTCTCCCTTCGAACGACCCGGGCGCACCTGATCCGCGCCGTGATGGAAGGGGTCGGGTACAACACACGATGGCTCATGGGTGGAGTCGAGTCGTTCATCGGCCGCCCCTTCGAGGCGCTCCGTTTCATCGGTGGCGGCGCAAAGTCGTCTCTCTGGTGTCAGATCTTCGCGGATGTCCTGGACCGTCCCATCGACCGCGTCGCCGACCCTCTCTCCGCCAACGTCCGCGGGGCGGCGTTCGTTGCGGCGGTCGGGCTCGGCAAGCTGAAGGTCGAGCAAATCGCGTCACGAGTCCCGATTGAGAAGCGGTACACGCCCAATCGCCAGAATCGGTCTGTCTACGACGAGCTCTTCAAGGCGTTCTTGGAGATTCACAAGCACAGCGCGCCGATGTACCAGCGGCTCAACGCGACGGCGCTTCACGGGTAGCGGTTTCGCCGGCGGTGCGGTAGGCACCTCGCATGGACCTCAAAGATCTCGCGTCGCTCAAGCTCGGCCCCCTCGAGCCTCTCGTTGCCCGTATCTACCGCTATGCGAAACGGTTCCCAGCCGTCAGAGAAAGACTCGAAGCCGAGTACGCGCCGATCATGGACGAGCTCCGCAAGTCCGCAAAACCCTATGCCGAAAAGACCGAAAGCTACGCGGCGCTCCCGCTGGAGGGCGTACGAAGGAACGATGTTCTCGCGGAGCTCCGTACGCTCGACGAGCAGGAGTCGGCCCGCTGGCAGGACGGATACGTCTCTGGGGCTGTCTATCACGGCGACCCGGAGCACATCGCGTTCCTGAACGAGGCGTACGCGATCACGTCTCAGACCAATCCACTACATTCCGACCTCTGGCCGAGCATCGCCAAGTACGAAGCGGAAATCGTGTCGATGACCGCAAACATGCTCGGCGCCGGGCGCGCAACTGGCGCAAGCGTGTGCGGGACGGTCGCCAGCGGCGGAACCGAGTCGATCCTCCTCGCCATGCGAAGCTACCGCGATAGGGCTCGAGAAACGAAGGGGATCACCTCGCCCGAGCTCGTCGTACCCACCACGGCCCACGCTGCTTTCGACAAGGCGGCACAGTACTTCGGCATCGAGCTCGTCAAAGTGCCGGTCGGACCGGACTTCCGCGCCGACGTCGCCGCGACGAAAAAGGCGATCACGAAGAACACCATCTGCGTGGTGGGCTCGGCCGTCTCGTTTCCCCACGGCGTGGTCGACCCGATCGAGGAGCTTTCCGAGCTGGCTCGAAAACGGGGCATCGGTTTTCACACGGACGCTTGCCTCGGGGGGTTCATCTTGCCGTGGGCCGAAAAGCTCGGGTACGAAATCCCCCCCTTTGATTTCAGGCTTCCCGGGGTGACTTCAATGTCGGCCGACACGCACAAGTACGGCTACGCGGCAAAAGGCACGAGCGTCGTGCTCTATCGCAACTACGACCTCCGCCATTACCAATACTACAAGGTGGCCGACTGGCCGGGTGGGCTCTACTTCTCGCCGACTTTCGCGGGGAGCCGACCGGGGGCTCTGAGCGCGGCGTGCTGGGCGGCCATGGTGTCGATCGGCGAAAACGGATACATGGACGCGACGCGGAAAATCCTCGAAACGGGAGCGAAGATCCGCGCGGGCATCGAGTCGATCCCGGAGCTCAGAGTGCTGGGGGACCCGCTCTGGGTGATCGCAATGGGCTCCGATCAGCTCGACATTTATCGCGTGCTCGACTTCATGACGAAGCGGAGCTGGAATCTGAACGGTCTTCACAAACCGGCAAGCGTCCACATCGCGGTGACGCTGCGCCACACAGAGCACGGAGTGGCCGAGCGCTTCCTCGACGACCTCCGTGCAGCGGTTGAGCACACGAAAACGCAGCCCGCCGAGGAAGGTGGCATGGCCCCCGTCTATGGCATGGCGAGCACCGTTCCCGTGAAAGGGCTCGTGACGGATCTGCTCGAGCGCTACCTCGACGTCCTTTATGAGGTCTAAAACGGGCCGGCCGGCGCTTTTTCGGTTGCGGCTTCGCCCGTGGGCCCGAAAGAATCGCAAAACATGAATCTCGTCGACCTCTACAAATCCACCGACCCGCTCGTGACTGCGCTTTACGGCGCGGGCGCGCTCGCGCTTCTCTGCTGGGTGCTTTCTTTGATCACCCGGGAGTACTCGTGGGTCGACCGGCTGTGGTCGATCAGCCCACCGCTCTTCGCGGTCCATTTCGCCGGATACGTGGGCTTCGCCGACGCACGCTTGAACTTGATGGCTGCGCTCGCGGTGCTTTGGGGCGTTCGGCTGACGTACAACTTTGCGCGGAAGGGTGGCTACCAGCCTGGCGGAGAGGATTACCGCTGGGAAGAAATTCAAGAGAAGATCGGTCCCGCCTGGTTCCAAGTCTTGAACGCGACGTTCCTGGCGCCGTTTCAGAACTTCCTTCTGATGCTGATCGTCGTCCCTTCGTACGCGGCATATCGATTCGCGGGAAACCCGCTCAACTGGCTGGACTACGCCGCGGCCGCGGCGTTCGTGCTCTTCTTCCTCGGCGAAACCATTGCCGACGAGCAGCAATGGAGGTTTCAGACCGCAAAGCACGAAGCGATCGCCCGCGGCGAAACACCCGAGTCGGGTTTCATCACCACGGGCCTGTTTCGCTATTCGCGGCACCCGAACTTCTTCTGCGAGCAAGCGATGTGGTGGACGTATTACGTCTTCTCGATCGCAGCCGGCGCAGGCTGGTTGAACTGGACGATCGCCGGAGCCGTCCTGCTGACGCTTCTCTTTCAGGGGTCCACTTGGCTCACGGAAAAGATCTCACTTCGAAAGTATCCCGCCTACGCCGACTACCAGCGCACGACGAGTCGGCTGGCTCCCTGGTTTCCGAAGCGCCGAGGGTCCGACCGGGTCGCGCACGAGAGCCCATCCCCGGGCTCCGGCAGCTGAGGACGCATCTACGAGCGCGATCGACGCTCGTTCAGTCCCATGCGGGGAAATGGTTGCCTTCGGCCCCGTCTCCGTATAAACGACCGCAAGGGCCGGTTGGGATCAAAGGGCCACCTGTGCCAAGCTGCACAGGCCGGGCCTTCTCATAGGAGATCAAAGGCATGACGCGATTTGGAAAACTTGTATTGATTGGCGTGCTGACCGGCACGCTCGGGTTAGTTGGATGCGGAAGCGATAGCGGCGACAGCGCGACGGGCGGCTCCGGCGGCAGCGGTGCCACCGGCGGCTCGGGCGGCTCGGGCGGCTCGGGCGGCTCGGGCGGAAGCTCTGCCACGGCCTGCAGCGACGGTCCTCTCGCCGACAGCGGAGCGACGGGAACGGGCGCGCTGGCGTGTGTCGCCACCCTACCCTTCGATCTCACGGTGCGCTTCAACGCCACGCCGACGGCGGACCTTCAGGCCGGCGAGAACACCTTCGACCTTCAGGTCGAGGTCGCGATCGCCGCAGATACCGTCAACACGGTGATCGACTTGGCCCAGGAGGTGACGGTCAACGGCGCCACCGCCACGATCGACGCAACCGCGGGTGACACGGATCCGACTCCGGTCGACGTCGTCGATGAAGGCGTTCCCTGTAGCCTCATGTTCGAGCGCGACACGGATGCGGTCATCGTGACGACGGTCAGCCAGGGCACCTGGACGCTCGACGACGGCGCAACGCTAGAGCTCACGCTCGACGCCCTCACCCAAGAGGTCGAGGCGCTCGGACTGCCGGTGACGCTTACGACCGAGGGCAGCGATGCGAGCTGCTCCTTCGTCGGCGACCTGCCGACCGTGCAGTTCACACTGCCGTAGTCTCGCAGACGATTCGAACGACTCGAGCCCCGTCGGTTCCGGCCGATGGGGCTCGTTGCGTTGGGCCCCTACCCGAGCCGCCGATGGGCGAGGCTCGGCAGGGCTCGCCGCACCTTCTCCACGTACGCGGGCTCGACGTCGGCGACGGCCACGCCCTCCCCTTCGCCGCATTCGGCGAGCACCGTGCCCCACGGGTCGGCGATCAGCGCGTGCCCGTAGGAGCGCCGATTTCCGTAGTGATGGCCGGTTTGAGCGGCAGCCAGCACGTAGCACTGCTGCTCGATCGCGCGGGCGCGCAGGAGCACGTGCCAGTGGTCTTTTCCGGTCGTCAGCGTGAACGCGGCCGGGATGGCCAACGCGATTGCGCCTGCATCGACGAGGCGACGGTAGAGCTCTGGGAACCTGAGGTCGTAGCAAACGGTCAGACCCAACGGCCCGAACGGGGCGTCGGCCACGACCGTATCCGCCCCCGGCTCCACCGTTTCCGATTCCAGAAGCTTCGTGCCGTCGGGAAGGTCGACGTCGAAAAGATGGATCTTCCGGTACACCGACGCGATCGAGCCGTCCGCGCGCATGTAGATGCACGCGTTGCGCACCTTTTCGGGATGCTCGCTCGTCTCCCAAAAACCCCCGTAGACGACGTCGGCCCCGGCGTCCCGCGCGGCGAGCCGGCAGCGCTGGAGGATCGGACCGTCCTCGTCGAGCGATTCCGCGACATCGGGCTTTCCTTTCTCCGGGCCTAGATATGCGAAGCACTCGGGCACCACGACTACCTTCGCACCACGGCCGGCCGCCTCTCCGACGAGGCGGGCCACCGTATCCATGTTCGCGTCCACGTCCGCAGTGGACGTCATTTGAACGACGCCTACTGTCGTCCTCCCGGAGCTGCTCAATGTGAAAACCTCCGCATCGACACGTTCATGAGCAAGCCTAGGCCGAGCATGGTGGAGAGCAAGCTCGAGCCGCCGTAGGAAAACAAAGGCAGGGTCATTCCGACGACGGGCAGCAGCCCGGAAACCATCCCGAGATTGACCACCGTCTGCCAGAAGATCGTTGCGCCCACCCCCACCGCCACGACCGCGCCGAAGCGATCTTTCGCCTGTGAAGCCACCCGAAGCGACCACAGCACGACGAACAAATAGAGACAGATCAAGAGCAGCGCCCCGATGAAACCGTGCTCCTCCGCCCAAACTGGAAACGGAAAATCCGTGTGCTGATCGGGGAGGAAGCGAAACCGAGTCTGCGTGCCTTGGGTGAAGCCTTTGCCCGTGAGGCCGCCGCTGCCGATGGCGACCAAGGACTGGTGCGTGTGCCACCCCGAGTCGAGCAGGTCGGCCTGCGTGCCCCCGAGGCGCCCCCAAAATGCGGTAATTCGCTCCTTCTGGTAGTCCTTGAGCAAGTAGAACCAGGTAACGGGCGCGGCGACGACGAAAGTCGCGAGCAGCGTCACCACCGAGCGCAGCTTGAGCTCGGTGAGCAGCATGATGCTCGCGAAGATGAACGCGAGAATCATCGCGGTACCCAAATCGGGCTGAAGCAACACGAGGCCCATCGGGAGCGCGAGGATCAGGCCTGGAATGACGAGGTCCGCGAGGGTACGACCTCCCGTCTTGGTGTCGTGATGCAGATACTTCGCGAGCGCGATGATGAGGCCGATCTTCATGAGCTCGCTCGGCTGAAGCGAAAATCCTCCGAGCGCGATCCATCGAGTCGAGCCGCGCACGCTCTTGCCGAGCACGAACACCAGAATCAGCGCGAGTATGCATGCGCCATAGATCAGCCACCCGTATCGCTCGAAGTGACGGTAGTCGATTGCGGCAGTGAGACCCGCAACACCGAATCCGAGGACCAGCCAGTAGAGCTGCTGGATGTAAGCATCCGACGTCCTGCCGCCGTCGGTCGCGCTGTAGAGGTTGAGCACCCCGAAAAGCGCAATCGTCGAGACCGCGATGAAGAGCGGCCAGTCGAAATCGTCCCGTATCGTTCTTCCGATCGCCATGGTTACTCTGCTTCCACAGGCTCGCCGAGGTACTCCTGCATGACGTAGGTCGCAATCGGGGCGGCGCTCACGCCACCCGAGCCACCGTGCTCGACGAGGACCGCAAACGCCACCTGGGGGTCGTCCGCCGGAGCAAACCCGGCGAACCAGCCGTGCGATCGATCGAGGTACCAGGCGCTCGATGATTCCTCGGAGCGGCTTTTCCGGCTGACGACTTGGGCGGTTCCCGTCTTTCCCGCGACTCGTACGCCGCCTTTGTTGCGGGCTCTGTAGGCCGTACCGTCCTCGTGCTCGACGACGTCGACCAAAGACCTCCGAATCAGGTCGAGATGGCCCGGTTCCACACCGACGAGCCGCTTCACCCGAGGCTGAAACGTCTCCGAAAGGGAACCATCAGGGGCGCGAACGTTCTGGACCACCTGCGGGACGTAGAGCATGCCGCCGTTGGCAATCGCGGCGTACGCGAGGGCGAGCTGGAGCACCGTGACACGGGTGTTGCCCTGGCCGATGGCGGTGTTCAGCGTATAGCCGATCCGGAACGCCCCGTAGTGCTCTGCGTACCACTCCCGGGTTGCGAGAAAACCCTCCGCCTCGCTGCTGATCCCGATCCCGGTGCGCTCGGCGAAGCCAAACGCCTCGGCGAAGCGATTGATGCGCTCGAGGCCGACCTGCTCGGCTAGCTCCCAGAAATAGACGTTGCACGACTGCACGACCGAATCGTAGAGGTCTACCCACTCGTGCCGCTTGCTGCAGCGGAACCTCTGCCTTCCGATCTGGAGAAAGCCCATACATTCAGTGCGTTGCATCGGGTCGACGACCGCGTCCTCGAGCGCGGCAAGCGCCGTGATGACCTTGAAGGTAGAGCCGGGGAAGTACGTTTCGTAAATCGTCTTGTCGATCAGCGGACGGAACGGATCGGCCGTCAGCTCGGCGTACCGTCGCGTGCTCAGGCCGCTGCTCATCTCGTTCGGGTCGTACACCGGCTTCGAGTACAGCGCGCGAACGGCACCGGTGTGGATGTCGACCACGACCGCGGCGCCGGAGGGGTGGGGCCGAAACGCGCGGTCGAGCGCCTCCATGATGCGCATGTCGAGCGTCAGCTGGATGTCGTGCCCGGGTACCGGCTTTCGTAGCATTTCGACATCGAGCGAGTCGGGTCGATCGCCGCGAAGCGGTTTGCCACGTGCGTCGACGACGACCCTTCGGAAACCACGCGACCCGCGCAGGAGCTCTTCGTAGCGTCGCTCGAGACCGTTGCGGCCGATGCGGTCTCCGGGGCGATACGCCTTGGGATCGGACGCTTTCCGGAGGTCGGCCTCGTTCACCTCGTTTAGGTATCCGATGAGGTGGGCGCCGAGCGTGCCGTGAGGATAGTCCCGAAGCGGAGCGGTGATGATGTCGAGCGCCGGGAGCTCCGCGAGATGCGTCTCCAACGCTGCGAGCTGATTCCGATCGATGTCGCGATACAGCTGAATTTGGTGCGTTCGCCGGTTCTCGGGAAGCTCGGAAATCCGCTTCTCGAGCGCTGCTCTCTCGTCCTCGTCGAGTCCCATCAGCGACGCGATGCGCTCGACATCCTCCGGCTGGAGCAAGCGCGGCGTCGCGTACACGTCGTAGGACGGACGGTTCGACGCGACGATTCGGTCTTCGACGTCACGAATGACTCCGCGAGTTGCTGGAAGCTCCAGGGTCTTGGTGATGTTCTGCTGCGCGATCCCGGACCATCGGTCGCGCTGAAAGAGCTGAACCTGCGCAATCCTGACGACGAGGCCGGTGAAAACCAGCACCACGAACAGCGACATCCATCGATATCGCTTCCGGAACTCTCCGACTTCTCGTCTCTGCGAGAGCGTGATCATGCCGGTGCTCGCTCAGTCGTTGGATCGATTCGGCGGGCAACCGCGAAGAGCAGTGGCGCGACGACGGCAGTCGCCGAGGCGGATCCGAGGAGGGCCAGAGTCAGCGCGGTTCCACTCCAAGACATGCCCCCCGGAACGAAGCCGCGAATCAGCTCGAGCAGCCCGCCAAGCGCAAGCGTGAGGGTGAACGTGAGGATCATCTCGAACGGGATGCCCCGGAACGAGACGAGATACCCGACCAGCCGGGCCGTCAAGAAGCCGACCACGAAGACGAACGCGTGGATGCCCAAGGGATTCCCCGTCGACAGATCGTACAGATAACCGATGGCAAACGCGGTCGCCGTTCCGCGGATCACCGGCACGCCCGGCGCCGTGCCGAGCGCAAAGACGAACGGCAGACCGAGATATGGGGTGAACGGATACGGCGCCAGAACGCCCGCGAAGACGGACTGGATCAGCAGGATCGCGAAAACGACCAAGACGAGGATCAAGCTGCCTCTGGTGCCCCGCACCGTGCCTCCTCACCGCCGGTCGGCGCCTTTGGGCCCGGAAGTGAGGATGAGCACCTCTTCGAGCCGCGTGAAATCGACCGAGGGGGTGACCTCGCCTTCCTGATGAAGGCCGAGCTCCTGGTCGCTGATCTTGCTGATGTAGCCGATGAGGATCTGAGCGGGGAACTTCTTCCCGAGCCCGGAGGTGAAGACCTCGTCACCCACCGCAACCTCGTCATCGGGGCGATCGAACTGAATCCGGCAGAGGTAGCGATCGCGCTCGCCGAGGCCCTCGAGTCGGCCCCGAGCTCGGCTGTCGCCCACGACCACGTCGACGTGGCTCTCCGGATCGATCGTGAGAAGCACGTCCGCAGAGACGCCGGAGACGCTGCGGATCTGGCCGACCAGCCCCTCGTTTGCAACGACGGGCATCCCCGCACGTAGACCCGCCTTCTCGCCCTGGTCGATCGAGAGTCGAACCACTCGAAACGAAGGCGAGATGTCTTTTGCAATGACCCGCGCCGTGCGTGTCTCGGCTCCAATCCGCTCGCGCAAACCGAGGAGCGACTCGAGTTGATACGCCCGCTGCGCATCCGCTCGGAGGGCCCGCATCTCGCGGCGCAATCGATCGTTTTCAGCGCGCAGGTGGTCGTTGTCGCTCTTGACGTCCACCAGGTAGACGTAGTCCTCGATGACGCTCGTCGCTGCGTCGGCCGCCCACTCCGCGACGTATTGCACCGGATAGCTCACCTGGATCACGACGCGATCGAGCCAGGAGAGGTTCGACGGGTCTTCGAGATTGGCACGCAGAAAGACGACGGGGACGATCACGAGGGCGAGCAAGATGGCGGCATCTCGAATTGTCTGAAAGTAGTTCATCGCCGCGTTCCTGCCCTCGCGCTATGCGATCGTCACCTCGCGCAGCAAGTCCAGATGGTCGAGCGCCTTGCCCGATCCGAGGACTACGGCGGACACCGGATCGTCCGAAACCATCACGGGAAGCCCTGTTTCTTCGCGCAAAAGTACG
Source organism: Myxococcales bacterium (assembly GCA_024643985.1). GTDB lineage: Bacteria > Myxococcota_A > Polyangia > Polyangiales > Houyiibacteriaceae > SG8-38. Next base: position 17,799 of record JAHELW010000011.1, on the reverse strand, counting down.
TCGAGGTTCCTCAAGAGAGCTCCGCCGCCGGTGAGAACGATCCCCTTGTCGACGATGTCGGCGGAGAGCTCCGGAGGCGTTCGCTCGAGTGCCATCATCACGGCCTCGGTGATCGCGTTGATCGGCTCGGTGAGTGCATCGCGGATTTCATCGGCGTTGACCATTACGGTCTTCGGAACGCCGGCGACCATGTCTCTGCCCTTGACCTCCATGGTCGCGGCCTCGCTGTCGGTGTACGCGTTGCCGATCGTACACTTCACTCGCTCTGCCGTTTGCTCGCCAATCAAGAGATTGTACTTGCGTTTCAGATAGGCGATGATCGCTTCGTCCATCTTGTCGCCACCGACGCGCACCGACTGCGAGTAGACGATACCGGCGAGCGAAATCACGGCAACCTCGGTCGTGCCGCCCCCGATGTCGACCACCATGTTTCCGCTGGGCTCGGTGATCGGAAGGCCGGCGCCGATCGCTGCGGCCATGGGCTCTTCGATGAGAAAGACCTCACGCGCGCCGGCACCCTCGGCGCTCTCTTTGACGGCTCGCTTCTCCACCTCGGTGATGCCGAAAGGGACGCAAATGATGATGCGCGGTTTCACGAGCGTACGCCGGTCGTGGTGGGCGCGTGCGATGAAGTAGCGGAGCATGGCTTCGGTGATGTCGAAGTCGGCGATGACGCCGTCGCGCAGCGGTCGCACCGCACGAATCGACCCGGGCGTACGGCCGAGCATCTCCTTGGCTTCCTTGCCGACCGCCAGCACGCGCTTGCCGCCTCTCGGGTCGGCCTGGACCGCGACTACCGACGGCTCGCAGGACACGATGCCGCGACCCTTCACGTAGATCAGGGTCGTGGCCGTGCCGAGATCGATGGCGAGGTCGTTCGAGAAGAGTCCGTAGAACCAGTCTGAGATCATGGGTATCAGAAGGACTCCCAAAGAGAATTCCCCACCATTTCCGAGGGCTTCCGAGTCCAGGCCGGTTGGATGTAACAGCTTGGTTTAGGCCTTTCAACCCACGGATTTGGGGGTCGAACGCGAAAGTGAGTAGCCTTTAGGGGTCCTGAACAAACGGGGGCCTATTGAGCCGGGAAACGCAAATCACGGAGGCGCAGCGGCGGGGGGCGGAGGCCTCCGAGCTCGTTGCGCGGGCAAAGGCCGGAGACGCCTCTGCATTCGACGAGCTGGTTCGCAAGTATCGCGCGCGCGTCTACTCGCTCGCGCTTCACCTCACGGGGCAAGCCAGCGATGCAGACGACATCACGCAAGATGCGTTCCTGAAGGCGTATCACAAGCTGCCCGAGTTCGAGGGGCGGAGTGAGTTCTTCACTTGGATCTATCGGATCACGCTTCATCGAGCGCTCAATGCGAAGCGAGACCGCAGACGGCGCCGGACGGTGCCGCTCGACGATCCCCGACTCGTTGCGGCCGTTGCGGTCGACGCCGATGGCGATCCAGAGCGAGCGGCTCAGCTTCGCGATCGGTACCGGGCCCTTCTCGAGGCCTTCGACCAGCTTTCGCCGCTCCTCCAAACGACGGTGGTGCTCACGACTCTTCAGGGGTTGAGCTACAAGGAAGCCGCCGTGGTGCTCGACACCACCGAGGGCACGATCGCCTGGCGAATCCACGAGGCGCGCCGGAAGATGACCGGCTACCTGGACGAGCTCGACCAGGGCTCGGTGAAGGCGCGGCGCCGACCGATGACGGACAGCGCGATTTTCCGGCTCGAACGGGCGCTCCAGCAGCTCGTGCCGAGCGTCCCGTCGGCGGCAACGGCGCGCTGATCGGGCTCGGGCCCGGATTGTGGTAAGCCGAGCAGGTGCTCGCCCACAGCATCGTGACGGCGAAATCCGCCGAGCCCAGTCGATACATGCTGTTTCTGCATGGGATTCTCGGTACCCGCGCGAACTGGCGTGGCATCGCGCGCCGCTTCACCGAAGCGAGACCCGACTGGGGAGCGATTCTCGTGGACCTGCGCGAGCACGGCGACTCGCTCGGGCTTCCGGGTCCCCACACGATCGCGAAGGCCGCCGCCGACGTTCGCGCGCTAGAAGAGAGCTTGGCGGTTCCAGTGGCTGGGGCCCTCGGCCACAGCTTTGGTGGCAAAGTGACGCTCGAATGGCTCCGCTCGCGAGGCGGGAAGTCTACCGAGGCCTGGGTGATCGACGCCTCCCCTTCGGCCCATCGCGCCGTCGACACCAGCGCGACGGCGGAGGTGCTTCGCATCTTGGACGCGATCCCACGGCGCTGGGACTCGCGGGAAGCCTTCGTCTCGGCCGTCGTCGAAGCCGGCCAGCCAGAGCCCGTCGCGCAGTGGCTGGCGATGAACCTTCGCCGAACGGACGACGGCAAGCGCGAGGTCGGCCCGGATCTGACGGCGATTCGAGCGCTCGTCGAGGACTATGCCCGCACCGACCTCTGGAACGTCGTCGAGTCGCCCCCGGAGGGCTGCACGCTGGACGTCGTGATCGGAGAGCGATCCACTGCGTTTTCTGAGGCGGATCGCGAGCACATGGCTCGCATCGCCGATCGGAATGCGTGTGTTTCCGCACACCTGGTCGATGGCGCAGGCCATTGGGTCCACATCGACGCGCCCGACGTCCTCTTGGCGCTCTTGACTTCGGCACGGGGCCCAACACGCTAGTCCCGATGGCGATCTTCATCACGGGGGCGACGGGATATCTCGGATCGTATGCGACCGAGTGGCTTCTTCGGAACACCGACCACGACCTTGCTCTTCTGGTTCGGGCTGCCGACTACGATGCCGGAGTCGAACGGCTCTGGCGGGCTCTTCAGCTGCACATGCAGGCCGACGAGTTTCACCGTCACCTCGATCGCATCTGCTTCATTTGCGGAGACCTCAGCGAGCCGAGCCTCGGGATCTCGCTGGCCGACTACGATTGGCTCGTCTCGAACGCGGAGTCGGTGCTTCACGCCGCGGCCGCGCTCAACTTTCGCTCGGAGCGCGCATGCACGAACCACAATCTCCGGGGAACGCTGTCGGTCGTGAAGCTCGCCCGGGCCATCCAAGAGGACCACCCGCTTCGAAGGTTCACGCTCGTCTCGACCGTCGCCGTGGCAGGAGACAGGCCCGGTGAGCTCGTTCTCGAAGACGAGCCGCTCGACTGGAGCCGTGCGGACTTCAACCCGTATACCCGCACGAAGAAGTTCTGCGAGCACATGGTGCGCGAGCTCCTTCCCGACGTGCCGTGCCTTCATCTGCGGCCGAGCAGCGTGATCGGAGACTCCCGGTTTCCCGAGACCACCCAGTTCGACATGATTCGCGCGGTATGCGCGCTGAGCGAGCTCCCGGTTCTGCCGTTCGAGCCAGACGTCAGGCTCGACGTCGTCAACGCCGACTGGGCGGGGACGGGAATCGCGGAGCTCCACGTTCGCGAGGACCTCGCACGCGACACGTATCACCTCAGCGCGGGCACCGAATCTCGAACCGTCGGCGAGATTGCCGAGGCGCTTTCTTCTTCCCTGGGCAGGCGCGTGCCTCGTTTTGCGGGCCAGCTCACGCGGCCTTTCGAGTGGGCTTCGCAGGGCCTGGCGCGGCTGCCACGCCCGGGCGGGCTTCAACGCCTCGGCGCGCTCCTGAGCGTGTTCATACCGTACGTCGCAAGCGACATCGTGTACGACAACGAGCGGGCGGTGGCCGACCTCGCGGCGTCGCCGGTGCCGTTCACCTCCTATGGTGCGGCCGTCTACCGGTACGCGAAATCCGTGAATTTCGAGTTCCCGTACCGAGCGCTCCCCGAAGTGCTGGATCTTTCAAACGTTCCGCCGAGCCCGGTGCGGCCGATGGCCTGAACGGCCGAGTTGCTTTTCATGCTTCGTGGCCGGTGGTAGTTAACGCGCGGATGGGGTTGAAAGACACGCTGAACTGGGCCCGCACGGAGTGGGGCATCTTTCGCAAGGGCGGCGAGATGGGGTGGCGCGAGCGCGCGCGATGGGTGCGGCAATGGGTGCCTTTCGGGCTCCGTACGATCGGCTGGGCCTCGATATCGCTCACCGGCGGTCCCCTCACGAAAGGCCGCGTCTCGACCTGGTGCGCGAGGAAGTGGAGCCAGTCCTGCGCCAAGGGTCTGAGGATCGACATCGAAGCAACGGGCCAGGAGAACGTGCCGGAGGGCGGATTCGTCTACGCGAGCAACCACGAGAGCCTCGTCGACATCCTGGTTCTCGGCGCGTCGCTCCCGCGAGACTTCAAGTGGGCCGCCAAGCGCTCGGTCATGAACGTGCCGTTTCTCGGGTGGCATCTGCGGCTGGCGGGACACGTCCCGGTGGACCGCAACAGGGGCAAAGAAGCGGCGATGGCCGTCACCGAGGCGTTCGAACGCGTGCTCCGAAACGACAAGCCGCTTCTCGTTTTTCCGGAAGGCACCCGGACGGCCGACGGAAAGCTCAAGGCGTTCAAGAACGGCGCATTCCAAGCGGCGGTGCTCGCCGGCAAACCGGTCGTGCCCGTGGCGCTCAGCGGCACGTTCTCTCTCATGTCGCGTGACTCGGTCGATACAGGGGCGAGCAAGTCCCGCGACGACCGCGCGGTGACGGTTCAGCTCGGCAAGCCGATCTACCCGAGGACAGAGCTCGAGTTCGAGGCCGCGGTCGTCGACCTGCGCGACCGCACGCGCGAGGCGGTCGTCGAGATGCTCGGCCAGTCTACCGTGCGCCATGCCGACGCCGCGGCATCGCTCCCGCTCGAGCGCTGATCACGAGCTCGTCGTGTACTTCTCGACGATTTGCCCGAGACCCGGGACGGCGGCTTCGACGTTCTTTCGCGCGGAGCCGCGCAGCTTGCCGTACGCTCCCTTGACCGACCCGTGCTCGGACCTCTGCGCGCGACCGTCCGTGACGGCCAGGAGGGCCTCGGCGATCTCCTGCGAGTGCGTCTGGAAATAGCCGGAGACCGTCTCACCGCGCGAAAGCGCCTCTTCGCGAATCGGGTCGAGGGCTGCAGCGAACTCGGGCAGCAGCGTCTGCACGACGTTTCGCACGAAACCCGGCTTCACCCCTTGCACGAGCTTGTAGCCTGCCTTCACGGCGACCCCGCCGATCCCTCGCTGCTTTGCCACCTCGCCGTCGACCAAACGGACTACATCCTCGATGATCGCAGCGCGTTTGGCCTCATCGTTCAAGACTTCGTTCAGACTCATGGGTCTCCCTTTTGCGCTCCGCGGCACCCGATGCAAGCGAAGCTTTGCCGATGCTCTGCTCGAGCGCGCGTAGGACCGCATCGACCGTCTCGCGGCGCTCGCTCACGACAAAGAGATACTCCTTGTTGCGGAGGTGGCTGACCTCTCCGACCTTCTCCCCGTCGAGATTGTGGATGCCGATTTGGGCGCCTACGTATCGCTTGAAATCGACGGCGACGTGCCCGACGTGACCCTTTTCGGACAGCACCTCAATCATGTCGTCGCGCTCGACGTACCCCTCGTTGTTGAAGGAAACCAAGAGATGCTTGCAGCGGACGGCGTCCAAGACCGCACGCAGCCCGGCGTGAATGCGACGTTTGGAGTTGAAGTCGCTCTTGTAGTCTTTGCACTGGATCCGCTTGTTCGCGATGCCATAGGTCGCGGGCTTGTCCCAACGGACCAGGCTCTCCCACACGTGGTAGTTGCCCATGTAGCTGTGCTGGTTGTAGGGCGGGTCGATGTACGCGACGTCGGCATCCACCTGGGCGGCCGCATCGACCGCCTCGAGCTGAAGAGCTTCGCCAGGCCCGGGAAGGATCGCCGGGACACGCAGCTCCAAATCGTTGAACGATCGGGCCGCCCACCTCTTGAGGTACGCCATTTGAAGCCCCGTCGTCGAGTCGACCCTGTCCGCGGCTTCCATGAGCGAAACCAGCGCGATCGCTTCGAGCTCCGGCGGCAGCCGGCGGCGCGCGATCTCTTCGCGTATCGCGTCCACGCGTGCTCCGTTGTGCGGCTGCAGATAGCGAGCATCCTCGCAAAACGCTTTCGTGAAGTAGCCCGGCTCACCGGGGGTTTCCGCCAGCTCGGCGATCAGGCGGGTCGACTCCTCCAGCCACCGCGTGGCGTCCGCCTGAATGTAGCAGCGAGCGAGCGTCGCCGCGTAGGTGAGATGATCATTCGCGATCACGTAGCGGCCGCTCTCCTTCAGCCCGCGTGCGACCCGAGAGGTTCCCGAGAACAGGTCCAGCACGCGGCCCGACTCGGGAAACGCCGACACACCCCGCACGATGTGCGGAACCAGCACCCGTTTCGAACCGATGTACTTGATCATGAAGCCTGGGACGTCATGGCCTGGACGATGGCGTCCCGAAGGGTAGCAGCTTCATACGGTTTTTGAACGAAGCCGAGCGCGCCCTGGTCGCGGAGCTTTCGCTCCAGATCTCGATCCCAGTAGCCCGAGACGAACACGACGGGCGCCTGCGAGTCGAGCGCCCGCAGCTGCTCGAAAGCCTGGTCGCCGGTCATTCCGGGCATGTTGAGGTCCATCAGGACGAGATCCGGCCTCGGCTGAGTTTCGGTATAGACGCGGAGCGCTTCCTTGCCGCTTTTCGCAAAGATCACACGGTGGCCGGCTTGTCGGACCACGCGTCCCGCGCTCCGTCGGACGACGTCCTCGTCGTCGACGAGCAGGATGAGGAGCTGTGTGCGCGGAAGCTTGATCGCGGGGAGGCTCGGCTCCGTCGGAACCATCGGGCGTTCCATCGTGAGCGGGAAGACCACCTGGAACTGGCTTCCGTGATCGGGCGCACTGTGCACGGTGATGTGGCCGTTGTGTGACTTCGCGATCTCGTAGACCGCGGCGAGCCCGAGACCGGCGCCGACCTGTTCCCTTTTCGTGGTGAAGAACGGATCGAACGCCCGCTCGCGCGTCGCGTCGTCCATCCCGACCCCCGTGTCCTCGACCGTGATCACCGCATGAGCGACGAGAGGGTTCAAAGGCGCCTTCTCGAGCTCGAGCTGGTCGGCCTTCTTCGCGGTGATCTTCAGCTTTCCGCCGTTCGGCATCGCGTCGCGCGCGTTGATCATCAGATTCATGAGAAGCTGATGGAGCTGCCCACGGTCGCCCCTGACCTTGAGCCGTCGATCGATCCGCGCGTCGATACTGATGCTGCGATGGAAGGTGTGGCGAGCCAGCTGGACGACGTGATGGCAAAGCTCGGAGAGGTCGACCTCGGTATGACTGCCACGAACTTCCCGGGCGAAGCCGAGGAGACGACTGGTCATTTCGGTGGCCGCTGCGGCGGCTCCGCGAATGTCGTTGAACGCCTCACGGACGTCCGGATCTCCGACCTTGGTTTCCTTCGGGAGCGCGTTTAGGAAGTCGATGCTCGACCGTACCGCTCCGAGAAGGTTGTTGAAATCGTGGGCGACACCGGTTCCAAGCCGGCCGATCGCTTCGAGCTTGCGCCGCTGAGCGACCTGCTCCTCCATCGGATCGTGGTGGGCGAACAAGAGCAGAGAGCTTCCGATTTGGATGCGGTCGCCGTAGGTCAGCACCTGCTTGGTGATCCCCATGCCGTTCACGAGCGTGCCGTTCCGGCTCTCGAGATCCTCGATGACGAAGGACCCGTTCTCGTGCTTGAAGATGCGTGAGTGCATCCGGGACACGAGCGTGTCGTCGAGCTTCACGTCGGCTCGCTCGCCGCGACCGAGGGTCAGCTCCTCGACGACCGCGTACTTGTCGCCCGCAAGCTTTCCCGCGAGGACGACGATGCGTGCCTGGTCCTCTTTCTTCGAGAGGCCCTGCTGCGCGAAGACGTGGCGCCGTGTGACCTCGGTGGGATCGTGTCGCGACATGAAACGAGCGGGCCCCCAGAACCCTTTAGATCCTAGCGTGCGGGGCGAGCGCTGGGTGTAGCCCGGCTGGGTGACGTGCTCCAGCCCACATGGTGGGCGTGCGCGCAAGATCGCCCGGACACGCCCCGCTTCACCGGAGGGACATTCTCCCCCCTCCCAACCCCGCTGATTCCAACCACTTACGACCCACACCGCGAAAACCCGAATTGACGCCCGGATACGGGGCTCGGAAAAAACACGACGTGGGCGCTCCGCGGAGCGGGAGCGCCTGCAAAGGCGGCCCGTAGGACTGGGGATGTAGGCCGCGCACGCGCTCCCTCGGGCTGCGCGCCAATCGCCGGTGGTTGCTGTTGTGGCGATTGTCACTTGGCACGTCCGCTCCGACCCACGTCGCGTTTTTTCCGAGCCCCTAGGCAGACCGTTTTGCCCCTACTCAGGCGGGCGGGATGCAGGCGGAAGCGCGAGCCCGAAGGGCGAAGCCCGGCGCGAATGCGCCGCCAAGCCGGAGCGCAGCGCAGGCGCGGAGGGAGGATTACGGGTGGGGGTGGGTGGGTTGGATTTAACTAAACCAAACCAGGCCCCCAATTCAGCAACCACCCCCCACCACACGCAGGGCACGCGAGCCCGAAGGGCGAAGCCCGGCGCGAATGCGCCGCCAAGCCGGAGCGCAGCGCAGGCGCGGAGGGAGGACTACGGGTGGGGGTGGGTGGGTCGGATATAACTAAACCAGCCCGCGTCGTGTTTTTTCGTGCCCCGTATCCCACCCTGCTCTACCTTGCCTCGCGTGCAAGGCACCGACTTTCCCATTGCGATCATCGGAGCTGGCTTCGCGGGGATCGGAGCCGCGATTCAGCTCGAGAAGGCCGGCATCGAGTCGTTCACGATCTTCGAGCGTGCGGACGAAGTCGGGGGCACTTGGAGGGACAATACCTACCCAGGGGCCGCGTGCGACGTTCCGTCTCACGTATATTCCCTCTCCTTCGAGCAGAACCCGGACTGGAGCCAGCGATACGCGCCTTCTTGGGAGATTCAGGACTACCTGCTCCGCGTCGTCGACAAGTGGAAGCTCCGCGAGAGGATGCGACTCAACACCGAGATCGTCGCGGCGCGTTTCGACGAAGGGGCCGGCGTCTGGAACCTGACGACCAACCAGGGCGACGAGTTTCGTGCGCGGGTCGTGCTCGCCGGCGTGGGAGGCCTCGTCGACCCCGCCTACCCCGATATCCCCGGTCTCGAGGATTTCCAAGGCGACACGATGCATACCGCCCGCTGGAATCACGACGTCGACCTCGGGGGCAAGCGCGTTTCGGTGATCGGCACCGGAGCAAGCGCCGTACAGGTGGTGCCGAGCATCGCGCCCATTGCGACACTACTCACGGTTTTTCAGAGAACGCCGGCGTGGGTCGTCGCGAAGTTCGACGCCTTTTACCCAAAGTGGATCAAGAGGCTTCTACGGAGGTTTCCGTTTTTTCTGCGCGCGAGCCGCTTCGTGAAGTACTGGATCAGCGAGCTTCGAGGGCCGATTGTCTTTTACAACTCGAGGCTGCTCTCGCTCATCGGGGTCGCTCTCTCCAAGTGGAACCTTCGCCGGCAGGTCGAAGATCCGGCGTTGCGAAAGAAGCTCACGCCGAGCTTTCAGTTCGGGTGCAAGCGCGTCCTGGTTTCGGATGACTACTGGGCGACGTTCGAACGCGACGACGTCGAGCTCGTGACCGAGGCCATCGAACGGATCGAAACGAAGGGCATTCGAACGAAAGACGGCTCGCTTCACGAAGCGGACGCCATCGTGCTTGCAACCGGATTCAAGGTGGGCCTCGCGACGGCGCCTTTCCCGATCGTGGGCAGGAACGGAAGAACACTCGACGATGCTTGGGCCGGCGGCGCGGTCGCGTATAAAGGAATGACGGTCTCGGGCTTTCCCAACTGGTTCATCATGATGGGGCCGAACACGGGACCGGGACACACCTCGGTGCTGGTGTACACCGAGGCGCAAATCGCGCATGCGGTGCAAGCGATACGGAAGCTCCAGCGGGAAGGCCTCAAGTACCTCGACATCCGTCAAGACGTACAGGACCGCTACAACGAAAGCATTCAAAGGCGGATGAAACACATGGTCTGGAGCGGCTGCAAGAGCTGGTATCTCGACGCCGACGGCAGCAATCATTCGCTCTACCCGGGCTTTGCGGCCGAGTACGTGCTTCGCACCAGGCGGCTCGATCCTCGCGACTACGAAATCGGCCGTTTCGCGGAGGACCCTGCCGAGCACGACTCCCGACCTCTGCTGACCACGCAGTAGGGGGACATTCTCCCCCCTCCGAACCCTAGTCCCGGTCGGAGGCGTACACGAGAGCGTACTCGATCGGGGAGGCGAGCTTTTCGCTCGTCATGTAGACCGTCATGACCAGCCGGCCCTCGTCGTCGAAGCTGTACGTCGATTTTCGTTTCGCGTGCTCGAAGACGAAGTACTGCACGATTGTGTCTTGACGGATTTCGTAGTGAAGCTTCGAGTCCCGCCCGTTTGGTCCAACGAGCTCCCGCTCGGCGCCATCGATGGGCGCGACCGCGCTGTACTTGCCCATGACGATGGAAACCCGGTTCCCCAGCTGAGAGATCTCGATCCGCTGCGGTAGGTCCTTGTGGTTGGCGAGCCGATTCGCGGCGATCCTGCGTCCCAGCCAGCCGAGGCTCGACACCGCCGCCTCGATCGACTTCTGAATCGCCGCGTGGTCCTTCTCGGGGTTGCCCACGTAGTGATACTTGCCGGAGAGAAGCTCGAGCGCCGAGAGCGCCGTGGGCGGAGCATCGAGCGATTGAGACGACACGCTCGCTGCGCCAAGGGCGAGCCATACGCCGAACACGAGACGACCGCTCCGCATTTCGAGCCTCTAGCGCCGGCGCAGATCGCCGCAAACCTCTCGGCAGCGGGGAGCGCGCTGCGTCGCGAGCGATTTGGGTTTTCGCGGTGTGGGTCGTAAGTAGTTGAAATCAGGGCGGTTGGGAGGGGGGAGAATGTCCCCTAGCTCAGGCCGATGCCTGTTTGGAGGAGCTGGGTGGCTGCTAGGGCGAGCTTTCGGGCGTCTTCGGAGCTGAGGTTGCGCACCCTGGGATGCCCGTCGGCGATCATTCGGGCGAGACCGTGGGTCAGCGCTTCGCTGGTGAGCGCGACGAGCTCTGGGTCCGCGTCCGGAATCAGGCCGGCGTTTTGGCCCTCGATGATGAGCGCGATCAACTTCAGTCTGCGCTCATCATTGACCTCGCCCAAGAAGCGGCCCGCGACCGCGGAACGGGCATGAATCAGATCGAAAAGCGCCGGATGCTCTGCGGCAAATCGCACGTAGGCCACCGTCATGGCGCGAAACTGCGTGAGCGCGTCGTGACAGTCCGCCGCAGCCTCGTCGAGCTTCAGGTCGAGCTCGGTCCCCGCTTTTTCCGCGAGCGCATCGAGCAGCACCTGCTTGTCGGCAAAGTGCCGAAAAGGCGCCGCCGAAGACACCCCGACTTCCCTGGCAAGCGCGCGCATCCGGACCGCTTCCACCCCCTCCGAGTCGACGATTCGATAGGCCGCCTCGAGAATCGCGCCCCGAAGGTTTCCGTGATGATATTTCCTCTCCCCCATCTTCCCGGTCGGTCCGGCACGGTACCACCGAATGTTACCATCGCTAACTTCCCGACATCTCTCGATGTAAGCGGCGCTAACTCAGCCTAGGAGGGAGCTCGGCACCTATGTAAGCGTTGCTAACATCGTGCGAACTAGAGTGTTAGCGCTGCTTACATCTTGCCGCTGGCTCAGCGGCAGACGTTTTTCCTGTAGTCGCAGCTGTAGCCGTAGGGGCAGTCTCTGGTCTCGTTACACGGCAGCAGCTCGCAAACGCCCTTGTCTCGATTGCAGTACTTCGGAGGCGCGCACGAGTGGAGGTGGCACGCGATCTCCGAGCGCGACGGACGAGAGGATCGGGGCGGGGTTTCCTCGCTGATCGCAGTGCGAGAGGTCGTCCCGTCGCCGCGTCCCGACCGATCGCAGCCGGCCCCCGCAATGCAGGCAAAAGCGAGCCACATCGACGTCACGGCAGCGAAAAGCCCTCGCGTGCCCAGCATTTCGGAAAGATGATAGGTTTCGCCCATGGCGGCAAAGCACATTCTCGCGTGCGTTGACTTCTCCGAGCATTCGACGCGTGCGTTGGCCGAGGTGGCCGAATACGCGAAAGCGAACGGAAGCAAGGTCACGCTGATTCACATTGCCGATCCTCAGGCCTTCATTCCGCCTCAGGCGGTCCTCGAGCCAGAGTCGCATACCGATCGGAGCGCCCACGAAGCCGAGCTCGCGTCCCTGCGCGACGAGCACCTCGCCGGCCTCCCCGTCGAGATCGCGGTGGTCGAGGACCACGCACCCGCCAGGGCGATCTGCGACTACGCGAGCAACCACGGCGTCGATCTCATCGTCATCGGCTCGCACGGACGAGGCGGCATGGAGCGCTGGCTGATCGGAAGCGTCGCGGAGCGCGTCGTGCGGCACGCGGCGTCCAACGTGTACGTGGTCCGGCGCTGACTTCAAAGCCGGGCGTTCGCCTGATACGCTTGGCCGATGGGGCACCGACGGGCATGGTCCATCCTCGGGAATTCGCAGCGACTCGATGGGGGAGCGATGTTCGGCAACGCGCCGCGCGCCCTTTGGCGCAAGTGGGTCGAGCCCGACGAGCTCAACCGCATACCGCTCGCCTGCCGGGCGCTTCTGGTCGAGGACCAAAACCGGCGCATCTTGTTCGAGACCGGCATCGGCGCGTTCTTTCCGCCGCAGCTTCGCGATCGATTCGGGGTTCAGGAGGAGCGCCACGTGCTGCTCGACAGCCTTCAAAAAGCGGGCTTCTCCGACGCCGATGTCGACTGCGTCGTGCTCTCACACCTGCACTTCGATCATGCGGGAGGGCTTCTGAGCGCCTACGAGCCGGAAGAGCCAATGCGTCTTCTGTTTCCGAACGCGAATTTCGTCGTGAGCTGGGATGCGTTTCAGCGTGCAAAGCATCCCCATGCGAGAGACCAGAAGTCGTTCATCCCGGAGCTTCCCGGGCTGCTCGAAGAAACCGGCCGCCTCGAAGTCGTGAAGGGGCATCGGTCCGACGCCCTCGGGGCAGAGTACAAGCTCTGGCTTTCGGATGGACACACGCCCGGCCTGATGTTGGCCGAGATCCCGGGGACTCAAGGTCCGGTCGTATTCGCCGCCGACCTGATCCCAGGGCGTGCTTGGGTCCATCTCCCGATCACGATGGGATACGACCGCTATCCGGAGCGCCTAATCGACGAGAAGACCGACTTGCTGAACCGGTTGCTCGAGGAAAAGGGCCGCTTGTTCTTCACACACGATCATGAGGTCGCCATGGGCCGCGTCGGGCGCGACGACAAAGGCCGGTTTTTCGCCGAAGAAACGTGGGACGAGCTGACCGGCGTGACTTTGTAGCCCGCGTGGTAAGCTAGGCTCGATGCCTCTCGGAAACGGCGACACCGCTCCGCGCATCCAGACGGGCGAAGACTACATCGCAAGCCTCCGCGGCCGAAAGCTGAGGGTCTTCCTGCTCGGCGAGCTCGTCGAAGAGCCGGTCGACCACCCGATGATCCGGCCGTCGATCAACGCCGTCGCCGAAACGTACGACCTCGCCGTCCGCGAGCCGGAAACCGCGACGGTCGTCTCGCCGCTGACGGGCAAACCGGTGAATCGGTTTCTACACGTTGCTCAGAGCGCGGACGACCTGGTCGCCCAGAACACGATGCAGCGAAAGCTCGGCCAAAACACCGGCACCTGTTTTCAGCGCTGCGTCGGAATGGACGCCTTCAACGCGCTTTACTCGGTCACGTACGAAATCGACGAGAAGCACGGGACTCCGTACCACGAGCGGCTTAGGGCCTTCCTCCAGACGATGCAGGAGCACAACTACGTCGTCGGCGGCGCGATGACCGACGTCAAAGGCGACCGGAGCAAGGCCCCTCACGAACAAGAAGACCCGGATCTCTTCGTCCACATCACGAGGAAAGACGATCAGGGCATTTGGCTCAAGGGCGCCAAGGCCCATCAAACGGGCTGCATCAACTCTCACTGGATCATCGCCATGCCGACGATGCGGCTCGGCCCGAACGACGAAGACTACGCCGTCGTTGCCGCGTTCCCCGTCGACGCCCCGGGCATCACCTACGTCTACGGGCGGCAGTCGTGCGACACGCGAAGCATGGAAGGCGGCTCGATCGACGTCGGAAACGCGTCGTACTCCGGCCAAGAGGCGATGGTCATTCTCGACGACGTGTTCGTGCCGTGGAGCCACGTCTTCATGAACGGCGAGTACGAGTTCGCATCGATGCTGGTCGAGCGCTTCACCTGCTACCATCGACGGAGCTACGTCTGCAAGACGGGCGTCGGCGACGTGTTGATTGGAGCCGCCGCGCAGGTGGCCGACTACAACGGAGCCGAGCGTGCGTCCCACGTCAAGGACAAGCTCGTGCAGATGACCCACCTCAACGAGACCATGTTTGCGGCCGGCGTTGCGTCTTCGTATCGAGCCAAGCCGACGAAGTCGGGCTGCTACTTGAACGACGACATGCTCGCGAACGTCTGCAAGCACCACGTGACGAAGATGCCGTTCGAGCTCGGTCGCCTGGCGCAGGACCTCGCGGGCGGCTTGGTCAGCACCGCGCCCTCCGAAAAGGAGCTCGAGCACCCCGAGCTCGCCGCGCTTCTAGAGAAGTACCTCAAGGGGCGGGCAGACGTACCGACCGAAGCGCGGATTCGCATCCTGCGTCTCATCGAGAACATGACGATGGGCCGCAACGCCGTGGGCTACCTGACCGAATCGCTTCACGGCGCCGGATCCCCGCAGGCGCAGCGCATTCAAATCGGGCGCCAGATGGAGCTCGACTTCAAGAAAGGGCTCGCCCGAAGGCTGGCGGGAATCGACGAGAGCGGCGAATAACGCGCTCAGTTGACCGAAAAGACGTCGTCGCCGATCTCGGTGGTGATCGAGGTGTTTCGTCGAATCACGTCGGCGAGAGTCGTGCTCATGACGTCGACGAGCTCGTCCATGGAGAGGACTCCCTCGTACTCGTAGAAGTATCGATCCCCGTCGCGGAGCGCCTCGAACTGCTCTTTGATGATGGTGAAGGCAAGCTCGCCCACGTGTCCGCCATTCACCGGATCCTCGGCAAGCGTTCCGACCCATAAGTCGATTTCGTCCACGTTGGCGTATACCGACGCGAGACGGGCCTGGACGTCCGGGTCGCTGCTAATCTCGGCAAAGGTCGTCTTTGGCGAGAGCCCCATGGCCACGCGGGTGTCGTTGTAGCTCGAAAGACCGTGGTCGCGTCCTCGCTGAATGTTGAGCGAGGCGAGGTCGAAGCCGCCTGCGCCCGGAGGCCCGAAGAGGAAGTCGCGCACGTCGTCGACGAGCTCGGTGTCGATCGCCGAGCACGCCTGGCTCGCGAGCCCCCGGAGAAGCGGCTCGATGCCGCCCTCGTTGATCAACCGGTCGGGCCGGAAGAACGCGTCTCGAAGCGGGAGGTGCCCCTCGGGAATCGGATTCAGGCTTGCGTCGAGACGAAGCAACGTGGGGCTGAGCGCGCTGTGCCCGAACCGATAGATCGCGGTCGAAAACTCGTTGCTGATCGCCGGGCTCGCGAACATCGTGTAGCCGCGGTAGCGCTCGAGCGGATCCGGACCCAATAGCGCGGGCAAGAACTCGTTGTACGTGATCGACTGCATGAGCGCGCCGACGATGCGCCTCGCCTCCTCGTAGATCTCGTCGCCCGTCAGCGCCGGGTCCGCCAGGGCGATTTCCGCGGACAAACGGTTGTGCTCGCGCACGAACAGGGTGTGCATTGCCGTGAGGCCGACCTGCTCGTTCGCGCGGACGTCGCCCGCGAGGAACAGGGTCGGATCCGTGCCGCCCGCATTTGGAAGACCCGAAGTGTTGAAAGGAAGAAGATCGCCGTCCGCGCCAGCGCTCACGCGCAGCCGTCCCGTGCCGTCCAGGGTGCGAAGCGCCAACGCGCGGACGTCGTCGGACCCGTAGACGTTGGAGGCGTCGATGAAGTGGGTGATTTGGTTGACCTGCTGGCGCGGAAACGCGAGGTCGTTGCCGGTTCCCGCGTGGTACGCAGACCGGCTGAAGTCGATGGTCGCCGTCCCCGTGCTTCCCGGGTCGAACGACACGTCTCCAGTCGGAACCGCAATCGGCATGGGCTCCTCGGGGCTCTGCGCTTCGGTGAGATCGATGTCGTGATCGAGGAACTGTCCCCACTGCCAGAGCATGTCGCTCGCGCCGAGCGCGTTCGGTGCCGGAGCCGTATCCTCGCACACCGCATTGCTGATCTCGCGCGGCGACGGTCGCGTCGCCCCGGCCATCGAGGCAACCGAGTCACCGTAGTCCGCGAAGCCTAGTCGGCGAAGCGTCGTGTCGGCGGCGCCGAGCTCGAAGTGGGTTTCGTGGTTGCCGGTGCCGTCGATGCTGCGGTAGCGCCCCGTCGGCTGCTCCGACGGGTCTGGCGGGGGACTCGTGTTCGGATCGACCTCGGCGTCCGGATCGATCTCGTCCATGAGCATCTGGAACGGATCGACCGGATTCTCGCAGGTCATCGCCATCGTGGGCAGCAGCACCACGGCCGCCAGTGGGGCGAGCAGTCGCTTCGGGTCAATCATGGGCGGGCGCACATCGAGTACGAAGTCTCGGGGTTGGGCGCAGATCGATATACCGGAGATCGACGCGCTTTGGAAGATGGGATGAGGGTCTCGTACGCGCTGTCCGATTCCGGCTAGGTCGCCCCCCGTTCTCCCGGCCCTGCGGGTTTTGTGAGGGTTCTCACAGCAAGTCGCGCCGCCTAGCTAGCGGCGCAGCATCAAATTGAATACGGTACGCGCGATGGTGAGGTGGAGAAGCGGTTGGACGGCCTGCGGCTGGCTGATCGTGACGGTCGCGGGGTGTAGCCGCGGAACCGTTGCGGAGGGGCCGCTCGAAAACACCGAGCAGGCCGTAGCCCAGTTGGGGCATCCGCCGGAGGAAGGGCCGCGCGCCGGGCCGAGGGCCCGCGTCGAGGAGGATGGCCTCCTCATCGGGGAGTATCGGTTGTCCTCCCGACCCGTGATCGACGGAGACACGATCCGGGTCGAGGGCATCGAGGGATCGGTGCGGCTGCTATCGCTCGACACGGAGGAGCGGATCCACGGCAAGGGGAACCGCGTGGCGATCGAAAAGGACTTCGAGGGCTATCTCGAGAGGAAGCGGAGCCGCGGCAGCCGCCCCCCGAAAGCCGGGACGCCGATGGGGGAGACGGCAGCAGAGTTTGCCGAGGCCTTCTTTGGGGACGCAGAAGTGGTTCGGCTCGAGCGCGACGACCCGAAGGAGATTCGGGGCCACTTCGGGCGTCTGCTCGCCTATGCGTTCGTCGAAAAGGACGGCCGCTGGACGAGCTACAACGTCGAGTGCGTCCGAGCCGGGATGAGCCCCTATTTCACGAAGTACGGCTATTCGCATCGTTTTCACAACCAGCTGTCGCACGCCGAGGCGGAGGCGAGAGAAGCGAAGCGGGGGATTTGGAATCCGGCTGCCCAGTCCTATCGCGACTACGAGGAGCGGCGGGCGTGGTGGAACGGACGGGCCGACTTCATCCGCGCATTCGAGCACGAGGCGAATCGGCGGGACGACCACATCCAGCTCTCGCACTTCGATGCGCCGGAGCAGCTGGAAGCGCGCCTCGGCCGCGTCGTCACCGTGCTGTCGACCGTCGAAGACATCGAGCATTTCAAGGGGCTCGTCAGGGTCTCCCTCGCGCTCCAGCGCGACAGGCCCTTTCCGATCATCTTTTTCGACAAGAAGCTGTTTCAGAAGACCGGTCTTGCCCGATTCGAGGGGGAGCCGATCCTCGTGCGCGGGCGGGTCGAACGGTACGAAAAAGGCGCATACAGCACGCTTCAAATCGTCGTGACGGATCCGCGCCAAGTCGTCCTGCCGGACCTACCGTCACCGAACTGACGAAACGCCAGGCGCGATCGGCCG
>JAHELW010000144.1 GCA_024643985.1 Myxococcales bacterium | reverse complement strand
GGCTCAATCGCTGCAACAAGGCATCGATTGCCGGAAACGGGGGCAGCACCGAAGGCCTCGACTGCCAAGAGCGCGGCGACGCTCGTTTCAAGTTCTTGAGCTACGTGGACCAGCCCGGCACTGGGTTTCTCGGGATCGCGACGCTTCGGGGCGATCCGGTCACCGGCGAAATTCTAGTTGGCGACGCCAACATCGGTGGACCTGCGCTCGACCGCTACCGCACGACGGCGCTCCAAATGTACGATCTCATCAACGGCGACCTCACCGACGAGGAGTTCCTCACCGGTGAGGACGTTCGCGCATACCTCGAAAACATCGACCGGGTTCAGCTTCCGGCGCGTCCGCGGATCGACTTCAACGTCGCCCTCGGGCACGGCAGCGCAGCGCCTTCGGACATTGCCTCGGTCGACCGCAAGATGGCCGCCTTCTCGGCGCGGGCCCAGGCTCTGGCCGGGCCGGGCGGCCGCGCGAACACGTTCATCGACCGACGTGCAGCGCTCAAGGGGAGCGACGCCGAGTATCGGCTGCTCGAGAGCTTCGAGACGCTCATGCTGGCAGGCATCGACGTCGTGCCTGACGGGTACGGGCCCGCCGACATCGGCGACGAGGTGCTGGACCGCGTTTCGCCCTTTCGCGCGCCGGTTCACGAGCAGCTTCGCGACTTCATCGAGCAAGAGAACGCGATCTCGCGGAACAACGTGATGATGCCGAACGAGTATGTCGACAACTCGGTGTTGTTCTTCGTGAACGAGCACAGGGACTGGACGAGGGCGCGCCTCGAGATCGGGCTGAACCAGCTGCTGTACTTCCACACGCAGCTTCACGAGCTCGGGCATTGCCTCGGGCTCCGGCACGATTTCGGGGCGTCGGCGGACACCGGGAACTACGACGACGAGTACTATCACATCGATGCTCGGTTTCCGCTTCCCGATCCGGCAGCCTTCGACCAAGACGGTACGTCGGGGCTGAGCCTTTCCGAGCAAGTCGCGTTCGAGGCCGCGCTCGACGAGGTGCGTCAGAAGCGAGAGCTCGCAGGAATCGACTCCCACATGGATTCGTCGGTCATGGAGTACGCTGCGCAGTGGTACAGCCGCACCGTGTCTTCGGCCGGCCGCTACGACGTAGCCGCCGTCAGCTTCGGCTACGGCGATCTCGTCGAGGTGTACGACAACGAGGCGGGCCTCGACCTCGACGATCTCGATCCGTCGAACACGCCGCGAGCGTGGGCGAAATATTATCAGGGCGGAGAGCCCTGCACGGTCGACGACGAGTGTCCGTTCAGCGCCGGCGGCACGCGAAGCGCGGAGTTGACCGAAGTGAACCTGGCGTCGGGTTTGACGCAGTCCTGTGCGCCTCACCCCAACGGCGAGCCGACGCACGGACGCATCTGCTCGGGCTTCGAGGACGACGCCGCAGCGCTCGCTGCCAGCCCAGGAGGCCGCTACCTTCCGGTCGACTACCGGTTCTGCTCCGACGAGCGTGTAGGGACCCTGGGCTGGTGTCATCGTTTCGACGAGGGCGACAGCTATCGCGAAGTCGTCAGAAATCTCGCAGAGCAATACGAGCGGCAGTACATCTTCACGAACTTCAGGCGCTATCGCTCCGATTTCGAGATCGGGCCGTACATCTTCAATCGGCTGGTCGGACGGCATTTCACGATTCTGCAGGACATCTTTCAGAATCTGCTCTTCCGCTACCAGGTCGATCCCGACTTCCGCGCCGACGATGGCGAGTTCGGTTTTTACGACCAGTTCATGGCGTCCGCGGACGTCCTGAACTTCTACGCACGAATTCTCGGGCAGCCCGACATCGGTTCTTATGCGCTGAATCCCGCGAGCGGCAACTTCGAGCGGTTCAGCTCGAGCCCGGGCGCGATCGGTTCGGAGGTCGATCTTTCCATCGGTCTCGGCCGCTACCTGTTCTCCACCTATCAGCGTGGTCTCACTGGGATCTTTCGTATCGAGCGCATCGGGTCCTTTTACGACAAATGGATCGCGATGCAGATGCTGACGCAGCGCGGGTGGACGACGAGCTTCACGCGAGACGTCCCGTTCTGGACGAACTACTACGACCTGTTCCCGGTCGAGATGCAGCAGATCTTTCAGGGCATCATTCAAGACGAGCCGGAATCGATTTCGCCACGCCTCTTCTGCGACGAGAGCAGCCCGCCCGATGCGTGCATCGACCCGCAAATCGTCTACATGGACTTCTATCGCGGCGACTGCAGTGAAGCCGAAACGTGCCGCCCGGACCCAATCGAGGAGACCTACGCGGGGCTCGACGTCGTCGATGGGGGTAGCTCCGTCTTGCTCCAGTTCCTGGCGGCCGCCTTTGCACTGACGGATTTTCCGGTCTTCTTCGACACGACTTTCCAGAATCAGCTCTTCATCTGCGTCGAGGGAGAAGGCGACTGCTTCGTCCCGAGCGATGGCTCGGTCGAGGGGGTCGATTTCGTTCGGCACGGCTCGTCGCGTTTCGGAAAGACCTTTCTCGCTTTCCAGATCGAGCCGACGCTGGCGGTGCCGAACCAAGAGTCAATCGGCTTCAACATGGTGAGCGAAGCCTCGGACAACGCGTTCGCAATCGGGGTGCTCGAGAGGCTCGCGGATGGTGAGGCCGTACCTCCCGAGGACCTCGCCGAGCTCTCGGCCCGTGGCTACCGCGTGCCCGCGACCGAGGAGGAGGCGCGTTCGGACTTGGGCACGCTCGACCGGCGGCAGCGCGAGCTCGAGTCGTTCTTCTTCCAGCTCATCGACCTTCAACGCCAGCTCGGAATCGCGAGCTACCTGGGGTTTTAGGCGATGGCGGATCGATTGAAAACGTGCTGCTTGCTCGTCGCTGCCCTCGCGACCGCGGCTGGCTGCACCAAGGGTGGGCCCACGGTGGATCGCACGCAGCCCAATCTCATCGACAAGGCCATCTTCGATGGCGAGTGGTGGGTCGCACAAACCGCAATCGACACCGACGCGGACGCGAGCGGGCCGACGTGGCCCGGAGACATGGGCTTTTTCGACCTCGCGATCGACAAGGGTGAATCGTCGACGCTCGGTCGAATCCGATGGGTCATCGACGAGAAGTTTCTCTTTGCGTACCGCTCCTTCGAGCTCGTCGACGGTGCGAACGCCGACGCGGACGCGTCTGGATACCGCGGGCAGCCTCTTGCAGCCTTCGAGATTGAAGATCACGTCGACATTCGGCCCCAGTACAATCCCGTCACCGGCGAGACCCAAAACATCGTCGAGGAAAACACGGAGGACCGCCGCTGGTACGAGCGCAAGTACATGCGGGTCGACTGGTCCAAGAACCAAGTTCGCTCGTTTTTCTTCGTCGCGGAGCTTGCCGCGCTCGGGTACTGGCAAATGGAAGACGGGGAGTTCTTCATCCAGGACGGCGGCGCTCAAGGATTTCCGAAATCGTGGGAGCCTCAGCTCGTCACGATCGGTGAAGACCCGGCCTATCGCTTTGCTTCCGAGTGGCCCGAGGGAAGCGAAGACACCGTTCACTACATGAGCTTCGTCACCCTCATGAACCTCTCCCCCGGCGGTGCCTGCCTCCAGACGAGCGGGGTCCCCTGTCAAACGCTGTCGATTCCGCATCGGCTCGCGTTCCTACGTGTGCCTCCGGGTCACCAATATGCCGCGGCGACCGAAACGAACGAGGAGTTCGATCGTTTTGGTGTCTTTCGAACGAGTCAGCCTACGTACCTTCGCGCCGAGGACGACGTGGTGCGTCGCTGCGACCGTAACGTCGACTGCGGCATCGGCGGGTTCTGCGACGCGGAGCGTCACGTCTGCAGTGGAGGTCTCGGGGAAGACTACGGTGAAACCGACGCGCTGGTCTTCCTCCGTCCTCGGCACAACCTCTTCCAGCGCACGCTCACCGACCAGACCTGCACGGTGGACTGGGAGTGCGACGGCCGGTTCGACGACACGCCGGGCGTTGGAGGCTCGGTATGCGATCGCGCGTCCCGGCGCTGTACGATTCCCATGCGCGATCGCGAGCCGCGCACCCTCGAAAACGGCGCGGGCTCGGTCGCGTACCACTTGAATGCGGGCTACCCGAAACATCTCGTCCGCTCCGCGATGGAGGTGGCCGCGCAGTGGAACGAGGTCTTCATGCGCGGCTGGCGGTCGGCCCAGGACCGCTCGCTTCCAGGCTACGACCAGGTTCGAATTGACTGCCAACGTGACGACCCGACGCGCTATTGTTTCTGTGGATCGCCCGACGACGACGGTGGTAGCTGCGTCGGGAAGTACGATCCCTTCGTGACGCCCGAGCAATGGGCTTCTCGCGGCGTCACGGACCCCTATGCGTGCCACGTCGAGAACTTGGAGTTCTCGGAGCCCGTCGGGGTGTCGTCCTTCGACGACTATCCGCTCCCTCAAGCGTATCGCTATCAGTTCGTCGGCGACGAGTGCCTGTTGGTTCTCCACGCGAACAACTGCGACCGGCATCGTACGGACGCGAGCCAGTCCTGCGACGAGGTCGTCGACGAGCAGGGCGACCCGATCGCCTGGGAGCAGCTCGGCGACATTCGCTACCAGTTCGTCAACTACGTCGACCAGGTGACGGGGTTGCCCTTCAGCGGCGTCGCGGCGCCTCTCGCGGACCCGACCACCGGCGAGCTCGTCGTGGCGAATGCCAGCATCGTGGCGAATCACATCGAGAGCATGGCGACTCAGGTGCTCGAGTATTTCCCCGTGCTCCGCTGCGCGAACCCCGACCTCGGCTGCGAGCCGGGTGACGAAGATGCGGCCGAGCGTTTTCTGTCGGGCGAAAACCTCCGGGACTACTTTTCGCGGCTCGGGCGCACCGAGCGCCCCCAGGGCCTCGCAGCATCGGGCTCGGATGGATTCAGCATCGACGACACGAGCCGGCCCGCGCTTCCGGTAAACGTCAACGGAGCGCTTCGCGAGGTGATGGCGCGTGCAAAGGATCGCGTCGACTCTCTTCGAGGCCACGACGGTCGCGCTCAGATCCTGAGCGATCGCATGCGTCGCCTTGCCGGCACTCCAATCGAGCAGAAGCTCATGGGCTCGCTCGGCGTCGACGGCCGCGAAGCGCTCAACCGGCACTTCGATCACGGGCAAAGCTACGTCTTCGGGCTCACGCCGCAGACCAGCGTGAGCGACGACGACGTGCTCGAGCAGATCTCGCCATTTCGAGGCGCCGGCTTCGCGCGCACCATCACGGCCGGCTCGGATGCTGCCGACGAGCTCGCGGCGCGTAACGTGTGCTTCGGCGGAGAATCGGTCTTCCGCTCGCGCTTCGCCGAGTATTGGGCGGAAGCGTTTCGAGGCTGGGACGACGGCGAGGCGTCGATCCGAATGCAGCAGCTTCAGTCCCGGATGACGTTGGCTCACGAGATCGGTCACGCGGTGGGTCTGCGGCACAACTTCGCCGCAAGTCTCGACCGCGACCACTACGCGGACGGCTACTTCCGGGTCGTGATGGGCGACTCGAGCGATGAGACCGACGACATCCCTCTGCCACAGCTCGCCGAATTCGACGACGACGAGGACGGGTTCCTCGCCGGGCCCGAATTCGATGCCTATCTCGAAGAGCTTCGCGCTGTCCGCAACGAGCGCGCGCGGCGCGGGACGCACAACTACACGAGTAGCTCGCTCATGGACTACAACGGCGACATGGCCGACGCGCAGGGCCTCGGCCGCTACGACGCTGCTGCGACCATCTGGAATTACTTCGACCTGAAAGAGGCCTACGACCTCCGCGGCGGCGAGGGCCCGGTCGAAACCGATCGCAGCGGTCCCTTCCAAGGGCTTGCCCGCTCGCACGAAGTCGGGCGCGTCTGGTGGAGATCGTATCGCGGGGGCGAAACCTGCCGCGCAGACGCAGACTGCCCGGCATCCGTCGATTCCGGAATGCTCCGAAACGGACAGCCCGTTTATCAGCGCTGCGTTCAGAATCCCCGCAAGGTGTTCCCGCAGGAACGCTGCAGTGGACAGAGCGACTGCGTGTGCTCGAGCTTCGATGACGATGTCCAGGACTACGCCGACTTCGCCGACTACGACGTGACGAGCCCCGAGCGCGTCTACGCGCCGGTCAGCTACCTCTTCTGTCCCGATGAGCGGACCAACGACATCTCATGGTGCAATCGATTCGACGCCGGCGAGAGCTTTCGCGAAGTGATCGACCACTACAGACGGACCTGGGAAGAGGAATATCCGCTTCGGTACTATCGCCGATTCAGGGTCGACGGCGCTCGCGACGGCGGATCCGAGGCCTTGGTTCGCGACGCAGCGAAGATCTACCAGCACCTGTTCTTCCGCTTCAACTTCGAGCCTGGATTCACCTTCAACACGGGGCCGCTCGGGTTCGACGATCAATTTCTCGCGTCGATCGATGCGATGAACTGGTTCGTCGAGATCGTGAATCTTCCCGACGAGGGCTCGTACGAGTACGACGCAGGCGCGAATCTCTACCGCTGGCTCGGCGAGAGCATCGAGCTACCCGGCGCCGACGTGAGCCTGCTTCCCGGGCAGGGCTTCGGCATGTGGACGAAGTACCAGGAGGGCTACTTCGGGTTCTTCCGGCCCGAACGTGCGGGGGTATTCTACGACAAGTTCCACGCGCTCTGGGCGCTGGCCATCAGGGACTGGCGACTGAGCTTCACGATCGACGAGCGCTACTTCATCAACTTCTACGATCTCTTTCAAACCGAGATGACCGAGCTCTTCGGCGGCATCATTCTTCAGGACGAGAGCTGGTTTGCTCCGCGCCTCCGCATGGATGGCGATGAGCCCGTCGTCGAGCACATGAGCTGGTATCGGGGGCTTGCACTCGGCGAGTGCGACGAAGACGGCGCAATCGTGCCGTGTCGAGGGAGCCAACCGGACGTGTATAGAGGCCCGGCGATCGAGGGCACGACCAACGAGGTTCTTCGCAGCTGGGCGGCGATCCTCGCGCTCGCGCAGTTCCCCGTGTATTACGACACGAGCTTCGAGCAGCGGCTCCTGGTTTTCAAGGCCGGCAGCGGGGCGGGCTTCGACATCCCGGACATCCAGTCCGACGGAAGCCCGACCTGCGTGTACGGCACGGACGGTTTGGGAGCCGGTCACTTCGTCGTCGATCCGGACGTTCCGAACGGCTGCGACACGGCCGAGGATGCTGACTACGTCGTCTTCGAATCGAGCCGTTTCCGTACGCCGTACGTGGCCGTCAAGGTCCGGCCGAGCCTCGAGCTGAACCTCGAGGAAGAACAGGTCGGTTTCCAACTTCTTCGAAGGCTCGTCGACTTGCAGCGCGAAGCCGAGGCGCTCGACCCATCCGATCCTGCACATGCGAGCAAGCTTCAAGAGCTGCAGCAGGGGGAATCTTTCCTCGAGTACCTGATCGAGCTCCAGACCGCGTACGGCATCAGCAACTTCTTCTAATGGCGGTCACCCCCAGTTACACTAGGATGGGTTCAGGTGGCGCTCTTGGAGAAAAAGGAAACCCTTCTTCGACAATACCGAACGATGATGCGCATTCGCCGCTTCGAAGAAGAGGCGGCGCGGAACTATGCGAAGGGGAACATCGGGGGGTTCCTTCATCTGTACATCGGTCAAGAGGCCATTGCGGTGGGCTCCGTCGAGGTACTCGCTGACGACGATTACATTTTTCAAACGTATCGCGACCACGGCATCGCTCTCGCGCGCGGCATGTCCGCGGATGCCGCGATGGCGGAGCTCTTCGGCAAAGATACGGGGTGCTCGCGAGGGCTCGGCGGGTCCATGCACTTCTTCGACGTCGAGCGTGGATTTTACGGAGGATGGGCGATCGTGGGCGGTCACCTCGCCCTCGCCGCAGGCACCGCGTTCAAGTCGAAATATGCGGGTGAAAACCGGGTCACCATCTGCTTTTTCGGCGAAGGCACGATCAACATCGGGGGGTTTCACGAGGCCATGAGCCTCGCGGGGCTCTGGAAGCTGCCGGTCGTCTTCGTTTGCGAGAACAACCAGTACGCGATGGGCACGCCGCTCGAGCGAACCAGCCCCCTCGAGGACCTGTCGATCAAGGCCAAGGGCTACGGCATGGTGGGAGACCGTTTCCAAGGACACGACATCGAAGTCGTGGAGGAGCGAATCGGCGCGGCGGTGGAGCGCGCACGCAAGGGCGAGGGGCCCACCTTCATCGAAATTCAGACGTATCGTTTCCGCGGTCACTCGATGAGCGATCCGGCGAAGTACCGCACGCGGACGGAGCTCGAACAACGCAAGCAGCAGGATCCGATCGTGGTCGTGCGCAACCGGCTGCTCGAGCTCGGGGTCGAAGAGACTGTCTTGGACGACGTCGACCTCGAGGTCGACGAGGAGATCGACGCTGCCGTACGCTTTGCGGAGGAGTCGGAGCCGGCCCGGCAG
>JAHELW010000143.1 GCA_024643985.1 Myxococcales bacterium | reverse complement strand
CCCATCCACCCCGTTTAGTATAGATGGGTTAGTCAGGCCATTTTATGGGCCCGAGCCCAGCAGTCCGTTGTCGTCGACGATGCGCTGAAGCTGGCCGAGTCCGTCTCGAAGCTTGGCGAAAAACGAGGCCGAGTGCGGAATGAAGTGGAAATTCGAGTGCTTCGACCAGAGCTCCCGAAGGCGCCTGTCGAGCTCTCGCGCCTCCGCGTTGCTTTCGGTTCGGGCCGGGTTCCCGCCCTCGATCGAAATGTCTCCTACCGCGGCCGACTCGAAGAAGATCACTGCGTCGTAGCGTGCGAGCTGCTTCTCGAGCGTCGTCCTCATCGTCGTGAAGAAGGTCTGCGGCGCCTGCTCCGGCCAGAACGCAGCCCCATCGATCGTCCCGCGGTCGCAGAGCAGCACCCGGCCGGGGTAGAGAGCACCCTGCACGTCCTCGAGGGCGACCTGTGCGTGAAAGATCGCCTGCTGCGTCGCGGCGCGTGCGCGCGGCTCACCCACCCGCGGGAAGCCCCCTGAAAAAAGCATCGTCGCGGTTTCAGGCACGATCACGACCCTTTCACCGATCTCCCGGCGGAAGAGATCCGCTGCGGTGGTCTTCCCTCCACCCGGTCCACCGGTCAGCACGATTCGGAAGTGGTTGCGCTTGCCTTGGGTCACCGGGCCAAGATAGCCGATCGGCGTTCGATCGGGCACTCTACGCCACCATGGACGCGAACGGCGACGCCATTCTGCTACGCGGCGGCCCGATCTGCGATGGGTCGGGAGTCACGCCGCGCGCGTGGGGATGGTGCTGTAGATGAGGCTTCGACTGCCCTCGAGGCTCATTCGCGCCATGCTGCGTCTGTTCGTGAAGCCCTTTCTCGGCCCGCCGTTCCCGATTGGGTTTCAGCGAGCCTGGTCCCGTCTCGTTTCGGGGCTGAACCCGCGGACGAAGGCAGCGTCGACCCGCAAAGTCGAGATCGCAGGCATGCCGGCCGTGCGTGCCTGGCCGCGCGGCACCGATCCCGAGAACGTCTTGCTCTACTTCCATGGCGGTGGCTACTGCATCGGCAGCTGGCAGACCCACGCCGGCCTGATCACGCACCTCGCGGTTGCTGCCGATGCGATCGTGTATGCGCCGAGCTATCGCCTCGCTCCCGAGCATCCCCACCCGGCGGCGCTCGACGACGCGCTGCGCGCCTATCGCTGGCTTCTCGATCAGGGGGTGCCTTCGGAGCGGATCGCGCTAGGCGGGGACTCCGCGGGCGGCGGCCTCGCCCTCGCGACGGCGCGCGCACTGCGGGATGCAAAGCTGCCTCCACCCGCCTCGATCGCGCTGATTTCGCCATGGGTCGATCTTCGAGGCGACACCCCCTCGATGACGACGCATGCCCGCATCGATCCCATGATCCGAACGAGCTGGTCGCGGGCTTGCGCGAGGCTGTACCTGAACGGCCGGGATCCGAACGACCCCGCCTGCTCACCCCTCTTCGCGAAGCACGAGGGCTCGGCGCCGCTCTTGATTCACGTCGGGACCGACGAGGCGATTCTCGACGACTCCACGCGTCTCGCCGAGCGCTGCAAGGCTGCTGGGGTAGACGTCACGCTCCGCGTCTTCGAGCGGATGTGGCACGAGTTTCAAATTCACGCAGGCATCATGCAGGAGGCCGACGACGCCGTGCAGGAGATCGGACGGTTTCTCAAAGCTCACTTCGCGGAATAGTCGCCAAGCATCAAGGAAAGATGCCGTCGAGCGCGTACGCGTTGGCAACGCTTTCGATCGCGGTGAGATAAGCCGCCGTCCGCAGGTCCGGGAGCGACCTTCGTTTCCAGGAAGCGCGAATCTTTTCGTACGAGATCGCCATCGTGTTTTCGAGCGCGGTCCGGACGAAGTCGATCTCGTTCGGAGCCTGCAGGAGGATTGCTGCGTCCTCCGGAGGCAGGGTCTTACCGGTCATCCGGGTGATCACGTCGACGAGGCGGTTGTTCGCGATCTGCTGATACCGACGAGTCATGCGCTCGAAGCTGACGTGAGAGAGGTTCTTGATCCATTCGAAATAAGAGACGACGACTCCACCCGCGTTGGCGTAGATGTCCGGAAGGATGATGCATCCGGCTTCCCGCAGGATCGCATCGGCTTCCGGATCGACCGGCCCATTGGCTGCCTCGACGATGATTTTTGCGTGCAGTTTCGCGGCGTTTGCGCCGGTGATTTGGTGCTCGAGGGCCGACGGGATCAGGACGTCGCATGGCTCCTCGAGAACGAGATCGGGATTGGCGGTGAACCGCGCCCCTGGAAATCCGCGAAGCGACCCGTTCTCGCTTCGATGCGCGAGAACGGCTTCGACATCGAGCCCTCCCTCGTCGTAGAGCGCGCCGTCGCTCACCGACACTCCCACGACGACCGCATCTCGCTCGATTGCGGCTCTCGCGGCGTGGAGACCGACCTTCCCGAGGCCCGGAACGATGATTCGCTTGCCTGCGATTCCAGTCTCCATGCCTAGCGGTTTCACGTCCTCCGGCTCGGCGAGAAAGTGCTCCAGCGCGATGACTGCACCGAGTCCCGTGGCTTCCCTCCGGCCGCCGACGCCGTGGACGCTCAGCGCCTTTCCGGTGACGCAGGCCAGCGCGTTGAGCGTGTCCTCGCCGAGTACCTTGTAGGTGTCGTAGATCCAACCCATCTCCCTCTCGCCCGTTCCGACATCCGGGGCAGGAACGTCGACGTCGGGGCCGATGAACCGCTTGTGGATCAGCTCGCTCGTGTAGCGGCGCGTGACCCGCTCGAGAAAGGTTCTCGATTCGTTTCGCGGGTCGACGACGACGCCGCCCTTTGCGCCGCCAAACGGCACGTCGACGACGGCACACTTGTAGGTCATCAGCGCGGCCAGGGCCATCACCTCGTCTTGGGAGACATCGAGGGCGTATCGGATTCCGCCTTTCGTCGGCAGACGGTGGTGGCTGTGCTCCGCGCGGTATCCCTCGACGACGACCACCTGCCCGTCATCGCGGCGAACCGGAAACCGAAGTCGGAATACCGCGTTGCACGCGCGGACCTGCGCGAGAATGTCCGGCGCGACGTCCGTGTGACGGCTCGCGGCATCGAAGTAGAGATTGACGTCGTCGAAAAAGCTGGCGGTCATGGCGGGGCTACGATAGCGCGGGTTCTCCGGAGAGGCAGCTACGGCGTGTTAGGCTCCGTGCGCCGACTCGGTGGATCTTCATGGAGCTTCGTTCGACCCACACCACGCCACGGCTCGCCTACCGTACCTTCGGTCGCGAGGGGCCGCCCGTCCTCTTTATCATGGGTTTCGGGATGCCGGGCGCCGTGTGGGGCCCGCAGGTCGATGAGCTCCAGCGCGATCATCGGTGCTGTCACTACGATCACCTGGGCGTTGGCGAGAGCGATCGCGGCCCCTTCCTTCGGACGATACCCTCGATGGCCGAAGACTCCGTCCGAATCTTGGACGACCTTCGATGGAACGCGGTGCACGTAGTTGGCGTGTCGATGGGGGGCATGATCGCGCAAGAGCTCGCCCTCCGGCACCAGGACCGCTGCCGAAGCCTCACGCTGGTCGCGACGCATGGCGGAGCGGCGGTCGCGTCGCTGCCCACCCCGAAGGGAATGTGGCTGTTTCTCAAGGGACTTTTCGGCGGCCGGAAGGCGCGCATGAAGTCCCTCCCGCGCCTCCTCTATACCGACGAGTTCATCGAGTCCATGGGGAGCGACCTGCAGACACACCTCGACGTACGCTTGAGCCGGCCGCCGCGCCTCCGTACGGTGCTCGGGCAGCTGTACGCCGTCAATCGCCACTCCACGGAGTCACGACTCCACCAGATCCAAGCGCCGACCCTGCTGGTGCGCCCAGGCCGCGACATCTTGATCCGCCCGACGCAGACCGATCGACTTGCGGCCCGCATCCGCAACGCCGAGGTTCTGCGCTTCGACGACGCCGGTCACGGGGTGACCTTTCAAAAGGCCGCCGAGCTCAATGCGGCCCTCCGTACGCACTTCGGCCGCGCTGAGCCTGCGGGCCCCGAGGCGAGCCAAGGCGCAGACGCAGTGCTCTAGAACGCGGCGCTCAGCTGGATGCGCCAGAAGAACTGACTGCCGTCGTCGTTCGGCTGGATGTTGTTGAGCGGTGACGTGGGCACCGTGCTTCCGAGCGTTCGTCCCAAGAAGTACTGAAAGTCGGTCGACAGTTTCACGTTGTCGTGGCCCGGAATGACGAAGAACGAGAGCCCGACGCCGAACGAGTGAAATGGGCTCAATTGGTCGGTCAACAAATTCGGTCCGTCCGGCGGCACCTCCCCTTGAATCCGGGGTTTCGGCACGACGGCGTACTGAGCGAAGACCTGCAGGTCTTCCAGCACGAAAGCTCCACCGACGATTGACAGGCCGCTGTTGATGATCGCGAAGCTGTTTTCCGTCGCATTGGAGCCCGTGCTTGCATCCTGGCCGGTCGTCGCGGAAAACAGCAGGCTCCACCCATTGCCGCGGACGGAGAGGTCGAGGGTACCCAGGGCGATCTTGACGGGGGCGGTTCCCTGGCTCCGTCCGCCGTCTTGGTAGTGAATCGCGCCGCCGAGCCGAACGCCGAACGGGGTGCCTCGCCGCGCGATGAGACGATTGAAGCCGGCGAGCCCCCGCTCGCCCCAGGCATATTGCGCTCGCAGGGTGACCGCGAAATCCGCTCGCGTGGCAGCCCTGACCTCGGAGAAGCCTGTTCGAAGCCCGTCGGAGTATCCGAGATTGATCGAGAAACGCTTGCGCAAATAGGTGAACATGATTCCCTTGGAGCTGCCCGGGGAAAACACGTTGTCGACGATCGAATAGTCGTTGAAGTAGAGGTCGTTTGGATTGATGAGCTCTTCGGCGATCAGCTCGTTCATGAACAAACCCGCTCGAAGTCGAAAGTACTTCCATTTCAAATCGATGAACGCGCGTTGGAAAGAAAAATCTCCTCCTGCGACCACGCCGATTCGCATGTATAGCGCTACGAATTCTGTGAGCCCGACGCCGAGGTGAAAGCGGGCGCGGGCGACGTCGAATCCCTGAGCGACCTGCTTTTCTCGCACGCCGGTCTCCGGGTCCGTCGGCGGCTTCGTTCTGTAATTGACGGCGTAGCGAGCCTGGAGGAGGCCGGAGATCGCTAGATAGAACCAATCGTCGACGGCCACCAAAAGGCCACCTTGGTAGCCATAGGTGACCTTCACAGGCTTTCCCCAGTCGGCGACGGCGGCGCCGGCCTCGGGCTCGACGTCGGCTGGCTCTTCCTCTTCGGCTTCCCGTTCCTCGACGGGCTCCTGGATGGTCGGATCTTCGACCGGCAGCGCGCCGGCTGTGGGGTCGTCATCTACGGCAGACTCCGCTTCGACCTGTTCTCGCGTCTCCGCGTCGGGTCGCTGCTCGGCTTCATCCGGCGCCACTTGCCCGATCTCCTGCTTCCTCTCCCGATGGATCGTGGGGTCTTCCACCGGAAGAGCGCCTGCCGATGGCGGTGGCCTCTTTGGCTCGGCCTCTTCTTCGCCTTTCTCCGGCTCGGGCTTTCCGCCGCTCGGATCCTGCGCCCTCGCCGAGACGCCGAAGCCAAGCACGAGGACTGCCAGCAACACCGCAGATGTCACACATGACTTCATGATCCGAGACCGCGCAAGCGGTATCACATCTCCAGCTAGCCTCCCAGCCGAAGGGCAGGTCACGCTTGCGCTGCCCGAGCTCCTGATCTACCGGTCAGAATGATGGGCAACTCTTCTCGTGAGCTTCCGGCTTCTGCTCTCTACCGCGGCTGTGACCCGGAGCAACTGACGTTCACGACGACGGACGAGCTCGAGGAGTTGCAGGAGCTCGTCGCCCAGGATCGGGCGGCGGAGGCCATCGCGCTAGGAGCGAGCATCGCACACGAGGGCTACAACACGTTCGTTCTCGGACGCGAGGGGACCGGACGTCACACGCTTCTCGAGCAGTACCTCGAAGACAAAGCGAGTCGCGAAGAGCGGGCCTCCGACTGGTGCTACGTCAATAGCTTCGATGATTCGCGGAGACCGAGGGCCATCGAGCTCCCGGCTGGCCGTGGCCGAGAGCTTGCCGCCGACATGGAACAGCTGATCGAGGATGCCCGCGCGGCGATCCCGGCAGCGTTCGAGAGCGAAGACTACAGGACGCGCCGCGAGGCGATCGAAAGCGAGCTTCAAGAGGAACAGGAGGCCGCGGTCCAGGAGGTGACCGACAAAGCAAAGGAACGCGGCATCGGCATCATCCAAACGCCGACCGGAATCGCCTTCGCGCCCATTCGCGATGGGGAGACCATCGGCCCCGAACAGTTCAAGCAGCTCCCCGAGCCTGAACAAGAGCGACTGGTTCGGGAAACCGAGGAGATCGGCAAGGAGCTTCAGGCGGTCATGCAGCAGGCTCCGATACGAGTCCGAGAGGCCCGGCGCAGAGTGCGCGAGCTCGACCGCGAGATCGCGATGTGGGCGGTCGGAAGCCTCATCGAAGAGCTCACGCACAAGTACGAAGAGCACGCGCGCGTCGTCGAGTATCTGCAGCAAGTTCGCGAGGACGTCGTCGAGAACCTCGCGCTCTTCCGGTCCTCGGAGCCATCGTCCCCGCTCGAGCAGCTGTTCGCGGGGCGCATGGCCGGAAGCGATTCCGAAGCCTCGCCCGCGCGGCAGCGATACTCGATCAACGTGATCGTCGACCACACCGACTCGAGCGGAGCGCCCATGGTCGCGGAGCCAAATCCGACGTACCAGCAGCTCCTCGGGCGGATCGAGCACGTCTCCCAGATGGGAACGCTGATCACCCACTTCGGGCTCATCAAAGCGGGCTCGCTCCACGAGGCCAACGGCGGCTACCTCGTGCTCGACGCCCGCAAGCTCTTGACGCAGCCCTTTGCCTACGAGGGCCTGAAGCAGGCGCTGCAGTCGCGCGAGCTTCGTATCGAATCGATCGGCCAGGCGTATAGCGTCGTCAGCACGGTCTCTCTCGAGCCGGAGCCGATCCCTCTCTCGGTCAAGGTCGTGCTCGTGGGGGAAAGGCTCTTGTACTATCTGCTACAGGCACTCGACCCCGAGTTTCCCACGCTCTTCAAGGTTGCCGCAGACTTCGACGACGAGCTGGATCGGACCCCAGAAAACACCGCGCTCTACGCGAGGATGCTCGCGACCAAAGCCCGGAGGGACTCGCTCAAGCCGCTCGATGCGGCCGCGGTCGGCCGGCTCATCGAGGAGAGCGCCCGCGAAGCGATGGATGCCGAAAAGCTTTCCGCTCGAATTCGCCCCGTCTCGGACCTGATGCGAGAAGCCGACTACTGGGCAACGAAAGCCGGCTCTTCGGTGATTGGGCTCGACGCGGTGGAGACGGCGCTCGAGGCTCGCGTACGTCGCAACAGCCGAGTTCGCGATCGTCTGCAAGAGGAAATCCTACGCGAGACGATTCTCATCGATACCGACGGCAAGGCAGTCGGTCAAATCAACGGGTTGGCCGTTCTTCAAATCGGAGACTTCCTCTTCGGGCGGCCAAACCGAATCACTGCGCGAGTCGCGTTGGGGACCGGCAAGGTGGTCGACATCGAGCGCGAGGTCGAGCTCGGCGGACCGATTCATTCCAAGGGCGTCTTCATCCTGTCGAGCTATCTTCGCGCGACCTATGCTGCGGAAGAGCCCCTCTCGCTATCGGCGAGCCTGGTCTTCGAGCAGTCGTACGGCGGGGTCGAAGGGGATAGCGCCTCCTGTGCCGAGCTCTGCGCTCTGCTCTCGTCGCTTGCCGGCCTTCCAATCGCCCAGTCTCTCGCGATCACGGGCTCCGTGAACCAGCGCGGCGAAGTACAGGCGATCGGTGGAGTCAACCAAAAGATCGAGGGCTTCTTCGACATCTGCAGAGCTCGCGGGCTCGATGGGTCGCAGGGCGTGCTCATCCCCGATGCGAACGCCAAGCACCTGATGCTTCGTCGAGACGTGAGAGACGCCGTCGAAGAGGGGCAGTTCCACATCTATGGGGTGAGCCACGTCGACCAGGCGATGGAGATCCTCACCGGTCAAACGGCAGGCGCGCTCGACCCCGACGGAACGTTTCCTCCAGGAACAATCAATGGGCGCGTGAGCACGAGGCTCTCCGACTTCGCTGCGAAGCGGCGAAAACAAAGCGGCCGCGGCGAATCGGAGGGGGGTGCATGAGCCCGCCCGTCGTCGAGGCCCGGACCCGACAGGTCGTCGTCGTGTTTGGCGGCCGGGGCGACGCGAGCCTCGCCGGCGTGCTGGCTTCCTTCGTCTCGGGCGGGCAGAGCGAGGTGGCAGGGATCTTCCTCGAAGACCACGCCTTGTTCCGAATCGCCGAGCTTCCCTTTGCTCTCGAGGTATCGCGCCTCACGACCAGCCGCCGCCCCATCCGCGCGGTCGAGCTCGAAAGAGAGATGAGGGTCGTTGCCGCCCGCGCCGAGGGCCTATTGCGAAACGTGGCCGAGCGTGCGGGCCTTCGA
>JAHELW010000142.1 GCA_024643985.1 Myxococcales bacterium | reverse complement strand
AACGCCTGCATCAGGGCGCGCGCGAGACGGTGTCCGACCGGGCCGACGAGATTCGCGCTTCCGTTGCGAGCGTCGTACGAGACCAGCGCGAGGGTGAGCAGGACGGTTGCGGTCAAGGTCAGGATGGCAAAGACATCCTGCCGCCTGCCTTCCGGCGACAGCAGGTCCCCGGAAGAGGTGGTTTCATGTGCTCCCAAGTAAGCGGCCTCCTACACCCATCAGGCTATGCTCCGCGCGCTGGATTCGTCAAGAAATCACGCGTGTTAGACGTTCTTGATCCCACCGCCGAATCCTCTATTATCCCCGAGGGTTGTCCCGGGGGGGATCGCTTCGCGAGTCGGATGGGCCGGACCACCAAGATCATCGCGCTTTGCTACGCGGCTCTGCTGCTGGCGCCGGGCTGTAAGGTCGACAGCGACGACGTCCAATTCTGGAAGGAGACGGTCAAAGGTCCCACGCGCCTCGCTGCGGTGATCGGCAGCGATCGATACGAGCCCGAGCTTCGCACCGAGGCCGCGCTCGCGATTGTCGAGATGGACCGGAGCGACGTCGACGCATTGGCGCTTCTCAAGAAATCGCTCGACGATTTGCGAACCGACGACCCCGGCGCGACCGAGACGATCGTCGGTGGCATGGTGCCGCGCCTCGAGGCTCTCTTGGCCGCGGGCTCGGAGGTTTCGCGCAGCGGTCCGGACCCGATCCAGGTCAGAGCCAAAGACGCGGCGTACATGGTGATTCCCTATGCGCCCGAGGAGAATCGCGAAGAGCTGATTCGCTCCGTCCTGCGATGGTATTCGGCGGATTTCGAGGGGCGAAGCCTCGCCGGCGACTACAGCGCCGAGCAGGTCACGCGCGCGCTCGGCGCCAAGGCGGCCAGTCAGCTCGTCGGTGCGCTCGACGCCAAGATGACTCCGGCGGCCATGATTAAAATCGCCGAAATCATCGGTGATAACGGCGACACGAAGACCAAAAAACGCGCGGCGGATCGGCTCGTGACCATCGAAAAAGAGATGGAGAAACCCGCGTTCGTCAAGTGGCTCGCCGACGAGATTCGCGCGTCGCTGAAGGCTTCGGGCGAGCCCGCCGACGAGGCGCGTATTTCCTCGCTCGCGGTGTTCAATCGGGAAAACTACATCAACCAGGGAGTGCTTCCGGCCATGCGACACCTCGGCGATCAAGAGGTGGTCGCGGCCCGGCTGTTGCGCATTGCCGACACCAAGCCCGGAGCCAACGACACCAAGGCCTGGGTGGAGCGTTTGAACGCGCGGCGTGCGACCGCGCTCAAGGCGCTCGAAGGGCACGTCACGCGCAGGCACCTGAATCGCCTGCTGGCAATCGCGCTCGATTCGGACAACACGATCGAGGTTCGAGACTACGCGTTCGACCGGGTCGGTGACATTCACAGTCGAAGCGCGATTCCGCGTCTGTGGCCCTTGGTTCAGCGTGTCGGGTGCGCCGCGGCTTCCTGCACGGCCTCGGACAAGCTCGACAAACGGCTCCGGTGGCGGGCGGGCGAGCTGGTCCTTTCGCTCGGCGGGCCCTCGATGATCGAGCAGTTTTCTGCACGATTACCGAAGGTTGCGGGTATTCAGTACGAGCCGGAGGAGCTCGAAGGGTACGCGACGAGGATGAGCCAGATGACACCCCCACCGACATCGACGGTCATCAAGCTGCTCGATTCGCAAGAGTGGTGGAATCGTGTGGTCGCATTGCGCTATCTTGAACGGAGAGGTGGGGACTCGGACGTCCCCGCCATGAAGCGGCTCATGTCGGACGAGGTCGGAGTAGCGGGACAAGGGTGGTCGGAGCTGAACCCACCGGTGAAAAAGGTGGGCCAGGTTGCAGAGGCCGCGATCAAGGCGCTTCGAAGTCGAGAGCAGGGGGACCAGGAGTGAGCGGTCGACGAGATGGGTGATCAAGGCGACAGAAAGACCGTGCGTGCTTTTCAGTGCCGCGATTATCTCTTCGAGATCTATGATCGAATGAGCCAAGAGCTCGGCTGCTCGGTCGACTACCTGATCAACGAAGCGATGCGAGAATATGCGCGCGCCCGCGAGCAGACCGTCGCCGCAGTCGATGCGCAAGAAGCCCTCGGTTCCGCAGTAGGTGGTGCCGTCCCGGTCGGCGGGCGACCGCGCGACCCGCGCCCGGCACCCATGCTCACGCCCGTGCCGCAGCGCCCCGCAGCCCATGCTGCCGTGACCGTTCCACCGCCCCTACCCGGACATCGGCCGTCGCAAGCGGCGGGTCGTCAAAAGCTCTTCCTGAAGTTCAACGGCCAGACGTTCCCGATCGAAAAAGACGAGTTCATCATCGGACGCGGCGCTCGCAGCGCGGACCTCGCAATTCGCGATGGAAACATTTCGCGGCGCCACGCGGCGGTGGTTTTCCACGACGGCGTGTACTTCATGAAAGACCTGGGCAGCACCAATGGAATCGAGTACGCCGGTCAACGTGTCGAGTCCAAGCGCATCGAAGAGGGCGACGTCTATCGCATCTGCGACTACGAGATTCGCTTCTCGTTCCGCTGATCGCACGGCTGCGCGGTCCTTCCGTGCGTACCTCTTTTTCCTAGGCTTTGCCGTCCTCGGCGCCGCGGCCGCAAACGGTCAGGCTGCGCCTCCCGACGAGCGCGCCGCGCGTCTCGAAGCCCGGCTCGAACGCCTTCGCGGTCGCGACGATGCGGCACAGGCAGGGGCTGCGATCGATCGTGCCCGCGCGGCGCTCCGTGCGGCCGCGAGCGCGGGAGACACCGGCGCCGCGATCCGGCAGCAGGACATCGCAGAGGCGGCCATGGTTCTTGCCGAGCGTCAGTTGGAGCGGCGTAGAATTCAAGCCGAGCTGATCGCCACCCAGCGGCGACTGACCTCCATCCGTGAGCGCGCGAATGCGCAGCGCCGCGTGCTCGAAGCGTTGATGAAGGAGCGAGCGGCTCTAGCGCGTTCCGAGGAGGCACCGTGAACGCGGCTCGCGCCACCGCAGCAGTCGCCTGCGTGCTCGGCTTGGCGTGCGCGGGCTCGCAGGCCAGCCGCGGGTCGGGCTCGATGTTCAGCACGCCGGCGGCCGAGCAGGCGCGCGAGCTCGCCCCCGACCTCGTTCAGCGTTCCGAGGACGCCTGGTCCCGCGCCGATGCCCAAAAAGGACGAAAGGACGATCCCGCCGCCAGCGACTACCGGGCGGAAGCCGAGCTTTGGTTAGCCGCAGCGATCGCCGAGGCGGAACGGATCGAGCTTTCGAGGCGTCTCGACGACCTTCAGCGCGAAGAGGAGCGCTGGGCAAAGCAGCTCGCGCGCGACCGGGAGGCCTCGGCGGTCGTCGCCACGGACATCTCGCGGTACCAGGCCCGGGCCGTCGCGCTACGCGAGGCCGAGCGGGTGGCAGCGCTGAGCGACAGCTCGACCACCACGGACGCGACGCTCGACGCAGTGCTCGCCCGCGTGCGGCTCAACCTGGCGCTCGCGGAGGCGCTCGGCGCGTCCGAGCAACGGCTTCGAGCGCTCCGAGCCCGCGCCAGCGCATTCGCGCGTAGGCGGCCGCGCTCGGCCAAGTCGGCCGAAGACCTCTTGCTCGACACCGAAGCGCTGCTCGGACGCATGCGGGCAGAGTGGCCCTCTCCGAGGCCGGGTGCATCCACCGAGCTCGTCGAAATGGCCTGGTTGACCGGCTTCGCCGCCGACCGATCCGAAACGGGCGTCGCGGTTCGTTCCGAGCGTTTCTTCACGGCAGGCGGTCAGGTTTCGCAAGCAACCTTGAAGCGCTTCGGCGGCTTGCTCGCCGCGTTTCCGCACGGGCCCGTGGCATGCCAGGTCGCGGTCCCTGAGCTTCAGAACCGGCTTTGGTCCCGCCGTGTCGCCCAGCTCGTCGATCGCTTTTCGGAAAACGATGACTTCACGCGTGTGGTCACGAGCGTCGTCGCAGCGAACGCGCTCGCCCCAGGCGTCGTTCAGTGCACTTTCGCAGCCTATCGCGAGCCGTGAGGCGTTCAGTCGAGCCTGCGCCACGCGTCGCGGGCGGCGGCTTTCGTTTGCGTCGCGGTGGGCTGATGAGCCGGAGGCGGCGGGAGCTCGGTGACCGAGATCCGCACCAAGTTGCTGCCTACCTCCAGGATCGACAGGTCGACTTTCGTCGGGCTGACCTCGGCGCCGCGCACGCTCGCTCGTCGGTAGACGGCCCCTTTTCCGCGTCGCTCGACGTTGCCGGTGATCATCATCGGTCCGAAGTACGCGAGCACCTTGTCGATCGGGGCGCGAAGGCGATAGACGTGCGTGACCTCGTCCGCGCGAAAGAGCTCCACGCCTTTCGGAAGGCGAATTCCGACGAGGTACTCGTTGGACGGGATCAGCCGGCCCTCGCCGTCCAACACCTGAGTTGGAACCTTTTCCGCCGCCGCCGCCGCACGGGGCTCCGCGTCCTCTGGCGCGGACTCGCCCTTCCGGACGGAGGGCTCTTGCCCGGACGTGCACGCGCCGAGGCCGGCCAGCGTCAGCATGATGATGAGCCTGGTTCGCATCGGATCACTCCATCGTTTCGGCCATGCCGGAGATGACGGTAAAGCCTTCCGGCGCCGTGATGGCCTCGTCGAGCACGGCAATCGAAAGGCCGCCCGAGACAGCCGTCGAGCCGCTGAGGTGAGCCATCAGCTTGAACTGGCGCCCGCTCGTGGCAATCGGCATCGCGAGCGTCGCGCTTGCGCCGCTGAACGGGTCGGTGACCGTGATGTTTTGCGTGATCGTGCAGACCGGTCGCTGAGCGACCTGAAGGCCGACGAGCAGCGCGTTCGAAAGCTCGGGAAGGTCGGTCGAGTCGAGCACGCTCGTCGGGTTCATCATCGCGTCCTCGAGCAGGGGAACGAGATCCCCGGGGCTGGTCGGGTCGTCGAGGAAACCCACCCCGAAGATGCGGCTCGCGCCGAACGGGCACGCGTTGACGGCGCTCCCACCGCCCGCTTGAAAGCTTCCGAAGAAGACCTGACCGCCAAAGAGCTCGAGCGGACCCGTCATCTGCTCGCCTGCCTCGAGATCGATCTCCCAGTTGAGCCGGCCTTCGAGCGTATCGACGAAGCCGTCGGTGTCGAACGTGAGATCCTCGGTGATCGACACGACCCGGTTGACCGCCGTCGCATCGTCGAGCACGTCGATGTTGCCCGTGCCGAGCAGAATCACCACGTTTCCAGCTCGGTCGATGCTGAGCGCAGGCGGATAGTACGTCGGCTCCGCAGCGTCGAAGGCCTTGCCGTAGTACACGTCGTGAAGGGCCTCCGCGTCCCAGTCCTGGGGGTCGGACGACGACAGGTCGACTCGCCAGAGGATGCCGTCGGCGTCGACCGTATAGGCCACGCTTCCGACAGTCGCCGTGTCTCCACGGAATACGGAGACTGCGCCGTTGAGCGGGGCGGGGAACACGTCCTCGCCGATCTCACGAAGGAGCGTTCCCGTGATCAGGTCGATGAAGTACATCGAGCGTCCGTGGCGCGTCGCAGACGGAGACGTGGTGGTTCCGCGCCAGCAGCGCCGGTCGCTTCGCGGGGTGATGTTCGAGCCCGTCGCCGTGTCCATTCCCTGCGGAAGCTCCGGCCCAGGCGTGGTGTACGTGCACGTACCGGCCCCCTGAACGCCCTGGCCACCGGGGAGCATGACCACGCCGCGCGCCTGCCGCGGGCTGAAGACGATCGGGCCGCCAGGATTGTTCTTCGGGGTGGGGGACGTGTCTCGGACGAAGATCTGAGCGGCCGTCGGCTGGCCGTAGGTGTCGCCGAGGTTCGGGTCGGTGAACTGCCAGAGGAATTCCGGCTTACAGGGGTTCGTGATGTCGAGCGCGACCATGCCTTGGCCGCCGTTTCGAAAGCTGAGGAACAGCACCGTGCGCCAGACGTTGGTTTGACCGGCAGGCGAATCCTGGACCCCGCCGCCGCCATCGTCCTCGGAGAACGACCGCGCGTCGTAGAGGTTTCGAATTTGAATGCTGCCGTCGGCAAACCACTGCTTGCTGCCGCCCGAAAGCAGATCGTCGAGATCGTCGAGGAACATCGGCGGAATGAAGCCCCAGAGCTCCGTTCCGGCGACCTTGCCGTTCGCGCAGGAAAACTCGTCCAAGTTGTTGCCGGACGTAAAGGCGTTCGACGCGTAGTCGTCCGCCAGCATCGCATGAATGATCCCGTCGTTGGTCGACACGTAGATCACGCGCGGGCGGTTGCTGAGCTGCCAGCCGTCTGAGGTGAGATCTTCGAGCGGGTCGGGGCTCTCTTGGTGCGCGAGCCCGAGACGCCAGTCGTTGTAGGAACGGTCCTCGAGATCGTCGATGAGGGGTCCCGCGATGGCCGGGGTCGAGTGGTAGATGTCGCCGAGACGCTCGTCGTCGCGCTCGGTTCCGGGGACGCCGTGAATCCAATCGACCAGCGTGTCCCGAGCGGCGTTGTCGACGCTACCGACTCCGAAGAAGTACTCGGGCGAGAGCGACTTGCTGAACTCGTCCGCCGGCACGTTGCGAATCTCGAGCCCGGTATCGTTGGGCACGTCGATGCCATCGTTCGAAAGGCTGGCGAGCTTGTCCTTGCCGTTGCCGACCAAATGGTCGTTGATGTTCGCCGGATCGGAGGGAACCACGGTCCAGAGGTTACGGGAGAAGCCGCCCGAGAAGCTCACCGCCGTCTCCGAGCTCCAGGGCTGAACGTCGTTCGGCGCGACCGACTGCGCGTTGAGAACCAGGTGGAACCGGTCGGAGTCCTCGACGTTTTGATCGACCGGTAGCCCGTTTTCGCACTCGACGCGACGGCGCTCGAGGACGCCGTCCCACGGATCGGTGGAATCGAGCGAAGCGTTGAAGCCCGAGATGAACTCGGCCTGGACGAGCCCCGGCGTGAGACCGGTTTGCACCGGCGCCGTGCGGCTGGTCGCGCCCGGGTTCTGCTCGTTGAGGATCGTGCTCAGCGCGGAGACGAGCTCCGCGCGGTCGGAAACCAGATAGGCCGAGTCGGTGTCACCGACCGACGCGATGTCGTCGAGCAGCGCCTCCACGGCCGCCACCTCGGTGGGATCGCCGTCGAGCGCGAAGCCGATGACGTAGAAGTTGTCGAGCTCGCTGTTCGAGATCATGTCGGAGACGGTGTCGGTGATCAGCCGGTAGGGGCACCCGGTCGCACCGACCGGTTGGCCGAGCATCTCGCAGCTCACGGGGCTTCCGCGCATGTCGCCGTTCGGAAAGCCGTCCGTAATCAGGATCGCGCTTCGTGGTCGGCAGCCGTAGTAGGCGTCTCCGGGGCCCGGGTCCACGGTCTTTTGGATGATGTCCGGGTCGGTTTGAAGGAAAGTCTGCAGGTCGTCGACGAGCGCCGCGGTCGGCGTGGCGCCGAACGGTCGCAGCGGATTCTTGCCGAAGCCCGAGTCCCCGAGAACCGTCGCCTGAATCGAGGCGTTCGTCGAGGTCATCGCCGCGGTGCTGTCGCCTCCGACGCTGACGAGGCCGCCCTCCGGCGCGGAGGCCGAGCGCGCGCCGTTGTTGAGCATGTAGGTCGTGAGAGCCCCGGGAAAGGAGAACGGCTTGTCGGCACCGTACGAATACATGCCTTTCGTGCCGGCCGACTCGGCCGGGAACGGCGCGGTCGTGAACGTGCCCTGCGTGACGAGAGGCGGCTGATCGGTGAGCGTCCCGATCGAGTCGAACGTCATCAGGCCGAACTTGATGCGCTCGAGATAGGTGTCGAGAACGCCGTTCCCGCTCTGGGTGCCAGTATACGTACCGATCTCCTGCGGAAGCTGGATGTGCGGGAGGAAGTAGCCTTCATCGTACTGTCCGGTGTAGATGCCGCCGATTCGCGTGTCTGCGTTGCACTCGTACGGCGAGAATTCTCCGGTGAGCGCCTGCGCGACGAGCGCCCAGCGGTTCTCCTCGTAGGTGCCGGCGCTGCAGAGCGGAAGACACTCAAGGCATGCCGGCGTCGTGCAGAGACAGTCGGGCTTTCGCTCCATCGAGCCGGAAGTATCGACGAGCAGAACGACGTGCGGGCGAATGTTGCGAATGTCGGGCGCCTGCGCCGATGTCGGTCCGGCGAGGAAAAGAAAAGGAATAAGGAAGGAAGCGACTAAGGTGGGAAGCGGAAATCTCATTGTGTCCCCGTGACGAATGGCCCGCTGATGATGTACGCCCTCATGTCGGCGGCGCTCTCGTTGCGCTCGCGGTTGTGGTCTCCCGTGTCCGACACGTCGGCGACGATGCCGAGCTGCGCACGCCCGCGGGTCGTCAGGGTCGTGCGCATGTACTTGAACTTGGTGCCCCCCTGTGCAGCCGAGCCCGGTGCGAGCCTGCTGATCACGTGCTCGTCGTAGATGTCGGTGACGACGAGCGGCGTGTAGGCCGAGGTGGCGCCAAACGAGTAGTCGGCTTCGACCGGGACGTCCTCGAAGAGGCCTTGGATCGTGCCTCCCGATCCGTCATCCCGGTCTTTCAGTGCGGAGAAGTGCTCCGGATAGAGTCTGTAGGCGCGGCGGTTCTGCGCGAGAGGTGGCTCGGGGTAG
>JAHELW010000141.1:1892-8648 GCA_024643985.1 Myxococcales bacterium | reverse complement strand
CGATCCGGAAGATGACGTACGGGAGCCCCGACTCTTGGATCATCCGCTCGCACTCGGCCTTGTTCGAGGTGTAGTGATCCGTGCCAATCGCCGGGTCTTGCGACGTGAGTGGCGGTCCACCGGGCTCGCGAGGTCCGCACACGGACAGCGACGAGGAAAACACCATCACCGGTGGTCTCTCGCGCTGCCTCATCGCATCGAGGATGTTCTTCGTGCCCCCGACGTTGACCGCGTGCGCGAGCTCCGGGTGCTTTTCCGAAAATGGAGCGAGAATTCCCGCGTTGTGGACGATCGCGTCGCAGTGCGCGACGCACGGGGCAACGTCGGCCGGCTTTCGAATGTCGCCCCATACCACGTCCACTTTCCCGTGGAAGCGTCGGGACTCGCGCCGATTGCGGCGATTCGGTACATCGAAAGCCGTGACCGAATGGCCCTCCGAAATCAGTTGGCGGAGCCCTTCTCGTCCGAGCCTTCCGAACGCTCCAGTAACCAGCACCCGCATGAGCACAGGCTGACCCGCGCCCGCGGGCGCTTCAAATTGAAACACGTTCCACCACCTGATAAAGCCCCAACGCAGAAACGAAGGAGTTGGCAATGAAGCTCGGTTTGTCCCTGGGGTACGCGGGCCCTCAGTTGAACACCACGGTGCACGGCCTCGTAGACATCGAGAAGATCCGAGAGGTCGAACGGCTCGGCTACGATTCGATATGGACGGCGGAATCGTGGGGTAACGACGCCGTGACGCCCCTTGCATGGGTGGGCAGTCACACGTCGACGATCAAGCTCGGCACGGGGATCATGCAGCTACCAGGCCGTTCCCCCGCGAACGCAGCCATGACGGCGATGACGATGGACATCCTTTCGAACGGCCGCTTCATCATGGGCCTCGGGACCTCGGGCCCGCAGGTCGTGGAGGGCTGGCACGGGGTGCCCTTCAACAAGACGCTCACGTGGCTTCGCGAGTACGTGACGATCGTCAAACGGATCTTCGCGCGCGAGGCCCCACTCGAGTTCGACGGCGTTCGCTATCAGATTCCATACCGTGGTGAAGGCTCGAGCGGCCAGGGCAAGCCGCTCCGCAGCATGATCCGGAGCCGAGCGGACATCCCGCTCTACACGGGTTCCATGGCTCCGAAGTCACAGGCGATGTCGGCAGAGCTTGCCGACGGCTGCCTGCTCACGTGCATGCACCCCGAGCGCCCGGAGGTGCTGATGAAGAACTTCGACGAGGGTTTCGCGAAAGCGGGCAACGGCAAGGGTCTCGCGGATTTCGACATCGCACCCACCGTGACCGTGAACATCGGCGAGCTCGAGCAGGCCATGCTGCCTTGCAAGATGCAGCTTGCGCTGTACATCGGTGGGATGGGGTCCAAGAAGAAAAACTTCTACAAGGATTACCTCAGCCTCGTCGGCTTCGAGGAGGCCTGTGAAAAGGTCCAGAGCCTGTTTTTGGACGGAAAACGCAATGAAGCCATCGCAGCCGTGCCCGAAGCCTTGGTCGACGCACTCTATTTGGTGGGTTCGAAAGACAGAATCCGGGACCGCTTTCAGCGCTGGAAGGATTCGCCGGTCGGAACCATGATGGTCGGCTCGCAGGACATGGAAACGCTCAGGTTCATGGCCGAGATCAACTCGTGAGGCAGCAATGAAGATTGGAA
Organism: Myxococcales bacterium; assembly: GCA_024643985.1. Classification (GTDB taxonomy): domain Bacteria; phylum Myxococcota_A; class Polyangia; order Polyangiales; family Houyiibacteriaceae; genus SG8-38. The sequence goes on along the minus strand of JAHELW010000141.1, from coordinate 6,990 downwards.
TCGTAGGTGGCACCGGCCGCGAAGGACGGGGACTAGCAGTTCGATGGGCGAAGTCGGGACATGACGTCTTCATCGGCTCGCGTCAGACCGAAAAGGGAGTGGCGAAGGCCGCCGAGTTCGCCGAGGAGTTCGGGGTCTCGCTTCAGGGCGGAGACAACGCGTCGGCATGTGCGTACGCCGAGCTCATCGTGGTCACCGTTCCGTACGGCGCGCACCGAGCCACGTTCGAAACCATCAAGGACTCGGTTGGCGAAAAGATCGTCGTGGACATCACCGTCCCGCTGCAGCCGCCGAAAGTCCGGTCGGTCAATTTGCCCGAAGGGAAGGCTGCCGCGCTCGAGGCGCGAAGCTATCTCGCGGACGGCGCCCGTCTCGTCGCGGCGCTTCACCACATCAGCTCCGAGCTTCTGAGCGATCCCGAGCATCAATTCGATTGCGACGTGCTGGTTTGCGGCGACGACAAGGAAGCGCGAGCATCGGTGATCTCGATCGTTTCTGACCTCGGCCTCCGAGGTGTGGACGCTGGTGTTCTCAAGAACGCCATCGCGCTCGAGTCGCTGACGCCCGTCCTCTTGCACATCAATCGGCGCTACAAGAGCGAGGGGTCGGGGATTCGCGTCACGGGAATCCCGGAGACGGAGTGACGACCGGGAGGCATGCTCCAGGCGATCTCGAGATCGGACCGGAGCTCGTGGTCCGCGCGATCGAGGGCGTGCCGACGATTGAACCCGGCGATGACCTGGGCGACATCCTCGGAGCGGCGCTCGTTCGCGCTGAGATGGGCCTCGCCGACGGCGACGTCGTGGTCGTCGCCAGCAAGGTCGTCTCGCGCGCGGAGGGCTGCTTCGTCGACCTCAGCGCGGTGGACCCGACCGACACGGCGCGAGCCCTCGCGAAAGAGGTCGACAAGGATCCTCGTCTCGTCGAGCTGATCCTTCGAGAGAGCCGTGGGATCTCTCGCAAGAAGCAGGGCGCGCTCATCGTTCGTCACCGGCTCGGCTTCATTTCGGCAAACGCCGGAATCGACTCGAGCAATGCGGCGCCCACGCACGCGCTTCCAGGAAGCGGACCCTGGGTACTGACGCTGCCACGCGACCCGGATGCAAGCGCGCGCGAGCTTCGGTCTCGGCTCGAGCGACGGTTCTCGGCGTCCGTCGGTGTCGTCGTCACCGATTCCTGGGGCAGACCCTTTCGACGCGGGACCGTTGGATTCGCCATTGGCGTCGCCGGCGTTCCTGCGCTTTGGGACCGGCGGGGCGTCACGGATCGCCACGGCCGTCGCCTCGAAGCGACGGAGTCCGGAGTTGCCGACTCCATCGCCGCCGCCGCAGATCTGGTCGCTGGCCAGGCGGACGAAGGCCGTCCCTTCACCCTCGTCCGCGGACTGTCGTTCGGGCTCGCCGACGACTCGGCCGACGTGCTCTGTCGAGCGCCGGAAGACGACCTCTACGCATGACTGCGGGGCACCCAGGCAAGGTCGTCGCGCTCGCGGGTGGGGTCGGCGGCGCGCGCTTGGTCGATGGTCTGGTGAGGTTGCTCCCGCCCGAGGCGCTCCGAATCATCGTCAACACAGGAGACGACTTCGAGCACTGGGGCCTTCGGATCTGCCCCGACCTCGATACGATCATGTACACCCTCGCCGAGCTCGCGCCGGAAGAGCGAGGTTGGGGCATCGACGGCGACACGTTCCACGTCCTCGAGGAAGCGGCTCGCCGCGGGGCGCCGACTTGGTTTCGGCTCGGCGATCGAGATCTCGTCACCCATCTGACCCGCACGGCCGCGCTCGCGCGGGGCGAGACCTTGACCCGGGTGACGGCGACCCTTTGCGAATCGCTGGGTGTGCATTTCCGTTTGCTCCCGATGGGCGACGAGCCCCGGCCGACGACGATCGTGACCCGCCGCGGTGACGAGCTTCCTTTTCAGGAATGGCTCGTCAAGGAGCGCGCGAGCGCGGAGGTGAGCACGGTGCGGCACGGCGGCTCGGGACGCCCGACGGCCGAGGTGCTCGATGCTCTCGGAGGCGCGGGTCTGGTGTTGATTTGCCCATCCAATCCCTACGTTTCGATCGACCCAATTCTCACGATGCCAGGGGTCCGCGAGGCGCTCACGCAAACGAAGACCGTCGCCGTGAGCCCAATCGTCGGCCGAACGGCGGTCAAAGGCCCCCTCGCGACGATGATTTCGCAGCTCTCGGTCGAAGAACCATCGGCGCGAGCCGTCGCGGGCCACTACGAGGGTCTGCTCGATGGATACGCGGTCCACCCAGGCGATGCGTTCGACGCACCCTTCCCCATCCTGGAAACCAACATCCTGATCCAAGCGCGCAAAGATAGGGTAGTCTTCGCGGGAGAGCTGCTCGAGTTCGCAAGGAGCCTCGGATGAGCCGCTGGGCGCTGATACCAGTCAAGAGCTTCGATCGAGGCAAGTCCCGCTTGTCGGAGGTGCTCGACCCGGCGGAGCGGACGAAGCTGACACGCGAGCTTTTCGATCACGTCGTCGAGGTGTTGAAGGAAGCGGCGAGCATCGATCACGTCGCGGTGGTGAGCGACTCGGAAGACGCGCGCAGTCACGCGGAGGAGCTCGGCGTGGTCGCGCTGAAAGATTCAGGAGAGCGCTCGGGACTTGCCGCGATCGTGGATGCCGCCCTCGAGGAGCTCGAGCGGCGGGGCGCGACGAGCGCGCTCGTCTGTATGAGCGACCTGCCGCAGCTGACCGCCGCGGACATCGAGAGCGTCGCGAGGCAGCTGGACGAGAGCGACGTCGTGCTGGTGCCCGATTTGCTCTGGCGCGGCACGAACGTCGTCGCGGCGAGGCCGCCCTCGGCCATTCCGAGCTGCCTCGGCCACGAAGACAGCCTTCGGCGGCATCAATCGAAGGCGCGGGAGCTTGGACTCACGGTCAGCATGCAGGCGCGAGCTGGAATCAGCTTCGACGTCGACAGTCCGGGTGATCTGGCCAAGCTGCGGCGGCGCTAGCGATTCGCCGAGAAGCGCTCCATCAGCAAGCCGAACATCCAACGGGCAACGGGCCTCGGCACGAGCCTCATCGTGAAAACCAGGAACCGATTCAACCAGCCGGGCACCACCGTTACGCGGCCGCCGAGCGACTCGAGACTCGTGGCCACGACCCGGGTCGGCGAGGTGAAGACCAGCCGACGCAGGGGCCCGAAGTTATGCGGGTCGAGGCCGGCAACAGCCTGGAACTCGGTGTACGTACCGCCGGGGCAGAGTGCCTGTACGTCGACACCGTACGCCGCGAGCTCGGGCGCCAGCCCTTCGGCGAAGATCAGCCCATAGGCCTTGGTGGCGTTGTAATGCGCCATCCCGCGCGCCGCGCAGAAGCCACTCACGGACGACACGATGACGACCCCCCCGCGTCCCCGCTCCTGCATCCCCTGCGCGATCTCGTGGGTCAACAGAGCCGTTGCGCGACAGTTGAGATTCAACATGGCCTCTTGCACGCCGGGATCCATGTCGAGAAACGGTCCGGTGGTGCCAAACCCGGCGCAGTTGACGAGCAGCCCGACCTCGATGTCGGAAAGCACCGGCTGCAGCACTTCGATGAAGTCTCGAGCGGTGAGATCGACCGGGGCCACGCGCGCCTCGACCCGGTACATGTCTTCGATGGCCGAGGCGAGCTCCTCGAGACGGTTCCGTCGGCGGGCAACCAGCACGACGTTCACCCCCCGCTCTGCGATGCGAAGCGCAAACTCGGCGCCGATCCCAGCGGACGCTCCGGTGACGACCGCCCATGGGCCGTACTTCTCCGCAAACCTACCCATCGAGCGACGAGCGTATCACGCGCGGAGTCGGAGCAAAGAGCCTAGCCGACGACGCGCAGGCCGCGCGGCTCGTAGTGAAACCTCGGATCTCTCGTCAGCTCGTCGTAGGAGCCAAAGGTCGCATCCGAGTCGACGACGTCGTCGAGCGGCTCGCGCGGATCCTGCTCGGATGTATCCCCAAACGCACGCACGACTCCGTACACCGTGTCCCGCTGAGCGGGCTGACGGCCCGCGTCGCGGATCACGCGACGGAGGGCTGCGGGAGTGACCAGCTGCCCATGGCGTGCGCCCGCTGCGGTCGAAATGCTCTCGTTCATCAGGGTTCCGCCGAGGTCGTTCACCCCGCAGCTCAGAAGCAGCTGCGAGGTGCGCAGCCCCTCTTTCACCCAGGATGCCTGGAGGTTCGGGATGTCGTTGCCGAGCATCAAGCGAGCGATCGCGTACAGGCGGATCACGTCGTCACCGGTCGGGCCGGGGCGAACCCCTTCGACCTCGCTCCGGGCGAAGAGAGGCGCTTCTTCGTGCACGAACGAGAGCGGAACGAACTCGGTAAACCCGCCGGTTTCCCGCTGGGTGCGGCGTAGGAGGTCCATGTGTCGCATGCGGTCTTCGACCGTCTCGACGTGCCCAAACATCATGGTCGAGGTGGTCGGAATGCCGAGGCCGTGCGCTGCAGTGATCACGTCCACCCACTCGCGTGCCGTGATGCGGGTGGGTGAGATCGTCTTGCGGAGCCGGTCGTCGAGAATCTCGGCAGACGTCCCGGGAAGAGAGCCCAGTCCGGCCTCCTTCAGCTCGGCCAGGTATTCCCGGTAGGACACTCCCCTTAGCAAGGCTCCGAACTTCACCTCTTCGGGAGAAAACGCGTGGATGTGAACTTCGGGCGCCGCTGCCTTCACGAGCCGACACAGCTCGACGTAGCTGTCTCCCGTGAGATTGGGCGAGAGCCCCGCCTGAAGACAGACCTCGGTGGCTCCCATCTCCCACGCTTGCTCGACCCGCCGCACGACTTCCTCGGGAGGCAAGAAGTAGCCCTGCTCGGATCGTACGTTCCGGGCGAACGCGCAGAACTTGCAGTTCTTGATGCACACGTTGGTGAAGTTGATGTTGCGATTGACCACGTAGGTCACACGCTCGCCGACCTGTTGGCGGCGAAGCTCGTCTGCGACGAGACAAAGGGCAAGAAGGTCGGTTCCCCGGGCCTCGCTCAGCGCCACGCCATCGACGACGGCGAGCTCTTCGCCATCCAAGCTCCGTTCGAGAATCGACCGGATCTCGGGCGAAACGTCCCGCAAGCAGGTTTCGAGAGCGGAGGTC
>JAHELW010000141.1:0-1875 GCA_024643985.1 Myxococcales bacterium | reverse complement strand
ACCCTCCGCTTCGCAGGCGCTTCGGAGTCGGTCCAGATGAGGCCACGGGTGCCGTGGATTGATGTAGTCGGGGCTCACCGGCGAGATGCCGCCGAAGTCGTTGATCCCCGCACCGATTAGGGCTCCCACCGACGCTGGATTCAGGTTCGGGGGAGCCTGGACGCTGACCTCGTCGTCCAGGATCAGCCGCGCAAGCGCAACGGTCCGGGCAAGCTCGTCGGCAGTCGGCTCTTTCGCGAGTCCCATCGGCGTATCCGGGTGCGCTCGAAAGTTCTGCACGATGACCTCGCCGATGTGCCCGTGCTGCCGGTGCAGGCGGCGAATCGTCAGGATCGTAGCGATCCGCTCCTCCGCGGTCTCTCCAATTCCCACGAGAAGCCCCGAGGTGAAGGGGATTCGGAGCTCCCCCGCCTCACGTGTCATCCGAATGCGCCGCGCGGGCCGCTTGTCCGGTGCGCGGTGGTGCGGCATTCCCGTCTCGCAGAGCCGCTCGCTCACGTTTTCGAGCATCAAGCCGAGGCTCACGTTGACGGGGCGAAGCAGCTCCATGTCTTCGCGGCTCAAGATGCCGGCGTTCGTGTGTGGAAGGAGCCCGATCCGCAGCGCCTCCTCGGCCGTCCAGCGGAGGTAGTCGACCGTTCGTTCATGCCCCCAACTCCGTAGAAGCGTCCGGTACTCCCGAAAGCCGGTCTCCGGCGTGTCGCCCAGACAAAGAAGCGCCTCGACGCAACCCTGCTCGCGGGCGCGGTGAAGCCACGAACGAACCTCCTCCGGGGTCATGGTCCACTCGCCTGGATCGCCGGGCGATCTGCGAAACGAGCAGTAGTCGCAGCGGTTGCGGCAGAGGTTCGTGATGGGAAGGAAGACCTTCGGTGAGTACGTCAGCGTCGATCCCCACCGGCGATCGCGACGGGCGCTTGCAGCCTCGCGAAGCGCAGCGCCGTCGAGATTTGCCAGCTGATAGGCGGCTTCGTCCTCGACGGGCTCGACGCGAGCGCGCTCCAAGATCGGCGGCGAAAGGCTCATTGCATCTTGGCGATAACGGTGTCCGCGAACCGATTCAAGCCGTCGATGCGTCCCTGTAGGGTGCCTCCCACCATGGGAGTCCCGTACAGGAGCCATGGGACCGTGATGATGTCGGTGACCCCTTCATCCTCGAGACGCTTGTAGCCGTCGGCGTCCCACACGTCGGTCACGACCGCCTGGTACTCCATCGGCAGGTGGTCGCGGCCGTACTCCTTTCGAAAGGTCTCGATCTGCGCGATGAGCTCGAGCAGCTTCTTCGAAGTCAGCATCGCCGACGACCAGCCATCGCCGTACTTCGCGGCGCGACGGAGCCCCGGTCGGCTATGGCCCCCGATGTAGATCGGAATGGGCTGGCTCGGCGCCGGGCTCATCTGAATCTTTCCGAAGTCGTAGTGCTCGCCGTGGTACTCGACCATGCCGCCGCCCCAGATGAGCCGGAGGATCTCGAGGCACTCATCCATGCGCTTGCCGCGGGTCTCGAAGTCGGTTCCACACCACTTGAACTCCTCCGGAAGCCAACCGAGGCCCGCGCCGAAGCCGAACCGGTTTTTGGAGAGAACCGCAAGCGATCCGACCTGCCGCGCCATCAACACGGGGTGTCGTACCGGCAGCTTCACGACGCTCGTGTAGAAGAAGATCGTCTCCGTGGCAGCGGCCATGGCGGCCGCTCCTACGATCGGCTCGATCCAAGGAGTTTCGCCGTCCCACATCCGGCTCCCGTCCTGCGTGTACGGATAGGGTTTGCTCACCTCTTCGGAAAAGAAGATCGAGTCCGGGAGCACCACGGCATGATACCCGAGCTTTTCCGCTTCCTGCGCGACGGGGATGTAATGCTCGGGCGGCGCCATC
>JAHELW010000140.1 GCA_024643985.1 Myxococcales bacterium | reverse complement strand
CATCTGGAACGGAACGTTGATGCGAACGCATCCGTTCGTCGGCTTGGAAAAGCGCCACGTCTTGGCCACGCGTCGGACGCAGGCATAGACCTGCCGATCGCCGAGGGAACCACTCACGGAGACCCCTTTGACGCTTCCGCTTGCTCCGATCGTCAGCTCGACCTGCATCGAGCCCTGGAGCAGGTTGTTGCCCTTCAGCCCTCGCTCGTAGCAGGTCTGGACTTGCTTGCTCGGCACACCTTGGATCACCGCACGGACCTGAGCCGCGTTGATCGTGCCATTGCATTCCCAGTCCTCCGGTCGCGTGTAGGCGCGCTTCCCGGGAGCCTCGTCGGCAGCTTCGTCGCCGGGCGCCTCGAGCTCTTCCTCGGGAATCTCGATCTCCGGCGCGAACTGCTCGCGGGACGGGGCTTCGGGTGCTGGCTCGACCGCCTCGGCCTCGGGTTTCGGCTCGCAGTCGCTCATGAAGAACCAGAGGCCGACCGCCGCGAGGAGCAGCAAGAGCGCGATCACGCCGTACTTCCTGTCGTTCTGCTTGAGCGGTTGTAGGCTCGAGGCCCCGGTCACACTCCCCTCCAATGCCCCGCCCTGGGGGCGCTCGGCTCACCCGTCGCGGGATTGTAGAATCCTCGCCGCTTCTCGCCAACTCCCGAGCCCTCAGGCCCCCTCGAAACCGGAGTTTGCCGGATGCCGGGGTCTCCTCTATGGTTCGGCCTCTTTTATCGGCATTTCGCGATGGTAGACAAGCTCAAAGGATTCTTTCTCGTTCTTCTGGTGGTGCTGCTTTCGGCGGTTTTCGCTCTTCAGTTTGGCGGTGGCCAGGCCGAAGGATGTGCCGCGGGCGGCGGGTCGTACTTGGCTCGGGTCTACGACCAGACGCTGAGCCGCGGCGATTTCGAAGCGGCTTACTCGGTGGCCAACTTCGGGAGGCTTCCCGAGGAAACCCAGCGCTCGATGCGGCTGCCGCAGCTAGTGCTCGACGGGCTGATCGACCGTGCGCTCCTCGCAAGGGAGGCCCGCAAAGTCGGATTCGACATCAGCACGGACGAAGTGATGGCTCGCTTCGTCAACGAGGGTGTGATCCTTCTATCCCTCGGAACCGGCGCGCCCCCCATGCTTCCTCAAGGCGAGATCCCGGTTTCGTTCACCGACAAAGACGGTGCTTTCAACAAGGAGCTGGCCGAACGGTACATCCAGAACGGGCTCAGGCGTAGCGTGGGCGAGTTCGCCGAAGCGCAGGCCGATGAAAGGCTCGCGGCGAAGATGCGGGAGCTGGTCGCCTCCTCGATTACCGTGAGCGATGGCGAAGTTTGGGACGATTACGTTCGAGAAAACGATACGGCCGCCATTCAGTACGTACGGTTCACCCCGGCCTACTACGCCAAACAGAAGCCCGAGTCCTCGCAAGCCGCTCTCGATGCATGGATCGCCGACAACGAGGCGCGACTGACCGCCGAATACGAATCGAACAAGCACCGCTATACGAATCTCGAAAAGCAGGTTCGAGCGCGCCACATCCTGGTGAAAGCGGGAAGCTACGCCGCCGAAGAGGAGCAAGCCGCGGCCAAGGCCAAAGCGGAGAGCCTGCGAAAAAGGGCGACCGACGGAGAGGACTTCGCCAAGCTCGCCCGCAAAGAAAGCGACGACCAGATCACGGCAAAAAGCGGTGGCGACATCGGGTTCCTCAAAAAGGGCACGATGCCCGAATCGTTCGACGAAGCGCTGTTTGCGCTCGAGGTCGGGGAGATCTCGGAGGTCATCGAAACGCCGTATGGTTTTCACGTGATACAAGTGCAGGCGGTGCGTGAGGGCGACGTCCCGGTCGACGAGGCGAAGCGCGAGATCGCCGAGGGCCTCTATGCCGCGGATTGGCTCGACGCGCGCGCGCGCGAGTCGGCCGACGAAGCGCTCGCCGCGTGGAGGCAGAGCGGCGACGAGGGAGTGGTTCAGCAGAAGCTCGCTGCGTCGGCCAAACGAATCGGCGAATCCGCCCTGACGCCCGCTCTCGAAGAAACCGGCGAATTCGGCCGCGCGGATACGCCCATTCCCGGCCTCTCGACTTCTGCGCTGCTCGATTCCGTGTTTGCGCTGCCCGAGGGTGAGACATTCCCCGACGCTCCGGTGAAGATCGGTCGCGAGTGGGTGATCTTTCGGCTGGTCAATCGTACGCGACCGGACGGAGAAGCGTTTACCGAGGCCGTCGAGGCCTCCACCCGGGACTTGCTCGAGACACTGAAGCGCAAAGAGGCGGTCGACCTCTACATCCAGCGCCTTCGCGCCCAAGCCGTGGAGGAAAAGGCGCTCCGCGTGAACCCGCTTCCTACCCAGGATGGCCGTAGTTAGCGGGGAGACCTTGGCGCCGCTGCCGTCCGAGTCCTTCACGCTCGGCAACGGGCTCCAAGTACGTCTCATTCCTCTCCCGCACATACAGTCGGCGACGGCGTCGTTTTTCGTCCGCGTGGGCTCGCGGTACGAGAGCGCAAAGACCAACGGACTGAGCCACTTCCTCGAGCACATGCTGTACCGGGGGACCGAAAGACATCCGGCCGCGCACGAGCTGAGCCTCGCCATCGAGCGGCTCGGAGGCACGCTCGACGCTGCAACCCACGTGGACTTCACGAGCTACGACCTGACTTTGCCTCCGGAAACGATCGCAGAGGGCGTGGAGCTGCTGGCCGAGGTGTTGGGCCAGCCTCTGCTGACCGACCTCACCACCGAGAAGCAGATCATTCGAGAGGAAATCCTCGAAGATCTGAACGAGGAGGGGCAACAGATCGACATCGACAACGTCTGTCGAAGTCTTCTCTACCCGGGTCATCCCCTCGGATTTTCAATTCCCGGACCGCTCGTAAACGTCGAACGCTTCGAAACGTCCGATCTTCGGCGTCATCACGCGACGCACTACACGGCCGAGGGCTCTGTCCTGTGCGTTGCCGGCCGCTTCGATGCTGACATTCGGAAGGCGGTGTCAGCCAGCTTCGAATGGCTGGCTCGCGGCGACTCGATTCAGCCTGCGGGTGTCTCTCATGGGCGCGGCGGGTCGCGCTTCGCCTACGTGCACGACCCAGGAAGTCAGACCGACGTGCGGCTTTCGTTTCACACGCCAGGGGTGAAGAGCCCCGAGGCGCCGGCGCTTCTTCTCTTGGCGCGCATCCTCGACGACGGCCTCAGCACGCGCGTCCACCAGACGGTTTGCGAGGAGCGAGGGCTCGCGTACGAAGCATTTGCCGACAATGATTCGTTCGAAGACTGCGGGGTCTTCGATTTCGGGGCGTCCGTGGAGCACCAAAAAGCGCCTAGGCTCGTCGAAACGCTGCTCGAGCTAATCGAAAATCTGCGCGAAGAAATGCCGAGCGACGAGGAGATCGCCAAGGCCAAGCTGCGGCACCTCTGGGACCTTCGGACGGTGCGCGACGACCCCGAGGATACGACCCACTTCGTCGGTGCAAGCGCCCTCTTCGGGCTACCCGAAGAGCTCCAGGTGGTCGCTGCTCAGGTAGCAAGCGTGACCGCGCGCGACATTCAGCGAGCTGCCCGAAGATATTTCGACCCGCGGACCGCCTACCTCAGCTGCGTGGGCGTCCTCGACGACTCGCTGATCGCGGAGTTGCGCGAGCTCGCGGGAGTCTAGCTCTCGAGATTGACCCAATACGCCTCGCCCCCGGGCCCCCACTCCTTCTTCCACAGGGGAACGGTTTCTTTGATTCGGTCGATCGCTTTGCGGCACGCGGAAAACGCTTCGTCTCGATGCGGCGCGCTGACGGCAACGCAGACCGCGACGTCGCCAACTGCAAGCGTTCCCACGCGGTGGACGGCTGCAACGCGTGCGCCCGGATGCTCATCGGCGACGCCGCTCAACACGCGGCGCATCTCTTTTTCCGCGAGACTCTCGTGGGCCTCGTAGTCGAGTCTCGAGACCGACTTGCCATCCGCGTGGTCCCGCACGACGCCGTGAAAGATGCAGACGCCGCCGGCACCTGGATTCGAGACGGCGCGTAGGACCGCGTCGAGCGAGATCTCTCGATCGGTGATCTCGCAAAGCACGACCGTAGAACCGCCCGCGACGGGAGGCAGGACGTCGACTCGGTCGCCGTCCACGAGGTCCTCTGAGGCATCGATGAAATCCCCGTTGACCGCGAGGCGCATCCGCTCGAGGAAGTCGGCCAGCGAGGGATATCGCTCGCCGACCGCTCTTCGAAGCTCGGCCTGCGGAACGCTCGCTCCCGCAAACTCGAAGGTCGAGCTCTGGCACCCGGCAAGCTCTTTCGCGGCGGCGTAATAATGGACGCGGACCAACATGCGCCCGACAAGCCTAGCAGGGTTGGAAACGCGGTCAGGCGCGCACGCCGTGATATCATTCGCGGCAGTGACCGAGTCCGGCTTGAAGCTGCTTTGCTGGATCCTCGCGGTTGGCCTGATCGTGGCGACGCTTGCGGTCCCGCAGCCCGTCAACCCTTGGGAAATGCCGAGCCTCGTTCTGGATCGAGCTGCGGTTTCGGATGCAATTCGATTCGATCGTGCGCTCGCAGCCGAGGCGCCCGACAGTGAGGAGGCGCAAGCCCTCCGATCGCTCTTCCTCGACCACGGACGGGCAGAGGCCAACCCTCCCTACTCGATCGACGACTACAACCGCCGGCAAATTGCCATCCACCACGCCACGCGTGCGCTCGCCGAGCGCCACGGCCGATCCGCGCTCGGGATGCTTCGCGCGCAAGCCGTGGAAGAGGCAACCGAGGCGTTCTGCGACGGAGACCACGAGCCGAAGAACGAGGAGGAGGTCGCCCTCTTAGGGGGCTTCACCGAGGTGGCACGGACCTATCAATTGATCCGTGGCGGCGAGGTGATCGCTCCCGAGCTCACAATCCGCTCTCTCTACAAAGCGCGCTGGAACTCGATCCATCGCCAACCGCTGGTGGACGGCTTTTCCGCCATCGAGCTTCAGTCGTACTGGGGTTGGCTTGCGTTTCATGGCTGGGGCAAACCACTCGAAGATCGACGGGACGCTTTAGTCTCCTTTCAAAAGGCCGGCGGGACCGGCGCGTACGAAGCGGCAGCCCTTTTCGAGCTTCTCGCCGATCGCCCCGAGCGGGCCGCCACCCGACTGCAGGCGCTCTACGAAGAGCGAGGCGAGCTGCGCTTGCGCAATCTCGGGCTTGGCGCCCTACATGCAGCCGTATCCCAGAGCGTCACTCCGTGAAAAAATCCCGAGAGTGGACAGGGAAATCGTCGTCCCTTAGCCTAGATAGTCTGTGAGAGTCGACCTCCGCAAAACCCTCTTCATCCTGCCCAATCTGTTCACGCTTTCGAGCGTGCTTTGTGGTTTCTACGCGATCCTCCTCCTCTCCGATCAGCCGCGGACTGACGAGACGTTCTACCGTGCTGCGCTCTTGATCATCTTCGCGCTCTTTTTCGACGGCATCGATGGGCGCGTCGCACGACTTACCAAGACGCAGAGCGCGATTGGAGTGCAGCTCGATTCCCTCGCAGACGTGATTTCGTTTGGAGTCGCGCCCGCAGTCTTGGTCTATCACTGGTCCCTCTCCGAGCTCGGGACGGCGGGAATGCTCGTGGGTTTCGTCTTCGTTGCGGCAGGGGCCGTTCGCCTCGCGCGCTTCAACGTGGTCTCGACGAGTGACGAGGGCCAACCCAACCACCCGGGCAAGTACATGCAGGGCCTCCCGATTCCGGCGGCCGCCGGCATCCTGATCTCGATCGTCGTCGCAAACACGCTGACTGGAAAGCTGCCGTTCACGCCGATCATCATCTCGGCGCTCGTCATCATGCTGTCGGTCTTCATGGTGAGCTCGATGCCGTTTCGTTCCTTCAAAGACCTTCGCCTCAACTGGCGGACGGTGTTTCTCATCTCCGGTGCGCTCGGCGTCACCGTATGGATCGCCCTGCGGGTCCACCCGTCGATGGCGCTGGTTTGGCTTCTCGCGGCGTACGTGATCATCGGAATCGTCGAGAGCCTGATCGCGCTGATGAACAAAGCCCGTGACGGCATCGCGAAAGCCGGGCAGCGCCCTCTTTAGTCGTCCCGAGCCCGGGCCCGAGCACGGTTTTCGTAGACGGAGATGATCGGGACACCGTCGTATCGGAGCACGTGCACGGGCCGGGTCGTGCCGTACGCGACCCACACCTGGTAGTCGACCTCGGCAAAGTGTCGCTCGTGGTGCACCAGGGCGAAGTCGGCTTCGTGCATCGAGCGCGCGGCTCGAACGTTGCCGGGAATCACCCCGTCCGCTCGAAGCATGGCCCAAGCGCCGTGCGTCGTGTCGCAAAGCCACACCGAACCGCCGTCGGGAAGCCGTTCGACGAGCCAGTCGGTGAGACTGCCCGTCGTGAAGCCCCAGAACTGTCGATTCATCCCGAGGTCCGCGGCGCCGGGAGCCCCGCCCGCAATCGGCATGTAGTGGGAGAGGCCGAAGGGGTGACTGTGTGCAGCTTGGACCGCACCGGGGAGCAGGCAGAACACCGCGAACGCGATAGATGGGGCGCGGCGACCCGTCCAAGCCCTCAGCTCGGCGCGCTCGACCACGGCGAGCAAACCCCGCCCGGCAAACAGCGCAAGGAACGGATACGCGGGCAGCCAGTGTTTCGTCCCGCCGAAAATCGGCGACGTAGGCAGCGCGATCGCAAGCAGCGGGGCGAGCAGGCAACCGAGCCACAGGACGTCGGTGCGGCGGCTCGGACTATCTCCCGGCATGGTCGACCAAGGCAGGCGCAGCTCGTGACGCTGGTGGAGAAGTCCCAGCACACACAGCGCCAAGACTGGAAGCGACACGGTGAACAGCGTCATGACGAACGGGACCGACAGCGGTAGAGGAGGCTCGAAGTAGCTGACCCCGAGGTACTGATAGGTGTAGTGAACGTGTTCGAGATGAAAGCCGACGTAGGCGCCGACCCGGTTCCACGTGTCGTGCCAGAGCCACGGCCAGGTCGCGAAGAAGACGAGCGGCCCGAGGACCAGCATTGCAGGAAGCCAGGCGAACGAAGCGCGGTCCGGGCGCATCGATCGCGCCTGGTCGAGGCGAACCCAGGCGAAGTGCACGAGAAAGATCGCTGGAAGCATCCAGCTGTTGTGCTTGGTCGCGAGCGCGATCCCGAAAATCAGGCCGACCCAGGGAATCCAGCGCCGGTCTTCGAGGGAGCGCCAATACGCATACGCGGTGAGCATCGTGAAGAACGCGATCGGGACATCGAAGCAGTCGAGGTGGCTGTGGTAGAAGACGCGAGGCATCGACGCGAACGCGACGGATGCGAACAGCGCTCCACCCCGTTTCATCACGGACGCGCCCCACGCGTAAATCAGCCAGAGGAGAAGACCCGCCGTCAGCATCCCGGGAAATCGAAATGCGGTGGACTCGCGGTCGAACCATCCGAGCCGCTCGTGGGCGAGCCAGCTCGAAGCAAACATCAGCTTCATCCAGGCGGGATGCTCCCAGTTGTATCGCCAGGCCCGATCGATCGCCTCCGGCTCGAGGGCGGACGCGGGCTCGGTGAACAGCTCGGTGACCCACGCGGCATAGCTCTTCGCGGCATGGACGTAGAAGCTCTCGTCGCGGGACATCGCGAGATCGGGAGCGGTGGCGAGAAGGACCACGACGTAGAAGACGCACAGGCTCGCGCCGAGAAAGTGGTCACCGGGCGTCAATCGCCGCGCGTCATTCATCGACCTTCTCCGCTTGAATCGATGCCGAGTAGCAGAAGAGCCGCGCGCTCGGGTCCGGCGTCGTCGTCTCGAAAGCAACCGTGGATCGGCGCCGGGTGCGAGAAGAGGTGTCGACTCGAAGCTCCGACCATCCGTCGCCGTCGTGGTGTACGAGCGCTCCGACCTGCTCTCCGTCGATCCACACCGAAAGCGTGACGGGCGCGTAGTTTCGCCGTCGGGCGACCTGGTAGTCGATCCCGGCATGGACGACGAGCCGCTCGCCGATCGGAACGTCGAAGAACTCGGTTCGAATCGGGTGGTCCCCCGCGGGATGTTGCCAGATGCAGCGTCTCGGCTCGAGGTCGAGATCCGCGAGCACCGTGGCGCCGACCCAGAGCCACGGACGGCTTCGATCGCAGATGAATCGCTCCGCCGGCATCATGGGTCCGCGTTCGAGCCCGCCCGGGTCGGGTCGCGCCCGGGACCAGGGACAAGGTCGAAGGCCGTCTTCCGTTCTCATCGCCACGTGCGCAGTCCGAAGGTACTCGACGAAATCATGGACGAGACGGGGCGAGTCGATGGGCCACATTCGCACCCGGACACCGCCGAATTCGTGCTCGACGGCCGGGGCGTCCTCTCGGTGGGTCGCGCCCCGAATGCCGAGCTCCCAAACCCTTTCGACCCCCGCGAGATCGGGAGGCGCTGCGTTCCGCGGCGACGGCAGATCCCCGAGATGGTGACGAACGATCGGGTCGACCCAGCCGGGCGACGCCACGATTCGATCCGACGGCTGAAAACGCGACCGCACGAAGAGAGACGCCTCTTCCCAGGAGCGTTCCGAGGGAACCGCGGCGAGAATCGCACGGTGCGCCGCGAGCTCGAACGCCGCCAAGCCCGCGACTAGCACCCAGACCCAAGCGGCAAAGCTCAGCTTTCGCCCTGCGTCGGCCACGCGTGGCCGATGCTAGCAGGGGTCCGCCTATTCCGCAGCTTCGCAGACGAACTCGA
>JAHELW010000139.1 GCA_024643985.1 Myxococcales bacterium | reverse complement strand
TCGATCCAAACGCGCGCGGGCTCGAAGAATCCGGTGCTTCCCCTTCGAGGGAAGTCCCGGATCTCCGTCCGCGGAGACCGCAGATCCATCACGACCTCGGTCTGCCGGAAAGCGTCGCGTGTGGTGCGCATGAGAAAGAGGGCGCCGCCCGTGGACATGACGGCGCGCACCGTCCTGGCGCGATTCCACGCCGCAAAGCCGCCGTGCGCCATCATCACATCCCGGAGCAACCCATTGGAGGGCTCGACGTACTCACCGAGGCTCACCGGACACCATCCTTCCGTAAAAGAGTCTACGACACTTGCAGGCGATGCACAGCCTCGTAGAGCGCCTCGACGGCTTCGGCATTCTTTCCGAAACGGCATTCGGCTTCCTGCATGTCCGCGAAGTACCTTCCCGTCACGTCGCCGCTGACCCCCTGAGTTGCGAGCCAGACCGGCGTGCGCGCAGCCTGCTCCGCACTCTCGTGCCCACCGAAACCGAGGTCACGGCTGAGCTGCGAGCGGACATCTCCGGGATGGCACGCGTTGACTGCGATGCCGTCGTCCGCGAATCGCTCGGCGTACGCAACCGTGAGCATCCGGTTGGCCTGCTTCGACTGCCGATACGCCCGATCGTTGTCGTAGGTGCGCCGCTCGAACTGAAGGTCGGACAGGTCGAGATCGCCCGCCCAGTAGCTCGCTACGTTCACGACTCGAGAGGGCGCCGCGCGTCGAAGCGCGTCGCGAAACGCCTCCATCATCCACACGTAGCTCATGACGTTCGTGGCGAGCTGAAGCTCGATGCCCTCCGGAGTCGTCCTTCTGCGTCGAGGCGCCACGGCTGCATTGTTGACCAAGACGTCGAGCGGTCCGACCCACCGGGAGCCGAGCGCCGCCACTTCGTGCGGCCGGCAGAGATCCGCGATCTCGTAGCGCACGTCACGGTTGCCGCTCGCACGCTGAACGGCAGAGCGCGTCCGTCGCGCTTTGTCCTCGTCCCTGCACACGAGAACCACGCGGTAACCAGCCGTCGCGGCGACGCCTTGTGCGATGGCAGAGCCGATGGCCCCGCTGGCTCCCGTGACGATGGCGGTCTTCATGGCTGGCAGAGGTGATCTAGCTCACACGCCGAAAGGGGTGATTGAATCCCAGCGCGATGCCGGTCATATTAACCCTTCAGGGTGTCTATCGATGTTTAGGCTCGACTCACGGGGAAGCGCTGCACGTCTGTGCACGCTGGTCGGAGCGATCGCGGCTCTCGCACTCGCGAGCTGCGACGGCCAGATCGGAAGCGATGCCGGCACGGACGATCCTCGGGACATCGTCGGGCCGGAGGCGCGCAACGTGAGCCTCGGTCCTGCGGTCGGCCGCCGTCTCACGCGCGAGGAGCTCTTCAACTCGATCGAAGTCGTGCTCGGAGTCGACCTCGAGCGGGGCGCCTACGACCTCCCGCGCGACGCGCGCGTGCCCGAGGGCTTTCGCAATTCGGCGCAGGACCTCCTCCTGAGCCCGGCGCGCGTCGCCGCATACGATGCCATCGCCGAAGACGCGGTGGCCCGAGCTGACGTGCCGAGCTTCGTGGGCCGCTACGCCTCGTGCACCGACATGAACGCGGGCTGCTACGAGAGCTTCGTCGAAGGCATGGGGCTTCTGCTTCTTCGCCATCCGGTAGCCGACGCGGAGCGCCCTCTCTTTCTGCGTTTGTTCACGATCGCGCAGGAGGAGGGGGAGGACTTCGAGGCCGGCGCGGCGCTGGTCATGCGTGCCATGCTCCAGTCGCCGCGGTTCCTCTATCGGTTGGAGTCGCAGAGCGGAAGCAATGCCGGGGAAAGGCGCGAGATCGATTCCTACGAGCTCGCAACGCGGCTCTCGTTCCTGGTGTGGAACGCAGCGCCCGACGAAGAGCTTCTCGGCCTTGCCGCGGCCGGTACGCTTGCCGACGAGGTCGACGCACAGGTCGAGCGGTTGCTGGCCGATTCTCGGGCACGCCGTGCCTTGCGTCAGTACGTCGAACAGTGGCTCTACCTCGACGCGATTCCAGATTCTTTTGCGCTGGGCTCGGACATGAAAGAGGAAACGTATCGGCTGTTCGAACGCCTGGTCTGGGACGAAGACGCCGACATGATG
The DNA here is from genome assembly GCA_024643985.1 of Myxococcales bacterium. GTDB lineage: Bacteria > Myxococcota_A > Polyangia > Polyangiales > Houyiibacteriaceae > SG8-38. The sequence continues at coordinate 6,606 of JAHELW010000139.1, read as the reverse complement.
GAGCTCTTCAACTCGAAGCAGACCGAGCTGTCCGGCGAGCTCGCGAGCTTCTACGGGCTTTTGCCGCTCGAGAGCGGCTTCGCGACGTACGACCTCACCGAGGTTTCCGAACGCGTCGGCTTTCTCACGAATGCGAGCGTCATGGCTGCGCGCACGATCAATCCGGCGAGCTCGATGATCGACCGGGGTCTTTTCGTCCTGAACGACCTCTTCTGCATGGGCGTCGCACCGCCCGATACCCCGGAGCTTCAGGCGGCGATCAGCGAAAATGCGGTGCCGGAAACCAGCGGGCTCAGCCAGCGGGAGCGCTTCGCGACGCAAAGTGAAAACGACCTCTGCCGGAGCTGCCACGGGATGTTCGATCCCCTGGGCTTGGCTTTCGAGCAGTACGGCGCAGCGGGGCAGTACATCACCGAGGACGAGTTTGGTAATGCATTGCCCGGTGGCGGGAGCGTCGACCTCGGGGACGTGCAGGTCGACTATTCAAACGTCGCCGAGTTTGCCGCCGCGCTCAGCGAGAGCGAGACCATCGCGCAGTGCGTGGCCAAGAAGAGCCTCCAGCACGCCTATGGTCGAAAGCTCGGCAACGCCGACAACGGCCTGCTCGCCGACGTCTATGCGAGCTTCTCGGCTGGGGGGCGCACCTATCGAAGCTTGATTCGTGCGATCGCGTCTCATCCGGAGCTCCGCATCGTGGAGGTCGCCCCATGAGCAGGCTGACCCGCCGACACTTCCTTCGCGGGGCAGGGACCGTCGCCATTGGGCTGCCGCTCTCTGCGACGATGACCCGGTTTGCTTCCGCCGCACCCGGGGTCGCTCCGCCCCGCTACGTCTCTTTGTTTTTCGGCAACGGCATGCCGAAGAAGTTCGTCGAAGGTGGCTACGGCGGGCACGTCATCGCTCCTCTCGCGCCCTTTGAGTCGAAGCTGGCGATGGTCCGCGGCCTCCAGCTGAACGAAGGCGGCGGTGCGGCACTCCACTACAAAGGAACGGCGCGCTTCGGAAAAGGTGTCCATGCCCCGAGCGAGTCCACCGCAGGCGGCGAGTCGCTCGACAACAAAGCTCACCGGACGTTCGCACCGGACTCACTGCTGCTCAACATCAACATGCACACCGCAGTCACGGGAGGAAACCCCGCGACGCGTTGGTTCCACAGCTGGCGCGGCGTCAATCAGCCGAACGACGAGCTGCTTCGTCCGCTCGACGTCTTCGATGCGATATTCGGAAGCTTCATGCCGCCCGACCCAGGTGGCGGCGGGCTGAGCGACGAGGAGCGCCGCGCCATTCGCTATCGAAACAGCGTTCTCGATTCCGTCGTCGATCAGTACCAAGAGCTGTCGGGGGGTCGTTCGCCCTACAGCCTAGGTGTCCGAGCGCTCATCGCGGATCATCTCGACCTCGTGCGGTCGCTCGAGCGGCGCTCCGTCGAAATCGACGGCGAGATTCCGCCGATCGACTGTGATGCGCCGGCACCGCCGCCCGACCTCACGCCGAGTCAGGACTGCACGGCCGCTCTATGCCCCGGCGACGACTCCTTCTATTACGGCTCCGGCGGCGCGAACTGGAACGAGATCTGGGAGCTCAACTCCAACCTCTTCGCCATGGCCCTACGGTGCGGCATCACCCGTTTCGGAACGATGGGATGCTCCGGCGGCGGAGACCGGTATCCGATTCCCGAGCTTCGCGCGCAGGGCATCACGGAAAGCCCGCACATTCTCGCACACCCGTGGACTCGGGCGAACGAGAATGGGTTCGACGTCTGCCTCCAGTGGCTCATGCAGAAGGTCGCCTATTTCCTCGAACAGCTCGACGACCCAGCGTGGCCGGATCCGGAGGGCGGCACCCTGCTCGACAACACTCTCGTCCTCATCGGAACGGAGCTCGGCACGGCCACCGACAATCAGCACCACGTCGACTACATGACCTACTGGCTCGCCGGGGGCGGCGGCCGCATTCAAAGTGGCATCTTCGACTACGACGGCCGTTCGGACGTCGACCTCTACAGCACGATTGGCCGCGCGATGGACATGGGAGACCAATTCGGCGACATGGGCGACTTCAGCGGGCACTTCGATCTGGTTCGCTGAGCCGAGCGCGCGGCTAGTACTGAAGCGTGAACGACACCGATGCCCAATAGGTGAAGACGCCGATCTGCCCGGGGCAGCCCGTGCGTACGACCTGGTCGTCCGAGCAAAGGATCTCGCTGTCGGTTCCCCCCGGCACGGCAAGCTCCGTGCCGATGTGATCGTCGCCGATTTTGGTTCCGCTGTAGGAAATCAACGTCCCGATGTCGAGGAGGTATTTATCCTTGATGGTCGGATCGTTTCGGTCGTTCCAGTAGAAGCCGAAGCCAAACATGCCGGTGACGCTGACGCCGGGCGGCGGGGTGAAGTACTGCGCCCAGGGCTCGGTCGCCGCAGCCTCGGCGACGTTGAGCCCTCCGCGGAACGACATGAGGTCGAGCTTCCTGAATCGATACTCGACCCCGAATTTGGCGCTCCATACCGTTTTCCATCCGAAGCCGACCACGGTTTCGATCTGCAGGGCGCTCCCCGGGTCGTTCGCCGTTACGGTCTGGTTGAGGTTGCCTTGGTTCTTCGCGCCATGGAACTGCAGACGAAGCTCCCACGCGAGCAGGAGCCGCGCGTTGGCCTTGTATGCGACGCCAAACTGGAGCGCATGAGGGATGTTCCAATCGGCGGTGGAGTTCAGAATGCGTGTGCTTCCGTCGGGGTTCGGCGGGAGGATCGACGTCTCGGTTTCGCCGGTCAGCTTAATTCGCGACCACATGCGGTACATGATGCCGATGCCGACTTTGCGATGCGGCTTGATCTGGAACCCGATGCGCGGCGACGGGAATCCGACGCCGCTCAAATCGTTCTTGACCTGGCCGTACTGGACGGTGTCGAGCGCGGCCCCGACGTTCTGCCAGAGGTCGGCAACCTGCTTCGAAAAGGGAAGCCGCAGTGCGACGCCGAGCCAGAACTTCTCGTGAATCTTGTACGAGGTTCCGATCGACGCCTCGCCGACGAAGAAGGTGACGTTGAGGTCTTGGGGGTCTGGGTTGGTGCACTGCGCCGGGTCCGTGGTCGGCGTGTAGTCCGGCGGGCCGCCGACCGGATCGCCGTCGAGACAGATCACGTTGTCGAACGAGGACCCGTAGCCGGTTTCGATGACGAGCCCTGCGCCGAACACGACCCGCGGTGCGATGCGGCCCGCGATGAAGCCCGATGGAATCGGACCAAAACCGAGGCTCGACCTGCCGTCCGTGTTCGGCCCTTGAATCGGGGCGATTTGGCGCGTGAACAACGCGGTAAAATTCAACGTGAAGCCGAGCTTTTCGATGCCTTCCATGTTGGCCGGGTTCAGCACGAGCGCCGAGGCCCGCTCCATGTAGGTGGTCCCGGTGAGCCCCATCGAGATGCTGCGAGTGTCGTACGCGGTGGGCTCCGGGTTCGCGCTTGCGAAAGCCGGGGTCAGCACACCGACGAAAAGGCAGGCGGCGGCTAATCGAAGGTTCATTGATTCTCTCCAGTCGCTGGGCAAAGCTGCGGGGACTAAACCACAAGACACGCCCTTTCGGCTACGAAAGAACCGCGAAAGTGCCCGAAAACCGCCTGAGAGTGATGGTGACCGGGGCGACCGGACTCACGGGATCCCATACCGTTCGGGCCCTGCTCGACGCCGGGCACCGCGTTCGGGCCTTCATCCGAGGCCCCGAGAAGGCTCGGCGGGTATTTGGCCGCCAGGCTTGCCAGCTCGAGCTCGCGGTGGGGGATATCGCCGACCGGACATCGGTTCAGCAGGCGGTCGAAGGCTGCGACGCGCTCATCCACTGCGCGGCCGTGGTGGCGGTCGGCAAGCCCGGGGATCCCGAGGCGCTTCTCGAGGCCAACGTTGGCGGGGTTCAAAACGTCCTCGGTGCGGCGGTCGAGTGCGGCGTTTCGCGGATCGTGCACGTATCCTCGCTTGCCACGTTGTTTCGCGGGGACGGGAGCACGCTGACCGAATCCTCGAAGCCTCGCGACTCCGAGCACCCCTACGGTCAGTCGAAAGTCGTTGCCGACCGCTACGCGCGCTCCCTTCAAGCGGAAGGCCATCCCGTCAAGATCGTCTATCCGGGCGCCATCATCGGACCCGATGACCCGGGCCTGACCGAGTCGATGAATGCGCTTCGCGCCTTCGTTCAGGACTTCATTCCCATCACCACCGGAGGCATGCAGCTCGTCGACGCTCGCGATCTAGCGGTCGCGCAGGCTCGAATCGTCGAGGCGGCGCCGGGACCCGCGCGCTACCTGGCGGCGGGGACGTTTCTTTCATGGCCCCAGCTTGCAGAGACGCTGGAGCAAGCGGCAGGCCGATCTCTTCGGGCGATCCGGGTCCCGGCTCCGGCGCTCCGCGTCACCGGCCGTGTTCTCGACCTCGCCCGGCGCGTGGTCCCCATCGAGCTCCCGTTGACGGCAGAAGCGGCGGCCTACATTACTCGCTGGGATTCCGTGCCGAATTCGAAGACCCTGATCGACATGGGCGTGACGTTTCGCGACGTCGGGCAGTCGATCGCCGACGCCGTGCACTGGTTGGAGGCGGCCGGTCATCTGGAAGTGAGGAAACATTGAAAGGACCGATGCACGCACTGATTCGGCGTCCCGATGCCAAGGCCTTCGGTGACCTCGTCGATCTGCTTCGAAGCTACGAAAGGAAGTTCCGCTGGCGTCGGCTGCTCACCCGCGACAACGAGCTCGCGGAAGGCTATTCCGCGATGCTCGATCTCTTGGCCGTCGGCCTCGACTGCTACATTCACAACTCGCCGGATGATCCGCACTTCGTGAAGCTCATGTCTCCGATTCGAAAGATCGGCGGTGACAACGCCGACGCGCTCTACTACTTCGCTCCGCTCAACCGTGGAAAGGGCTATAGGATTCGCGGGACGATTGGGAGCGCAGCGTACCTCGCCTTCACGATCTACGGCGGCGACACGCCGAAGAAGTTTCACATCGTCAGCAACGTCTCGACGCCCGAGCTCGAGGTCGACGCCGACGGCACCTTCGAGCTTCACATCGGCGCGGACGATGCTGGAGCGGACACGAACGAGTTGGCGACGGACGCTACGGCGAGCTGCGTGCTCGTTCGCAGGTACTATCTCGACAAGGACGACATGCAGAACGACCCGGGGGAGCAGTCGATCGAGCCCGACGATCCTCCTCCGGTGCCGCCGATGCTGACCGGCGACGAGATGGGCGGGCGCATTCGCAATCTCGAACAGTTCCTCAAAGGTTGGTTCAAGATCACGCCGATTCCGCTCCCGCCGATCCCGCCGGCCTACAACAAGTTGAGCTCTCCGAGGCAGGCCTCCGCCGACACGGGGCATTTGTCAACACCGGACAACCATCACTCGTTCGGCTTCTTCCGGCTGGCGGACGACGAAGCGCTCGTCATCAGAGGACGCTCTCCGGAATGCTTGTACTGGAGCGTGCACCTGTGGAACCCCTACCTCCAGACCTACGACTATGCGCATCACCCGTGTGCGCTCAGTAGCACCGAGGTGGAGCTGAAGGACGATGGAAGCTGGGAGCTCTGGGTCTCTCATCGCGACCCGGGCCGGCCCAACTGGGTGAGCACCACAGGCAAGCCTCGCGGGTTCGTCTACTTCCGTTGGCTCAAGTCGGAGAGCGTGCCGGAAAAGCCTCAAACCAGCGTGCAGCGGATATAGAAAGAAGGGCCAATGCGGGCAGCAATTCTCGAGAAGAACGGACCGGTCGATAGCGTCGTGCTCGGCGAGCTGCCGGCGCCAAGGCTAGGCCGCGACGAGATCCTCGTGCGCGTGCACGCTTCCTCCGTGAACCCCGCCGACGTCAAAGTGTGTACCGGCAGGGACGGCGGCGGGTTCATCCACGCGAGGAAGTTCCCCATGGCAGTCGGCTTCGATTTCAGTGGAGTCGTCGAGGAGGTCGGCGCGGGCGTCACCACGCGCTCGGTCGGCGACGCGGTTTTCGGACATCTTCCTTATTCGCCGACGACGCGTCAGGGAAGCCTCGCCGAGCTCGTCGCGGTCAAACCAGGGTCGGTAGGCGTCAAGCCGGAGAGCGTTCCCCACGAGCACGCCGCGGCGGCCGCCACGGTCGGATGCACGGCTCTTCAAGGGCTCCGTGACAGGGGCCGGCTCCAGGCCGGTCAGCGCGTGCTCGTCAACGGCGCCTCGGGAGGGGTCGGAAGCTATGCCGTGCAGATCGCGCGGCTCCTCGGGGCAGAGGTCTGGGGCACCGCGAGCGCGGCCAAGGCCGACTTCGTACGGAGCCTCGGCGCGGCGGAGGTCATCGACTATCGAGCGACTCCGGTCGAAGCGATCGACGGCTCTTTCGACGTCTTGCTCGACGCGGCCTCGATGTCGTCGTTCGGCAAGACGAAGCACCTCCTGAACCGAGGAGGCGCCTACGTAACGCTCCTGCCGTCGCTAGGTTTCCTTGGTGGCTTTCTCCAAAGCCTTCTGACGAGCAGACGCTGCGCGTTCGTGACCGTGCAATCCCGGGAGGCCGACCTCGAGCAGCTCGCGCGCTGGATCGCCTCCGGCGAGCTGGCGCCGTGTGTTCAGCAAACCTTCCCGATTTC
>JAHELW010000138.1:1681-8737 GCA_024643985.1 Myxococcales bacterium | reverse complement strand
GACGACCCAACGACGACGAAGGACGAGACCGAGATCTTCTTTCTCGAAACGGGGGTCGGCTTGGCGATCAACGTCGATTCCATCGGCCTTCGAATCGGCGCGAGCTATCGCATGACGTTTGCACGGCTCACACGAAGCCGCGAAGCGTTTCCAGATGTCTCGATTAGGGCCCAGGGAGGGGACTTCACGGGCTTTCGAGTGGGCTTCCAATGGACCGAACCCACCAAACATCTGACGGTTGGTTTCGCATATCGACACAAGATCGACGTCAACGTCGACGGCGACGGAGGAGAGCTCGTCGGCGAGGCGCTCGACTCGATAAGCGCGACGCTCACGCTTCCGACGCGTCTTGGTGGGGGGATTCGGTTGGACTTTGGCGACTTCTCCTTCGTTGGCGACTTCGAATGGCTCTTCAACTCACAAAACCAAGCCATCCTGCTGCGGCCCCAGCCGGTGCCCCCGCTCCTCGAAGCGCTCGGCCAGGATCAGGTGACCAACACTTTGGACTGGAAAGACCACTACTACGTGCGGGTCGGCATTGAATACCGGTTCTTCGACAACCGGTTGCCGGTCCGCCTGGGCTTCGCCTACAACAACCGCAGTACGAGCCGACGATATCCGACCCCGGGAGGTTCGCCGCCCGCGCCGGCCTACGCGGTGACGTTTGGCACAGGATACAATCACGGCCCGTGGCAGATGAACGTGGCGTACGCCTACGCCTGGTCGGGAACCACGATCACCGAAGAGGATCTTGGTGCCGATTATCAAACGCGGTTCCTCACGGAATGCTCGAATTGCGGCGGCCCGGGACGGTACGAGGCGTACGGCAACTTCCTGATGTGGGACTTCTCATACCGGTGGGGCGAGTGAATGCGCGACGCCGTACGACCACCCGTAGCCACTAGGCTGCTTCGCTACCTCGCCGTAGCCTGCGTCCTCGCCGCGGTCAGCGGAAACGCCGCTCACGCACAGGATGCGTACCATTGCATCGAAGATCTAAGCGACGACGAGGTCCGCTATCGTATCGACAAGATCGAAAAGACGTTCGCCAAGGGCAAAAATAAGGCGATGGGCTGGCGCATAGGGTGGTCGGTCGGCACGGCGGCCCTCGCCACGGCCGTCACGACGACCGCCATCATCGCCGCGCGCGAGGGCCGAACCCCGGATAAGTTTGCCTCGGCGTACATAGCCGCAGGCGGGTATTTCGCGTCGGCGCGCCTGTTGCTCACGCCGATGCCAGGGGCATGGGGCCTCAAGCGTATTCGACGGATGCCGGACGAAACCGAGGCGCAACGCCGGGCAAAGCTGCTTTATGCGACCCAAAAGCTGGAGCAAAACGCCAAGATCGAGACGTTCAACGGCGGGCCGGGCACCGTCCTCTTCAGCACCGTGTACGCCGTGGTTGGCGGCACGGTCAAGGCCGTCAGGTGGACAGGCTCGAGCCCCGAGGTCACCGCACTGATGTTTATTCTCCCGCCCGTCATCTCGACCGCCGCAGTACTCACCGCCCCCAAAAACGCACGCCCCGCCTGGGAAGAGTACCGAGGCATGGCCTGCTCCGGGAAGTACTACGATACGGGTCCCGACGATCGGCTTGACCTCGACCTGAGCGTGGGACCGCAAGGCTTTTCGCTAAGGCTCGCATTTTAGAAGCTGCGGTCGGGATTGGCCGGGATCGGTCCCTGGAAGCTGTCTCCCCTCGGGAAGAAGAAGACCGTCGCCGGATGGGGTAGGCGTACGATCCAGTCCTCGTCGAGAGAGACCTGGCGCAGACGCCAGCCTTCGGGCAACTGGAGTGCCGGCTCGCCGCTTCCGCCGTCAATCACGTGCACGTATTCGGTGCCTTCGGGCAGGACCAGCACCGGGATCGCGCGTCCGGCGGTGAAGCGCATCACGTGGTGCTTTTCGACCAGAAGTCGGCGCGGGCCATCGGGACCGAAGAGGAGCTCTGGCGCCGACGCGGGACGGGCGCAGAGGCCAAACTCGCGGCCACCGAACTTGCGCACCTCCATCGGGCCGGATGCGTTCGCGCCGGGCGAGCGGTCGAACCAGTGCTCGTCCATGGCGCCGCGGCCGATGCCGACCTTCACGAAGCCCGCCTCCAGCCGGAACGCGTCGTACTCGGCCCGGGTGACAGGCTCGAGCGACTGCCAGACGTTTCGGCTCGCGGGCTCCAGGATCTCCATGTGGAGCTCCTGTGCGCCCACCATCTCGGTGGCGAAGTCAGGGCGCGCCGTCGGCATCAGAATCCTCTCCCAGCCCTTATAGTATTGGCGTTCTTACTGTCAATAGTGTAAGAAGGCAAGCCGCGAGGAGGCGACCATGAAAACCCATTCGGCAGGAAACTCAGCCACCAAGCGCTTTGCGCTCATCGTCTCGCTCACCCTGATCTCGTTGTTCTGGTTTCGCGCGCCGATCTCGGCGATCTATGGGGGCGAGCTTGTGGTTGCCGTTGACGACACGAGCATGACTGTACCCGTGAACTGAGCCTCGTCATGACGTCACCGGTCCTCTTGCAGGGAGTCCCGAACTCCCCCTACACGCGAAAGATGCTCGCTCTGCTTCGGTTCCGGCGCATTCCGTACGAGTTTCTGATCGGTGTACCCGCGGCGGCTGGCATGGGGGCGTCGATGAGCATGCCCGCTTTCCGACGCGATGGGCTCGGAGCGGCAAACGTCGGCCTCGCCCCCACGTTCTACTGGCCGGATGAGACCGGTGCACTCCAAGCGGTGGTCGACTCCACGTTCATCATTCGGCGACTCGAGCGCGAGCACGCTGGAAGAAGCGTGCTTCCAGGCGATCCCGTGGTCGCATTCATCGACTACCTCCTCGAAGAGTATGCCGACGAATGGCTAACCAAATCAGTGATGCATTTCCGCTGGGACCATCCGCGAGACATCGAAAAGGCGGGCAGGATTCTGCCCTTGGCTCTAGACACCCAGCTTGCCCCCGAGGCGGCGGAGCATTTCACCAGAATGTTCACGAAACGGCAAACGGACCGCCTCCACGTGGTTGGCTCCAACGAAGCCACCAAGACGCTTATCGAGTCGAGCTACCTGCGATTCTTGAAGTTGTTGAGCGCCCACCTCGAACGCCATGCGTTTCTGATGGGAGCCCGGCCGGGCGCATCCGACTTCGCGGTGTTCGGCCAACTCACGCAGCTCACCCAGTTCGATCCGACGCCGATGGCGCTTGCCTTAGAGCACGCGCCTCGCGTCTTCGCATGGGTCGAGCACGCCGAAGACCTCTCCGGCGCCGCATGCACCGAACACGATTGGGTCAAACGCGATTCGATCCCCGAAACCCTTCTCGCCCTGCTCGCCGAAATGGGTCGCACCTATGTGCCGGTCATGCTTGCCAACGAAAAAGCGCTCGACGAAGGGCGCGCCGAGGTTCTAACGGAAGTCGACGGTACGACCTGGGTGCAAGATCCTTTCCCCTACCAGCGCAAATGCCTAGCGTGGGTACGAGACGAATACAGCAAGCTCTCGAGCTCCGACCGAGCCGCCGTAGACGGCCTGCTCGAGGGAACAGGCTGCGAAGCGCTCGTCGATTAGGAACTACGACGGTCAGATCGGCTGGGACCTCTTCGTACCAGAGCTGTTTGTACCTGAGCGCTGGGCGGACCTACGTTGCCGTGGATGTTTCGCGAGCGCGACGACCTTCGGATTGTGCACCCGGAAGGTCGCGTGGCTTCCGTGTAGACAAGATCGAAAACCCAACGTTTTCCGGCGATTCATGCGTCGCTCAGGCGACGGATTTCGATGCACCGTGACACCTCGTGGCACCGTTAAGGCACCGAACAAAAAGAAAGGCACCTAGCCAATTCGCTAAGTGCCCGACTTCGTTGGTTGCGGGGGCCGGATTTGAACCGACGACCTTCGGGTTATGAGCCCGACGAGCTACCAAACTGCTCCACCCCGCGATAGGGAGCGGCAATATAGTCAGGTCGGTTCACTTGTCAAAAGGGCCCGGCGGGCTAAATTTTTGCGATGATTTCGGCCGTTTCCAGCGTTTCGCGCGTGGTGCTCGTCGGGCTGCTGATCGCACCCTTGGGATGCGAGGGCGAGGCGCCGGCCAAGAGCGGATCGAGCGGTCCGCCGCCGGCCCGTGTGTGGGTCGACCAGGTGCGGTCGGGAAGCATTCAGGCCGAGTGGTCTTTTCTCGGGGACGTCTCTGCGCTTCAGCATGCGCGGCTGGCCGCGGGGGCTTCGGGTGAGGTCCGACGCGTGGTCGTTCGCGTTGGCGACCGCGTGAAACAAGGCGACCTCCTCGTCGACATCGACCCTTCACTGGTCGCCGCGCGGGTGCGCGCTGCCGCCGCGTCCAAGCAGGCGGGCGCTGCAGAGCTCGAGCGAGCGAAACGCGACGCGGAGCGCCTCAGCACGGCGGGGCCCGACATCGCCGCGGCCGCGGAGATTGAACAAGCCACATCGGAGCGCAAACGCGCCGCCGCGGAGCGAGCGCGGCTGAAGGCAGCCGAAGCCGAGGCCCGCGCCGAGCTCGGAAGGCATCGCGTGAAGGCGCCGTTCGATGGTGTCGTTGCGAATCGCAGCGTCGACCCGGGTGATTGGGTGGAGCCGGGGGTCGAAGTGATCGAGCTGGTTGACGATCGCGACGTAGAAATCCTGACGTCCGTCCCGCCCGAGGTGTCGCGTTACCTCGCGGTCGGCGACAAGGCCGCCCTCTCCTATCGGGGCGAGACGGCGCCGGCGACCATTCGGGGAATCGTGCCTGCACTCGACGCCGAGTCGCGCACGGTGCGTCTTCGGCTGACGGCGGACGAGGCCACGCTGTGGTTGCTTCCGGGGGCGGCGGTCGACGTGGTGCTTACAGTGACCCGAAGCGAAGACGACGCTCTCGTCATTCCGCGCGATGCGCTCGTGTACGGCATCGCGAAGACGCAGGTGGTCAAGTCGGAGGACGGCAAAGCGGCACCCGTGCCCGTCGAAATCGTCGCACGGGGTCGCGATGAGCTGCTGATTCGAGCCGAAGGGCTCGCAGCGGGGGACACGGTGGTGACGCGCGGTAACGAGCGCGTGTTCCCGGGGCAACCTCTCATCGTCTTGGAAGACTGAGCCTGATGGCTGACGACGCGCATCCGCACGAAGAGCAGCCCGCCGGGCTTTCGTGGATTGCGATCAACCGACCGATTTCGGTGATCGTCGGTATCGTGCTGGTCGTATTGTTTGGCGCGCTTTCGGTCATCGACCTTCCGATTCAGCTCACGCCTGACATTGCGACGCCGACGATCAGCGTGAACACCACTTGGCCTGGCGCCGCGCCCGTCGAAATCGAAACCGAGGTGCTCGAGCCTCAAGAGGAGGTTCTCAAGAACGTGCAGGGCCTCACCCGCATGGAGTCGAACGCGGGCATGGATGGCGGCAGCATCACGCTCGAGTTCGAGGTCGACACGGTGATCGAAGAGGCGCTCGTCCGGGTAACCAATCGCTTGAGCCAGGTGTCGGGTTACCCGGAGGCGGTGCGCGAGCCGGTCGTCGAAACCGCTAACAGCTCCGGCCCTCCCCTCGCGGTCATTGCGATTCGCGATCCGCAAAAGGGAAGCGTGGCGGCGTATCGAACGTGGGTGCAGGATTCGATCCTCCCCGAGATCGACCGCATCCCAGGCGTCGCGGGGATTTTCTTCATCGGCGGGCAGGACACCGAGGTGCACGTGTTGTTCGATGCGCAGGCCCTCGCGGCGCGCGGGCTCTCGATGCAGGGAGTGGCCGAACGTGTGCGCGCCGAGCTTCGCGATCTCTCGGGCGGCGACATCACGCTCGGCAAGCGGCGCTACCTGGTGCGTACGACGGTCGCCCCGAAAACGCCGTCGGCCCTCGAAGAAGTCGTGCTCGGGGCCGCCAGCGACGGAACGCCAATCGTCCTTGGCGACGTCGCGGACGTGAAGCTCTCGCTTCGAAAGCCGCGCGGGGTGGCGATCGTGCAGGACCGGCCGGCGATGGTGATGCTGCTCTCGCGTGAGGCGGGCACGAACGTGCTCGAGGTCACCAAAGACGTTCACCAGGTGATCGAGCGGCTTCAGCGCGACGAGTTCAGCCGCGAAGGCTTGAAGATCGAGGTGCTCGCCGACCAGGTCGAGTACATCGAAGGGGCGCTCGATCTCGTTCAGCAGAACCTGCTGCTGGGCGCGATGCTTGCCATCATCGTGCTCTTTCTGTTCCTGCGCACGTTTGGCGCGTCGGCGGTCGTCAGCGTTGCGATTCCCGTGTGCGCGTTTGCGACGGCGCTCGGGATGCAGGCCTTTGGGCGAACCATCAACGTCGTTTCGCTCGCGGGAATCACCTTTGCCATCGGCATGGTGGTCGACAACTCGATCGTCGCGCTCGAAAGCATCGATACGTGGCGAACGCGGGCTCCGAATACGAAGTTGGCGGCTTACCGGGGGATTCGCGAGGTCTGGGGGGCGCTGATTGCGTCGACGGCGACGACGGTCGCGGTCTTCATTCCGATCGTGCTCTGGCAGGGCGAGGTCGGGGAGCTTTTGCGCGATGTGGCGGTGGCGATTGCGATTGCGGTGTCCGTTTCGCTGGTCGTGTCGATCCTGGTGATTCCAAGCCTTGCTGCGCGGCTTCTTTCGCGCGGGCAGACGCTCGACATCGGCGGGCTCACCGACTTCGGGCGGCGCTTTCGTGGGCGGGTCACCGAGATTGTGCGCTGGCTTTGCAGCTCGCCGAAGCGCGCGGGGGCGACGCTCGTGTTTGCAATCGTGGGCTCGCTCGCGGTGGCGTGGGCACTGCTTCCGCCGATGGAGTACCTGCCGACCGGAAATCGCAATCTGGTGTTCGGGATCCTCGTGCCACCGCCCGGGTATTCAATCGAAGAGCTCGAGGCGACCGGCAATCGGCTTCAGACGTTCATGGCGCGCTACACGGGGAAGGAAACCGACGGCGAGGCGAACATCAGGCGGAGCTTTTTCGTCGGCTCGCCGGACCGCGTGTTTGCGGGCGCCGTCGCGGAAAACAAGGACGACGTCGGGCGGATGCTCGACCTCTTGCGGCGCACGCAATCGAAGATTCCAGGGATGATCTCCTTTGC
>JAHELW010000138.1:0-1581 GCA_024643985.1 Myxococcales bacterium | reverse complement strand
GAAGAGGGCGCCATTCCGCCAGACATCGAGCTCGACCTGAGCGGTGCGGCGGGGAAGCTCGAGCTGGCGCAGCGGCAGTTTGGTAACATCCTGCTGCTCGCGGTGATCATTTGCTTTCTTCTGATCGCCGCGCTCTTCGAGGACTTCGTGTCGCCGCTTGCGGTGCTCGTGAGTGTTCCCCTGGCGGCCGCTGGAGGCGCCGGAGGGCTTTGGCTGGTGAACGCGCTTCTCGGAAAGCAGCCGCTCGACCTGATGACGGCGCTCGGGTTCCTGATCCTCATCGGCGTCGTCGTCAATAACGCCATTCTCGTCGTGGACGGCTCGCTGGCGCGGCTCCGTGCAGGGTCGACGCTTGGCGAAGCCGTCCCGCTCGCGGTCGAGGCGCGCGTGCGTCCCATCTTCATGACGACGGCAACCTCGCTCGCGGGTCTGCTTCCGATGGTGATCTTCTCGGGCTCCGGCTCCGAGCTCTACCGCGGGGTGGGCGCGATCGTGCTCGGCGGGCTGTTGCTTTCGACGGTGCTGACGCTCTTCGTCGTGCCGAGCGCGTTCACGCTCCTTTGGCGGCTTCGCGGGCACGTCGATACGGATTTAAAAACTTCTTCTTGAGCTGCTGAAGCTCGTCCCGCTTGAGCTCGCGGTAGTCGCCCGGCTTCAGGCGGTCGATGCTGATGCCGGCAAAGGACTGGCGCGACAGCCGCATGACGCGGTGGCCGATCGCGTCGCCCATGCGATGAATCTGCCGGTTTTTGCCTTCGGTCAGGGTGAGCTGCACCCAGGTGTGGTTGCGCTCCTCTCGGAGCACGAAGGCCTCGGCGGGGTTGGTGCGGTACCCGTCGTCGAGAACCACGCCGTTTCGAAGCGCGTCGAGCTCTTCGACGTCGAGATGGCCCTGGAATTTCACCGCGTAAATCTTCGGTACGCCTGAGCGCGGCCGAAGCAGCGCGTCGACCATGTCGCCGTCGTTCGTGCAGAGAAGCGCGCCGCTCGTGTGGTAGTCGAGGCGGCCGACCGGTACGACGCGCTCGGGGATTCGTCGCAGAAGCTCCCCGAGCGTGGCCCTTCCCTCGGGATCGTCGAGCGTGGTCACCATTTCGCGTGGTTTGTTCACGACGTAGTAGACCGGCTTTTCGGCTACGAGCCGTTTGCCGTCGACCTCGACGCGGTCTTTGTGCGGATCGACCTTGGTGCCGAGCTCGGTAACGATGCGGCCGTTCACCCGCACGCGTCCGGCGAGGATCAGCTCCTCGGACGCACGGCGCGACGCGACGCCCGCGCGAGCGAGGACTTTCTGAAGGCGTTCCACCGGCGGAGCTTGGGTTTTCGCGGTGTGGGTCGCAAGTGCCCGAAATGAGGGCGGTCGTGGAGGGGGAGAATGTCCCCTATTGCTTGGCGGCGTTTTCGGTGGCTAGGGCCGAGTTGCGGAGACGTTCTTCGTCGCGGTCCCAGCGGTCGACTTTTCCGTCGCCGTCGATGTCGGTGCCGACTCGCACGGTGCGGCCGTCCGCGAAGTACTCCCAGCGATCGGGCTGCCACGCGGCGACGGTGCTCCGCCTGTTCATGTCTCGCTCCGCGCGGACG
>JAHELW010000137.1 GCA_024643985.1 Myxococcales bacterium | reverse complement strand
CAACGGCATACGCGAGCACGTGTTGCACCCCCAGGTGCGAGCTGTGCTCCATGTAGCTCGGGCCCCAGACCTCCGACATCCAGTGCTCCAACGAGTCGTAGAACGGCAGGAAGCTGAACCATGATTCGCCGTGCGGCATGCCCTACCCCTCTCCTCCGGCCTGCGCCTGGCGCGCGGACTGCGCTTCGCGAATGGAAAGCTCTGCGCCGCTGTACAGCATGCCGAGCACGAGCGCGCCGAGCCCGACCGAGAAGCCAATTGGATTCACGCCCCACCGGGCGAGCAGCGCCCAGCACACCGCGAGCAGCACCCCGAGCTTGGCGCCGAGCAGCGCCGCCGCGAATCCGCGGCTGATGAAGCCGGCGCCCCCGACGATTCGGCTTGCGAGCCACGTGATCGCCCAGGCGTCGAGCGCAGCGACGACACCGCCCACGATCGCGCCCATGCCGACGGCCGGGCCGCCGAGCACGAAAGCCAACCCCGAAAGCACGACTGCCGCGACGGCGACATGGCGTGGGGTCTGCGTTTTCAGTTGGTCGATCACTGGGTTTCGTCTTCTTCTTCCATCATGCGCTGAGCGCGGCGGACGACCCTGTAGAGGCTTCGAGCAGCTGCGGCAAGCCCAAACCCAAACCCGATCCATTGGAGCCAGGGCTCCGTACCGAGCTTGCCGTCGAGCCACTGGCCTCCGAGATAGCCGACTGCGATCGAAAGGCCGATTTCGAGGCCGATCGTCGACAGACTGCCCAGCTGCTTGAGCTGCTCCCTTTGTTCCCGGTTGAGGAGCATTGCCAGCACATCGTTTCCCTACAGTTCCAAGGATCCGCGCCCAAAGAGCGGGCGGCGTATAGCATGGGGGGATGTGGGGTCAAGGTTGGTCGGAGACCACTTCCACCCCGAAAAATTATGGCTTTTCGGCCGTTCAGAGGGCGGCGAAGGCGGCCTTGAACGCCCTTCCCGTCTTCTCGAGCGCCTCGGCGTCGTGGGCCAACGAGATGAAGGCGGCCTCGAACTGGCTGCACGGCCAGTAGACCCCGTTTTCGAGGAGCGCGGCGTGCCATCGGCCGAACGCCTCGCGATCGGTGTCGCACGACTCGTCCCAGTTTCGAACCGGCTTGTCCCGGAAGAAGGCGGTGACCATCGAGCCCACGCGCTGCACCGTGATCGGGACGCCCGCCGCGCCGGCGTGCTGCTCGAGGAGACCCTGCACCTGGTCGCCCTTGCGCTCCAGGTCCTCGTACACGCCGGGCCGAAGCAGATGCTCGATCGTCGTGAGCCCGGCAGCGACTGCCAGCGGATTCCCGCTGAGGGTGCCCGCTTGATACACGGGGCCCACGGGGGCGACTTTTTCCATGATGTCGCGCCGGCCGCCGTACGCGCCCACCGGCAGCCCGCCCCCGATGATCTTGCCGAGGCAGGTCAGGTCGGGACGAATGTCGTAGAGGGCCTGCGCCCCTCCCCAAGCCACGCGAAACCCGGTCATCACCTCGTCGCAGATGAAGAGCGCGCCGTGGTTTTGGGTCTGCGTGCGGATCGCGTCGAGCCAAACGGGATCGGGCGGAATGCAGCCCATGTTGCCCGCGACCGGCTCGATGATCACGGCGGCGATTTCGCTCCCCCGCTCGCTGAAGAGCTTTTCGATCGCGTACGCGTCGTTGTAAGGAATGAGCAGCGTGGTTCCCGCGATCGCCGCGGGCACGCCAGCGCTGTCCGGCTCGCCGAGGGTCGCGAGGCCGCTTCCGCCTTTGACCAAGAGGTAGTCGGCGCCGCCGTGATAGCCGCCGATGCACTTCACGATCAGGTCCCGCCCGGTGTAGCCGCGCGCGACGCGAAGCGCGCCCATCGTGGCCTCGGTGCCGCTCGAGACGAGGCGTGACATCTCCATCGTCGGCACCGCGTCGCGGATGCGCTCGGCCATCGTGATCTCGGCCTCGGTCGGCGCGCCGTAGCTCGAGCCGCGGGTCGCCGCGTCCTGAATCGCCGCGACGACATCGGGATGGGCATGTCCGAGCACCATCGGACCCCAAGAGCCGATGTAATCAACGTACTCGGCCCCGTCGGCTCCGACGAGCACGGGCCCGCGCGCCTCCTTGATGAACACGGGCTCGCCCCCGACGGCGCGAAACGCACGCACGGGCGAATTGACGCCACCCGGAATCACTTTGGACGCCCGGGCAAAGAGCTCTTGGGATATGGGGTCGGACATGAGGAGGGATGTAGGGCAAGGGCGGGGCCTTGGGCAAGGCCCGCCGGCCTAGGGCCGTTTTTGTTACACCACCCACCCACCCCCACCCGTAATCCTCCCTCCGCGCCTGCGCTGCGCTTCGGCTTGGCGGCGCTTCGCGCCGGGCTTCGCCCTTCGGGCTCGCGACCCTCGCCATAGGCCGCCCAAGGCCCCCGCAAACTAAGAATAAGCCGGCCGGGTTGGTTGTTGGTGGGGGGTACGGGTGCGTGCTAGCCACTCGGGCCGAGGAGAAACATGTCGAACGACGTTCGTGCCATCAATGAAATGGTTCAGCGCGAGAGCGCTTTCATCGATCAAATCCTGCATGAGGTTCACAAGGTCGTCGTCGGTCAAGACGTGATGATCGAGCGGATGCTGATCGGGCTCTTGACCGGAGGGCACATCCTGCTCGAAGGCGTGCCCGGGCTCGCCAAGACCCTCACGGTGAACACGATCTGCGACACGGTCGCAGCCAAGTTCCAGCGCATTCAGTTCACGCCCGACCTGCTTCCCGCCGACGTGATCGGCACCGTGATCTACAACCAGCAGCGCGGCGAGTTCAGCGCCAAGAAGGGGCCGATTTTCGCGAACCTCGTTCTAGCGGACGAGATCAACCGCGCACCGGCGAAGGTGCAAAGCGCCCTGCTCGAAGCGATGCAGGAGCTCCAGGTCACGATCGGCGACACCACGCACAAGCTCGACCAGCCGTTCATGGTGATGGCCACCCAGAACCCAATCGAGCAGGAGGGCACCTATCCGCTCGCCGAGGCGCAGGTCGACCGTTTCATGCTTCACGTCAAGGTCGACTACCCGAGCCAGGACGAAGAGCGGAAGATCATGGACCAGATCTCGGATCACATCCTGCTCGGCCGCGACGCCGCATCGGGCATGGGCGTCCAGCAGGTCACGACGACGACGCAGCTGCTCGAGGCGCGCAAGACGATCGGTCACGTTTACATCGATCCGAAGATCAAGGACTACATCGTGCAGATCGTGACCGCGACGCGGCATCCGGTACGCGTGGGCCTCGGCGACCTCACCGACATGATTGCGCACGGCGCCTCTCCGCGCGCGTCGATTGCGCTGAACGTCGCGTCGCGCGCCCATGCGTTCATGCGCCATCGCGGGTACGTGACGCCCGAGGACATCAAGGCCATTGGTCCGGACGTGCTGCGGCACCGCATCATCCGCTCGTACGAAGCCGAGGCGGAGGAAATCACCAGTGACCAAATCGTCCGGCGCATTTTCGAAACCGTCGAAGTTCCGTAACGAGGACCCGCCGTGATCTCGCGCGAGCTCGTCAAGAAACTCAAGAAGATCGAGATCTACACGTCGCGGCTCGCGAACGATCAGCTCGCGGGCAGCTACCACTCCGTCTTCAAAGGCCGGGGGATGGCGTTCAGCGAGGTGCGTCAATACCAGCCGGGCGACGACGTGCGGTTCATCGACTGGAACGTCAGCGCGCGAATGAACGACACCTACGTCAAGGTCTTCACCGAGGAGCGCGAGATGACGGTCATGCTCCTCGTCGACCTCTCGGCAAGCGGCCGCTTCGGCTCCGCGGATAAACCGAAAATCGAAACGGTAGCCGAGGTCGCGGCACTGCTCGCGTTCAGCGCGATCAAGAACAACGACCGAGTCGGGCTGATCCTCTTCACCGACCAAATCGAACGCTTCGTGCCGCCCAAGAAGGGCCGCTCGCACGTCATGCGCGTGGTGACCGAGATTCTGAATGCGTCCCCGCAAAGCGAGGGGACGGACCTCGCAATCGCGCTCGACCTTCTCGGCGGCATCGGAAAGCGCCGCACCGTGGCCTTTCTGATCAGCGACTTCATCGCCGACCACTACGAAAAGCAGCTCAAGGTCGTCTCTGCAAAGCACGACTTGATTCCGATCCAAATCGTCGATCCGCGCGAGGACGAGCTCCCCGACGTCGGGCTCGCGCTGGTCGAGGACCTCGAGACCGGGGAGCTGGTCGAGGTCGACACCTCGAGCCTGGACGTCCGCGCCCGATACGCGCGTGAAGCGCAGAGGCAGCGCGCGAGTCGCGAACACCTGTTTCGGCGGCTTCAGCTCGACCACGTGACGGTCAGCACCGACCGCGACTTCGTCAAACCTCTCACCGAGCTCTTTCGGCTGCGGCAGCGGAGGCTCACGGGCTTCCGGTGAGACGCGCTGCCGTCATCTTCGCGCTGAGCGTCCTGCTCGCATCTTCCGCGCGTGCCGAGGAGCGGTCGGTCGTGCTCGAGGCGCCGCTGCAGGTCACGCTCGGGGACCCGATCGACGTAATCCTGACGGTCACCGCCGCGGTCTCCGATGAAGCCGCGGTGCCGGAGCAACCCCTCGGTCCGTTCGAGGTGCTGCAGAAGAGGCTGGAAGTGACCGATGGAGAAGACGGCGCCTCGAGGACGTTCGCGTTCGAGCTCCAGCTCCTCTGTTTCGAGGTCGGCGAGCACCAGCTCGGCCCGGTAGAGGTGCGGATCACCACGGCCGAGGGCGAGCTGATCACGCTCGACTCCGAAGCGCGAACGGTCGAGGTCGTCTCGGTGCTCGCGAACGAGCCGGACCCGCAGCTCAAGCCACCCACGCAACCCGTCGCCGTCGAACAAGATGACTACCGATTGCTGATCGCGCTCGGCGCGCTCGGGGCTCTTCTGGCCGGCGCGCTGCTCGGTTGGCTCGCGATGCGATGGTGGCAGAGGCGGGAGCGTCCGGAACCGCTGCCGCCACCGCCCCCCCCACCTTGGGAGACCGCGCTTGCAGAGCTTCGCAGGCACGAAGCCGAACGAACCGCTGCGATTGCCGAAGGCAGGACGGAAGAGTGGGTCGACGCGGTGAGCGACTCGATCCGCGGCTACCTAGGTCGCCGGTATGGTTTTCACGGCCTCGAGAGCACCACCGATGAGATCGCGGCGCGCCTCTCCGAGTCGAAGGCGCTGTCGATCGCGCCCGAGGAGGCGATCGGGTTTCTCGGTCAATGCGATCTCGTGAAGTTTGCCAAGGCCTCTCTCGCAGACGAGGCCTCGCAGCGGCTCATCGAGGAGGCGTTTGGGCTCGTCGAGCGGACCCGTCCGGCGGCGCCCCAGGAAGGAACCGCTTCATGAAACGCGGGGAGCGCCAAGCATGGGCCGCCGGTTGGCTCGTCGCTGCTGCCTTCGTTGCCGCGGTCGTCAGCCTTCGCTACCTCGACGCGAGATACCAAATCCTGATCTCCGACGAGCAGCTGCGCTTCGAGCGTCCGTGGGCAGGCGTGTTGCTCTTTGGAGTGCCCCTCGTCTGGCTCAGCCGTTTCTGGCTGCAGCGCCGTTCGAGGCCGCGGCTTCAGTTCAGCAAGGCGCGCGCGCTTCGAATGAGCAAGGGAAGCTGGCGGGCGCGTCTCGCGGACCTCCCGAGCGCGCTGCGTACGGTGGCACTCGCTCTTCTCGTCGTCGGGCTGGCGGGACCGCAGAGCATCCATGCGCGCGACACCACGGAGGTCAGCGGAATCGAGATCATTCTGACGCTCGACATGTCGGGCTCGATGGAGGCAGCCGACATTCGGCCGACGCGTTTCAGAGCGACGAAGGCCGTCGTACGCGACTTCATCGACCGCCGACCCAACGACCGGATCGGCGCCGTCGTCTTCGGGCGGGACGCATACACGCTGCTGCCGCTCACCACGGACCGACAAGCGCTACGAACGGCGCTTCGGGGCCTGAAGCTCGACCAGATCGACGGTCGCGGTACGGCAATTGGCAACGCGGTCGGCGTCAGCCTCAACCGCCTCAAACGGTCTCAGGCGAAGAGCAAGGTGATCATCCTTCTGACGGACGGCGAGTCGAATGCCGGGAACGTCTCCCCCGCGCAGGCCGCCGAGCTCGCCAGCACGATGGAGGTCAAGATCTACCCCATACTCATGGGTGTGAGCGACGAAGCGCCCGTCCAAAAGGGGACGGGAATGTTCGGGCGCGCGGTTTTCGGACGGGCCAACTATCCGGTGAACCCCGAGCTTCTCGACGCGATGGCCGAGCAGACCGGAGGCGAGTTCTTTCTCGTGAGTGACCGTGCAGCCCTCGAGCAGAGCTTTCATCAGATTCTCGACGCGCTCGAAAAAACGGAAATCGAAGATGCCGGCCGCATGTACACCGAGCTGTTTCCCGCTTTCGTGGGACCCGCGCTCTTGTTTCTAGGCATCGAGCTCTTGGTCCTTCTATGGCTGAGGAGGTGGCCATGAGCTGGGCCAATCCCGATGCGCTCTGGCTGTTGGCGCTGATTCCCGTCGCCATCGCCGCGCTCGGATGGCACTCCGCGCGTCGACGGCGGGCCACCGAGTCTTTTGGCAACGACGCCACGCTCGAGCCTCTCATCGCGGGCCGGGCACGCTGGTGGCGTACGACGCGTGCGGTCCTGGCGCTCTTGGGCATCTCGCTCGCGATCGTCGCCTTTGCGGGGCCCCAGTACGGAAGCCGCACGCGAGTCCTTCGCAAGCGAGGCATCGACATCGTGATCGCGCTCGATTTCTCGAAGAGCATGCTCGCGAAGGACGTTCATCCGAGCCGCATCAAACGCGCGAAAGCCGAGCTGGACGTGCTGCTGAACGACCTCGATGGGGACCGCGTCGGATTGGTGGCTTTTGCCGGCGATGCGATGGCTTTCCCGATGACCGTGGACTACTCGGCGATCCGCCTCTTCCTCCGAGACCTCGGGCCGATGGACATGCCGGTGGGAGGCACCGCGATCGGCAAGTCGCTGATCTCTGCGAAGCGCCTCATCGAAAGCTCGACCGTGGGCCGCGGGGACCAAGCCGACGCTGCGCCGAGATCGCGCGTGGTGATTCTCCTGACCGACGGAGAGGATCACGAAGGAGATCCGATCGCGGCCGCCGAGGAGCTCGAGGAGGCCGGCATTGAGGTGTACGCAGTAGGCATCGGCTCGAGCAGCGGGGAGCCGATTCCAAGCTACACTGCCGACGGTACGTTCATCGGCCACGTGAAGGATGCGGATGGTCGCCTCGTGATGACGGCGCTCACCGCGGACAACGAAGCCACCCTCCAGGAGATCGCATCGATCACCGGTGGGCAATACGTGCGGGCTGAGGAAGGCACGGTGGGCGTGAGGCAGATCAGAAGGGAGCTCGCGAAGCTGCAAGCATCCGAACAAAAAGCACGCCGCGTCACCGTCCACGAGAACCGGTTCGCGCTGGTGCTGCTGCCAGCCTTCCTGCTCTTGGTGCTCGAGGGAATCCTGCCGGAGGCTTGGATCCTGCGCCGTCGAAGGAGGGAAGCATGAGAGTCCTGCCTGCGTTTCTCTGCTGTGTCGCCCTACTCCAGCCTTCGAGCGCTCTCGCCTGGAGCCCGCTTCGGGCGCCGAATCCAAACGTCGAAAAAGGCAACGCGCTGATGGCGGAGGAAAACCACGCAGAGGCCCTGTCGGCATACGACGAAGCGGCCCGGGAGCTTCCCGCCGAACGAGGTATTCAGCTCAACCGAGGGCTCGCCCTGTTGGCCCAGGATCTGACCGAGCCCGCCAAGGAGGCGTTTACCGCGGCCGCGGACCCCTCTGCACCGCCCGAGATTCGCGCCGACGCCTACTACGACCTCGGCGTTGCGTTCGCTAGAGAGGGCGATGCGCTGTCGGAGGAGGAGGACTTCGAGGGGGCAACCGCTCATTTCCGCGAGGCCGCGGACGCCTTCAAGCGCTCGCTCCGCGCACGCCCGGGCAACCGCGACGCCGCCTGGAATCTCGAGTACGCCCTCGAGCGAATCCGCGAAGAGGAAGAGAAGCAGAAGCAGGCGGAGGAGCAGCAGCAACAGGAAAGCCAAGAGCAGGAACGCGAGCAAGAGCAAGAACAAGAGCAGGGGCAAGAGGAGGGACAGGAGCAGGGCGAAGGACAGGACCAGGAGGCGGGGCAGGAACAGGAGTCCGAGGACGAGGCCGACTCCGGGGACCAAAACGAAGAGCAGTCCGAGTCGGGAGACGACCCCGAGTCCGAGAGTGAGACGGGCAACGAGAATGAGAGCGAGGGCCAACGCGAGGAGCGCTCCGAGTCGTCCGAGCGGCAGGAGCAGCCCGAGCAGGGCCTTCGGCCGTCGGAGGCCGAGCGGTTCCTCGACGCGCTCGAGGAAAACGAGGAAAGCCTTCCTCTTCAACGCGCACGCCGGAGGAGCGCGGGGCGTAAGCCGCCGGAGAAGGACTGGTGAGCCGTTTCTTCACGAAGTGCCTGCTGGCGTCGCTCGTTTGGGTCGGCGCTCTCCCCGCCCTTGCCCAGCCGGAAGTCACGGTCACGCTGAGCGCCACGCCGAGGCAGGTGCAGGTCGGAGACGCCCTCCGCCTCGAGGTTCGCGTCCGGGCGCGGGGCGGCAGCATCGAAAACCTCGAGCTCGAAGACCTCCAAAAGTATCCCGAGCTCGAGATCCTCTCTCATCAAACGGTGCGCCCCGTGCAGTTCAGCTTTGGCTTCGGCTCGGGCGTTCAGGTCGAGTCGAGCCTCGGCCACGTCTACATGCTCCGCGCAAACGCGCCGGGGGAATACGATTTCTCACCGGCGGTTGCGAAGGTCGACGGGGAGACCCACGAAAGCCCGCCGCTGCGCATCGTCGTGCGGCCCCGCCCAGGCTCGACGGGCGACCCCGGAGGTACGCGGTCGGGTCCATCGCCAACAGTCGGCGATCCGGACGGGCTCTCCGGAGCACGTCTCGATCCGCGGGCGTTCCTCCGCACGGTTGTCGAGCCGGAGGAAGTATACCTCGGTCAACAGGTGGACGTGACCGTCTACCTC
>JAHELW010000285.1 GCA_024643985.1 Myxococcales bacterium | reverse complement strand
CGATGGGGACTGCGGGTCGACGAGACGACGTTCCGGCGCATCGCGGCCGATAAGAACGACGACGGCATCATCCAGGACAAACTCTTCGGGGTGAAACGCGCCGGTTACCTCGACCCGGAGTATTTCATGGCCACCACCGGCGCGGCCATCACAAGCTGGTAGCTCCAAGTTCATGTGGACCGGCAAGAACGCTCTAGGCTCCATCGATCGGGCGCTCAATGAGATGCGCAAGCAGGTGCGGGATCTGGATGAGGTAATCCAGACGACCAGCACCGACCTGGTGGAGCTCGCGCAAGCCCGGGGAGAGCGATTCAGGCGTCTGGCCGAGGTGCGGCTCGATTCGATTTCGGGGGGGGCGGTGGTCAAGGGCCTCGACGAGGCGGACCGTCGGGTAAAGGAGATCCTGCAAGAGCGTGAGCGTCGACTCGCCAGCCTGAAAGAGCAGATCGCGGCGGCAGAAGAGGAACGGGTGGAGCTGGAAGCGCGGCGTGAGGCACAGCGCGAGCAGGTCGGGGAGACGGCGGAACGCCTCGATCGGGCCGAGGCGGCGACGCAGCGCCGGCTCGAGGGCGATGCCGAGCACCGGGCACAGCTCGAGGCCGCGCGCAGAATCGACGCGGTGGCGGCGCGGGCCGAGGAAAAGACGGAGCAGGCGCTACGGGATCGGGCCGAGAAGGGTGCGCCCTACGAATCGGACCCCCTGTTCATGTACTTGTGGCGCCGCGGCTTCGGCACCTCGGACTATGCGGCGAATCCGCTGACGCGAGCGCTCGATGGGTGGGTGGCGAATCTCTGCGGCTATCGAGATGCGCGTCCGAACTACGCGATGCTGGTGCAGATCCCAGAAAGGCTCGGCGAGCACGCCCGGCGGCTGAGGGCCGCGGCTGATGGCGAGTTCGAGCAGCTCGAGCGCCTGGAGGAAGCGGCTCGCGCGGCCGACGGAATACCCGAAGGGCAAGCCGAGCTCGAACGTGCGCAGGCAGCCCTCGATCAAATCGACGCGCGCATTGTCGAGCAAGAAGCGACGTTTCGCAGCCTGATGGGGCAGCGTCAGACCTATGTTGCAGGTCGCGACGATACGTTTCAGCGCGCGGTGGGCACGCTCGTCGAGGAGTTCGAGCGCGACAAGCTGCCCTCGCTGCTGCGCCAGGCGAGGGCCACACCGGCGGCGGAAGACGACGTGCTGGTGCACGAGCTGATCGACATCGAGCGCCGGGAACAGGAGCTGCGGGACGTCCTCGTCGAGCACCGCGGGATGCACGAACGTGCCCTCGATCGATTGGGTGAGCTCGAGGCAGTTCGCCAGCGCTTCAAGCGCGAGCGATATGACGACGTGCATTCGGGCTTCGCGAATCAGGGACTGATCGCGATGGTCCTGAAGGAGTTTCTTCGGGGGGTCGCCAGCTCCGACGACCTGTGGGGATCGATTCGGCGAAATCAGAATTACGAACCGATCGAGTCCAACCCGGACTTCGGAACCGGTAGTCTAAGACGTCGCGGCGGGGGCTCGTGGCATTTTCCATTCCCCAAGGGCGGTGGAGGCGGGGGTGGATTCGGCGGTGGTGGTGGGTTTCGCACCGGAGGCGGTTTCTAGACTTGGTGTGTGGGCGACGCGATGGTAATCCCGTCGCGAGAATGCCCGAGCCTACCGCGGCAGCGTGAACAGGCGTTGGTTTCGGTCGGCGTGCTCCCGGTCCCGACCTGCAATCGCGCGGTTGTTGAATTGGAGCGATGCGAGGCGCTGAGAGTTGCCGTCGCCGACCCCTCCCGACCTGAGATCACCCCCCTTCGGCGAGACGCTTCAGGCGCGCGAGCCCGCGCTCGTAGTCGCCTCCGACCCAGCCGTCCATGAACAGCCCGAAGTATCGCCCCACCAGGTCGTAGCCGAAATCGGAATCGAATCCCCAGGTGACTCGGGTGCCGCTATCGATCGGCTCGAGTGAAAAAAATGCGACCGCAGATCCCTGCGAGCCGAAGTCGAGCGCGGTGCGTACGAGGCGGTCGGGACGGCTTTCGATGATCTCGGAGCTTCCCGAGCCGACGTTGGGGTGTTCACTCTCCCATGACATTCTTGCCCCCTCACCCGAAGCCGGCCCGTCAAATGTGTATCGAATGTTCGGGTCGGTCTCTGCCCATGGCGACCAGCGGTTGAATTGCTGCAGGTCGTTGACGAGAGCAAACACGACCGAGGGAGGTGCCTCGATTGAGATGCTGCGTTCGACGTGAACACGTTCATCGAGAAACAGCCCGATCAGAGCCGCTGCGAGCACGAGGCCGACGACCCCGATCAGAATGTTCTTGAGAAGTCTCATGGCAAATTCTCTGGC
>JAHELW010000136.1 GCA_024643985.1 Myxococcales bacterium | reverse complement strand
GTCGGCGTCAATATCACAGCTGGCGACGCCGCGGCCGACGAGTTCTTTCGAGAAATGTTCGCCCGCCGAGTCTGAGCGTTCCCGCCACTGCCGCCCGTCGAAGGTGAATAACTGTGCCCGCATCGCATACCCGCCCGCGTCCATCGTCTTGGTGGGATCGATGTGTCCATTGGTGACGAACAACTCCGGACGGCCGTTCAAATCGAAGTCCGCCATTACCGTTCCAAAGCCCAGCACGGAGAGCGTCGGCAGGTGCAGCCCGACTCGTCCCGTTACGTCCTCGAAGCCTGTCTCGCCCAAGCAGCGATACAGCGTGTTGCTCTCGCGATAGAAATGAGTCGAATACAAGTCCAGCCAGCCGTCTCCATCAAAGTCGCCGCAAGCCAAGCCCATGCTGGCCTGGGTGGCTCCGTTACGATCGACGGCGCAACCTCGCAGACTGCCGACTTCGGTAAAGTGCCCGGAGCCGTCGTTGTCGAACAAGAAGTTGGCGGTCGTATCGTTGGCGACATAGACGTCCGTGTCTCCATCGTTATCGAAATCGGCGGTTACCACGCCGAGCCCTCGGTTTTGTGAACCTACCAGTCCGCGCTGCGTCGATTCGCGCGTGAACGTTCCGTCTCCGCGATTGCGATAGAACTCGTCGGGTACTGGTGGAATATCCTTGGGATGGCAAATGCGAGGTTCGCCATCACGCAAACATGGGATCGGCGCCGCCGGGAGCACACTCAACCCATCGACTAGCGTGCCGATGACGGCCTCGCGAATCGTCGCCTCCCCGACGACGAGCGACGTGAGGCCAATCGATTTGCCGATCCCGAAGACCCGATGAACCCGGGGACGACGGAGGTCCGCGTCGACCAACAGCGTCGAACGTCCGAACTGCGCGAGGCTCGTCGCGAGATTCGTCGCGACGGTGGTCTTGCCTTCGAGTGGAAGCGCACTGGTCACGACGAGGCTTCGGAGCGGCTTCTCCTGAGACATGAAGGCGAGGTTCGTGCGCACCATTCGGAAGGTCTCGGCGGCAGGCGACATCGGCTCGTCGAACACGACCGTGTCGCCCGGCGCGGGCGGAACTGTGCCCCCGGTGACGGTTTTCGCCGGCTTCTTTCGTTTGGCGCTCGGTGACTGCGATGACGCCGAGCCGGGGAGGTGAGGAATGACGCCGAGCACCGTCAGGCCGAGGCCCTCGACCATCTCGACCGAACGCACCGTTCGGTCGAGGCGGCTCGAGAAGAACGCGGCGGCGAGCCCCAGCAGCAAGCCCATCAACAGCGACCCGCCGAGGTTTTTGATGACGTTCGGGCTCACCGGCGAGGTCGGAAGCAGGGCTTGGTCGAGAACCCGCACGTGGGTCGTCTTGAGCATGCGCGTCAGATCGGTTTCCGTGAGGCGCTGCAGCACGATTTCGTAGAGCTTCGCCTTGTTGTCGCGGTCGTGATTGAGCCGTCGGTACTCGATTTCTCGAAGGTTCAGGTTGAAACCGGCGGAATGCGCCTCTCCGGCGGCCGCCCGCAGCCCGGCCTCGACCGCCTTGATCTGCTCGACGTCGCTCTCCGAGGAAGCGATCAGGGCAGACTTTTCGCGGCCGACCTGCCGCTCCAACACCCCGACTTCTTGGGAAAGCTGCTTCATCGTCGGGTGCTCGTCGCCGTACTTCACCGCTAGCGCGTCCCGCTCCTGCTTTTTGTTGCGAAGCTCGACCACGAGCTTCGTGAGAGCCGCATCCTCCTCCATGAGCGTCGGATCGATGTGGTCGAGGCCCTTCCGGAGCGATGCCCTGAGCCGCTTGGCTCTCGCCTCCAGCTCGATGCGCTTGTTGCGGGTCTCGGTAAGCTTGTCGTGCGTGGCCCGAATGTCGCTGGCCACCAAGTTCTGGCGGTCTTCCATCGAGACGGAGAGCACGTTGTGGCCCTTCTTGAAGTTGTGAAGCGCGAGCTCGGCTTCGTCGAGCTCCTGGCGCAGCGTCTGCAGCTGACTCTCGAGCCAATCTCTCGCTCGATCGGTCGACGCCAGACGGTCCTCGATGGTCTTGTCGACGTACGCCTGCGCGACGGCGTCTGCGATCATCTTGGCGCGCTCGGGCTTGACGTCGCGAGCGTGAATGCGAACGATGCGCGTTTCGGCAACGGGCTCGATTGTCAGGCGCTGCTGGAGGGCAATGGCCGTCGCCTCGACGTCGCCGGTTTCGCCAAGCGTGTCTTCGTCCTGCGGAAGATACGTCGGGTCCTCGTGGAGCCCGAGCTTGCGCACGACGCGCTTGGCGATGCCGCGGCTTCCAATGACGAGGTTTTGCGTCTGAAAGAACTCCCGTGTCGTCCAGAAGCTCCCGATCGGATCGGCAACGTCTTCGACCCGCCCGCCGAGAGGCTTGGAAGGATCGGGGTCGTACTCGATCGTGCAGGTCGCCTCGTAGACCCTCGCCGTCTTCGCAGTCCAAGCGAGCCCGAGGGCCACGACCCCGAGCGTGATCCCGGCAATCAGCCACTTGTATTGCGCAAGGACGTGCCAGACCTCTCCCAAGTCGAGCTCCGGCTCCTCCTTCGAGTCGCCGCTATGTGGGATTTCTCGAATGATGCCCCCCACCGGATAGCGTTCTCGATCTGGGCGAAACGGTCAAGGGAGTGGGCGATTCGGGGCCTTTCCAAGCTCACGGGAAAGCCGCGTCTCGCGCTCGCACGCGGACCCGTTCGGCTGACGGGCACACAGCGTCCGGTAGATCCCGAGCGCATAGCTGGGTCGGCCCGACTGGACTGCGAGCTGTGCCGCGTACTCGAGCGCCAAGGTGTTTGGCTTGGCCGTGTCGGCGGCATCGTACGCGGCGAGAGCCTCGTCGACGTTGCCGAGCGAGCCTTCGAGTCGTCCCTCGAGCAAGAACGCCCTCGCGACGAGAGCCGCGTCGCCACGTGCTCGTCCCCGAAGGCGGGTGAGCGTGGCACGCATCGCGTCCACTTCCCCCGATGCCGCCTCGATGCGCGCCTGCGTCTCGATGAGGGTCCGGCCCTCCAGACCGAGTGACCTCGCGGCGTTCAGAGAGGACCTCGCAGCCTCGGGCTCTCCGCCTGCCAGATGCGCGCGCATGACTGCCACCCAGAGGTCGACATTGGTCCGGTCGTGATCGAGCGCCCTCTGAATGAGCGTGCGCGCCTCGTCGGGTCGTCCCTGCGATGACAGCCGTCGAGCCTGGCGCAAAACGGCCGTCGCGCGGGCCGGCTCGACCTCGAGAATGGCTCGGTCGATCTCCGCGAGCAGCTCTCTGTCCAAGCCTGGGCACGTCGTGGCGCGGTCCAGGTAGCCCACGCGAAGCTCCGGATCCGGAGCCGCTCGTTCGAGGTGCTCCATCTCGGAAGAGCGTGACAGCGCCTCGCACAGCTCGGCTCTCGCACTCCCGGGATGCCGCTGCTCCGCTTCTCGGATTTCGAGCAGCGCTTGGTCGAGCTGCCCTGCCGACAGCAGCCACCGCGCCGCCACCGCGTGCGGCGCCGACCAACCTGGCGCTTCCTCCATGACGACGAGGAGCCATTTCGGTGCGTCGCGGTGTCCTTTTTTGCCCGCATAGGTGCCAGCGAGCAGTGCGAAGGCAGGCTCCGCCGGATGGAGGCTCAAGCCGCGCTGAAGAGCCTTCTGAAAGATCTGCTCTCGATCGGCTTCCATCGCCCGGGTGAGCTCGTCGACGATCGATTGGCTGTCACCCCGGAGAAGCCTCGGCCCCAGACCTACGAGCAATGCGGCAAAGACCACGCACATGGCGATCGGCACCCGGGTTTCGGACCGTTCTGCCGTGGGCTGGGCCGCGGGCAGTAGGGCACCGAGGAGCGCGGCCGGCACGACGACGATTCCTGCCATCTCGAGGCTGAAATCGACCAGGTTTTGCAGTGCCAGAGTGACGATTGCGATGCAGGTCGCCGCAGCCAGCGCGTCGTCCGTCGTCCTCAGGCGCTTCCAGACGGCCAACGACAGGACCGCGAGCAGCGCCAACGCCACCACGATGCCCCACTCCGTGGTCCACTGTGCGAGGATGTTTTCGGGATGCGTATAGCGTCCGAGCGACCCCTCCTCGGCAACGAACGTAGACGAGAAGGCGCCCCGACCAATCCCAAGCCAAAGCGCGGGCCCTTCGAGAAGGCTCAGGGCACGGCCAGCCACCGCCAGCTTGTCGAGACCCTGAGTCTCGAAACGGCGCAGGATCGGCTCGAGACCTGCAAACGCCAAAGCACCCGCAACCGCGGCGCCGAACAAGCCGAGACGGAGCGCCGTGCTCGCGCGGCCCGCACGCTTTCTGCCGAAGATCCAGGCCGCGAGCGCACCAAAGCCGAAGAGCATGCTTCCGATCGCACCCCGAGAAAGCGTCAGCGCAACCACGAGCGCGCAGAACCCCGATGCGACGGCCCAAAGACGCCTTGCAGGGCCGCGACCAGCGGCTGCCATCCCTCCGGCGAGGAGCGCCCCGACGAGCATGAAGCCGCCCAGGTGGTTGTTGTTCATCAGGGGCGTGAGCAGCTGCGGCTCGGTGAAGCGCGGCTCGTAGATGCCGAACACGGCTTGGGAGCTTGCCGCCCGATGAATCAGGCCTTCGAAACCAAGCAGCAGAGCGGAGCCGATCGTCGCGGCCGCAATCGGCTTGAGCGCGTTCGAGCCCTGAAGGCGCGCGGCCACGAAGGCGGCGACAATCGCAACTCCGACGAGTATCTGGAGCTGCGTCGAGCCCGGGTCGTAGGAGATGGTGAGCGGCACCGGCTCGGCCCACTCGAGACCGCGCAGCCGTTCAGCGCTCTCGACAGAGGCCAAACCAAGCGCGCTCGCGAGCCCTGAAGGCAGCGGCACGGCTTGAATGCACGTCCAGAGCCAGGCGATTCCGATCATGACGAGCAGCCCATCGAAGATCGGAGGCGCCGAGGCCCGCCGAACCCACCAGGTCGTGGCGAGAGTGGCTGTCGAGAGCGCTGCGATCGCCAAGACCGTCCACGGGAAGGCACCTCCGAAGAGCTGCGGAGAGACGATCACCAACAGGCAGAGCAGGGCCGTGTCGGGCTCGATCGAGAGCCGTTCCCGCGCGGCTGTCGCCGAGCCGAGCTCACGAGCCGAGGTCATCGTCGTCGTCTCCCTCCACCTCTGCGGCCGGAGTATACCGCCCGAACGCGATTCGTCCCTGTTGGTAGAGAAGCTCTCCCCACAGTCTTCGTCCCAAGAAGCGCGTGCAGACCGCCAGCGCGGCGACGCCAAACGCCACACTGGCGGCCAAGATCGCGAACGGCGGCAAGCCCAAGCCGAGCAGCCAGCGGCGTGCGAAGAAAGCCGTCGACAGGACGATCAGGAAGATCAACGCCGGTCGGGCATGAACTTCGACGAACGACCACGCCGATGCGCCGCTGATGCGGGCGGTGAGTGAATAGAGCAGGAGATAGAACACCAGCAGCGCGATCAGCGTCGCGGCCGCCACGCCGACGATTCCCCAGTTGGCACCCAGCAGCGCCCCGCCCACGATGAGAATGCCGTAAATGGCTTGGCTCGCCGACAGCGAGAACACGTGTCCGGTCGCGAGGACGATGCTCGCGTCGAAGCGGTATCCTGCGCGAAAATACACGCCGAGCGACAGGACCTGAAAGGGAGCCACGGTTTGCTCCCAGCCGGGTCCGAGCAGCACCGCGATGATCTCCGGTCCCAGCACGAGACCCCAGGCGCACAGCGGCAGCGTGACGGCGGCGGTCGCCTCGGTTCCGACCAGCAACGCGCGTTTCAGATAGCGACGGTCGCCTTGTGCGCGAGAGAACGCGGGAAACAGGACCATGTTGTGAAGGTGGCCGAGCATTCCGGGCACGGTGGAGATCAACTGGTAGGCGCGGCTGTAGTACCCGAGCGGCTTGGAGCCGAGCGCGCTTCCGATGACCACGTAGTCGCCGTGAAGCGCCCAGAAGTTGAGCGTCACCGACAGCGTCGTACCGGCTCCGAAGCGAAACAGTCCGCGAGTCTCGCGGTCGACCGTGGGGCGCACGAAACGCGGACGGATTAGGAGGAGCGCGAACACGGCTTTCAGCGCCAGGTCGGCATAGTAGCCGGCAACGAGAGCCCAGATGCCTCCGCCGAGCGCCGCCACGACGACCGACGTGAGCGCCCCGAGCGCCGACGAAACCAAGACCGCAATCGAGAGCTCTCGAAACGCGAGCTTTCTCCGCAGCATCGCGAACAGCAGTCCCGACGCCGCGGCGAGCGGAACGGTCGAGGCCAACACGATCAGCAGGCCTGGAACCTCGGAATCATCGTAGAGCAGCAGCACGAGGTCCGCGTTGAGCGCGATGAGCGCAGCGACGACCGACGAGATGCCGAGCGAGAACATGGACGCGAAGGCGATGTTTCCCGGCCGCAGGGTCTTGCTTTGAACGAGCGCATGGTCGAGCGACAAGGTGCTCAAGGGCCGTGCGAATTCGATCACGGTCACGGCAGCCGCGAAGACGCCGAACTCTTGTGGCGTGAGCAGGCGCGCGAGAATGGCGAGCGTTCCGAGGCGAACCGGCAGGTTCAGGACAATCTCGGCCCCCGACCATTTCGCGCCGACCTTCAGTCGTCTCCCGAGGTCTCTAGGGCGTTCCGACAAGGCTCATCCTTCCGAGACGGGACGATGCCTGAGGTAGTCGACCAGGATCGAGGCAATGCGCTCACTCGCTCGTCCGTCCCAAAGCTCGGGTATCGCGCCTTTTTTCGCACGACCCGAGAGGATTTCGGTGACGGCATCACGGATTGCACATGGGTCCGGGCCGACGACGATGTTCGTTCCGACGGAGACCGTGACGGGGCGCTCCGTGTACGTTCGGAGGGTGAGACACGGGATCCCGAGCACCGTGGTCTCTTCCTGCAGCCCGCCCGAGTCTGTCAACACGAGCTTCGCCCCGGCGGTCAGCGCGATGAAGTCGAGATAGCCGAGCGGCTCGGCGATCCTCAGGTTCGGCATGGCCCTCGCTCTCGCCATCAGCGAGAAGCTCTCCAATCGGTCCCTCGTTCGAGGGTGCAGCGGGAGCACGACCGGCAAGCGCGTTTGGATCCACTCCATCGTACCGAGCAGCGACTCGAGCGCGACCGGATCGTCCACGTTCGAGGGCCGATGCAAGGTTGCAAGCGCGTACCCTCCGGGCGCCACCCCGAACGCTTCGAGCGCTCGTCGCTTCTTGGCGCGATCCAAATGGTGTAGAAGCGTGTCGATCATCACGTTTCCAACGCGGTGGATCGACGTTTCGGCGATACCCTCGGCGAGAAGATTGTCGTCCGACTCCGCAGAGGGAGTGAACAAGAGGTCCGCCACTCGGTCCGTGACGATGCGATTGGTCTCCTCCCGCATGGTGCGGTCGAACGATCGCAACCCCGCCTCGATGTGTGCGCAGGGAATGCCGAGCTTCACGGCTGCCAGAGCCGCGGCAATCGTCGAGTCG
The DNA here is from genome assembly GCA_024643985.1 of Myxococcales bacterium. Lineage (GTDB taxonomy): Bacteria > Myxococcota_A > Polyangia > Polyangiales > Houyiibacteriaceae > SG8-38. The sequence continues at coordinate 1,616 of JAHELW010000136.1, read as the reverse complement.
ACATCGCCTACGACGACGACGCAATCGGGCTCGAGGTCCCGGAAAGCCCGCTTCAGCTCTGCGAACATGCGGCTCCTGACGTCGACGTTCGACCCCGACCGAGATTCGAGCATCACGTCCGGTGCCGGGATGCTGAGATCGTCGAAGAAGATCTGCGACATCTTCGGATCGTAGTGCTGCCCCGTGTGCACCAGGCGTTGCTCTACGTCAGGCTCTTTCCGAAGCGCGCGCATCACAGGCGCGATCTTCATGAAGTTCGGCCTCGCCCCGACGACGTGGACAATTCGCATGCGGCCGCAGGCTAGACCAACTACCTCGCCGACTCAAAGACACTGGCCGTGCGTGCCCCTCTCCACGGATGCGGCTATGTTCGGCCCATCGACGGCGGGCAAACATGTGCGGGATAACCGGATTGTGGTGCGCAGACTCATCGACCGAGAGCGACATTCGGCAGTCGGTCGACCGAATGTCTGCCAAGCTGGTGCATCGCGGTCCGGACGCCTCGGGAGCGTTCGTCGATCCCGACAATGGCATCGGCTTCGGCCACCGGAGGCTCTCCATTCTCGATCTGAGCGAACGCGGCCATCAACCGATGCTCTCGCACTCGGGGCGCTTCTGCATCGCCTACAATGGAGAGGTTTACAACGCACCCGAGGTTCGCGACGCCTTGGAGCGGGAGGGACCGCGGAGGGCGTGGCGCGGCCACTCGGATACCGAAGTGGTGCTGGAAGCCATCGAGGCGTGGGGGCTAGAAGAGGCTGTCGCGCGCTTCCACGGCATGTTTGCTTTCGGTTTGTGGGACCGAGCCGGTAGGCGTCTTTCGCTGGTGCGGGATCGCCTCGGGATCAAGCCCCTCCTCTATGCGCAGGGCGATTTCGGAGTGGCGTTCGGGTCCGAGCTTCAGTCGCTTTACGAGGTCCCGAAGCTCCGGTTGCGACTCGACCGCTCCGCTTTGGCTTCTTTTCTCCGCTACGGCGTCGTCCCGGACAGCGAGTGCATCGTTCGTGGCGTTCGCAAGCTTCGACCCGGGACGATCCTCGAGCTCACCGGGCCGCGCGCGGAAGCGACCGAGAAGCGCTTTTGGTCCGCGCGGCGGGCTGCGGTGGAGGGCATGCAGCACCGATTCGAGGGAACCGAAGAGGAGGCGATCGATGAGGTCGAACGACTCCTCACCCGCTCGGTTTCGCTACGCATGCGGTCTGACGTGCCATTCGGCGCTTTCCTGTCCGGGGGCATCGACTCTTCGGCGGTCGTAGCGGCCATGCAGCAGGTGAGCACGAGGCCGGTCAAGACGTTCTGCATCGGGAACACGGTTCCCGGTTACGACGAGTCGAGCCACGCCAGCGCCGTCGCGGCCCATCTGGGATGTGAGCATCACACGCTGGTTGCCGAGCCTTCGGACATGCTTGCGATCGTTCCGGACATCGCGAGGCGCTGGGATGAGCCGTTTGCCGACTCCTCTCAGATTCCGACCTTTCTCGTTTCGCGTCTCACCCGGGAACATGTCACCGTTTCGCTTTCGGGTGATGGTGGCGACGAGCTCTTCGGAGGCTACAACCGGCACGCTTGGGCGCCTCGGCTCTGGGAGCTGACCCATCGGTTGCCAAAGAGCGCCA
>JAHELW010000010.1 GCA_024643985.1 Myxococcales bacterium | reverse complement strand
ATCGCGTCCGACGCCTTCGCCTGGCCCAGCCGCGGTTGAGCGCGCTCGCCGATGATCGTACATCTCAGCCGATGGGCTTGATCTACTACGCAATCCCGTTCTTTCTCGCGACCGTCGGGCTTGAGGCGTGGCTCGTCGGCCGACGCGAACGAAAAAGGGATGGCGAGAGGCTCGCCGGCCACACCACGAAAGACTCCTTCGCCAGCTTGGCGATGGGCGTGGGGTTCCTGGTCGTCGAGATCAGCCTGAAGCTCTTGCCTTTCGCAGGCCTCGCGTGGCTCTACCAGTTCCGGCTCTTCGACATCCCGGTCGTATGGTGGTCGTGGGTCCTACTGCTGTTCGCGGAAGACTTTTGTTACTACTGGTTCCACCGCCTGCATCACGAGGTGCGCACGCTCTGGGCCGCCCACGTCAACCACCACTCGAGCACGCGCTACAACCTCACGACCGCACTTCGCCAATCGTGGACCACCCCATTCACGGGCTTCGTGTTCTGGGCGCCGCTGCCGCTGCTCGGCTTCCCGATTGAAATGATCTTGATTCAGAAGTCGATCAGCCTGCTCTACCAGTACTGGCTTCACACCGAGCTCATCGGCAAGCTCGGCTGGTTCGGCGTGGTGTTCAACACGCCTTCGCACCATCGCGTGCACCACGGCCGAAACCCGATCTACCTCGACCGCAACCATGCGGGCATCTTCATCATCTGGGACAAGCTGTTTGGCACCTTCGAGCCCGAGAGCGAACCGGTCGACTACGGCCTCACCAAGAACATCCACACGTACAACCCCGTGCGCATCGCCTTTCACGAGTGGGGCTCCATGCTCGGGGACGTGTGGAACGCCCAAACGTGGCGGGGTCGCCTCGGCTATCTAGTCATGCCGCCAGGTTGGACCGAGGACGGAAGCGGCAAGACCGCGCACACCCTGCGGCGAGAACACCTCGCTACGGGCGCGCCCTCGACGTGAGCCTCGCGTCGCAGCTCATTCGAACGTGATCGTATCGACCGCGTTCTGCTGCGCTTCGGCGATGTCGAACACCAGCGGAACCGGCGTATTGGCGAGGTACCCGACGAGCAGGTCCTCGTAGTGCGGCGAGTCGATATCGCTCGACTGTCCGCCCGGCAGCTGGAAGGTGCACGAAGGCCCGTCGACCGACGACTCGCAGACGAAGCGCGTCGAGGGGCCGGCGGTCTGCACGAAGTCCGTCTGACCGGGGTTTGCCACGTCCACCGTGAAGAGCCCGCCGTCGTTTGCAAAAAGCGGCCCTCCCGGAGGCGTCGGCGGATTGTCGAACACGCGAAACGCGTCGAGGAGGGAGCTGAGATCGAACTCGAGCAGGAGACCGTGAAGCCGGCCCCACGCCCAGCGGGTTTCGTCTGGCCCGAGCTCACCGTCGAGGAAGTCGCCGACCACCTGCAGTGAATCGGACATCACCTCGAACTTGGTCTCGACATCCTGCGTGGTGGGGTTGTCCCAGTAGACGTCTCCGCCGAAGAGCTGCGGGTCACTCGGATTCGCGATCGACTCGAACACGGCAATGCTCGGCTTGCGGCCGTTCGGCGCGTTCTCGCCTTCTTCGATGCGCGCCCGAAGCTCGATCAACATTGCGTGAAAGGCCGTGCAGCCCGACGCCGCCAAGAGCTCTGCCGCATCGGCGACGAGAGGCGAGTCATCCGCATCGATTCCGTCGAGCCCAGAGGGGCAAGTGTAGTCCCACGACTCGAGCGCGCTGATCACCCTGAGCCCGTTGACGCCAGGCGAGGTCTGCGCGTCGTTGGCGATTTCCAGCATGCCCGGCACCATGCGGTCTCCGATTAGCGAGTAGACGTCGCTCACGATCGCATCCATCGTCGCGCGCGTGTGCTGGTCTCCAATCCCTTCGATGAGATTGACGATTTGGGCGTGCCGAAAGCCCGCAACGGCGCTCGACTGGTAGGGCGGCTGTGACGCGCCGCTCGGCAGCGTGGTTGGGTCCTCGTCGAAAAGCGCCCCGGTCATGTCGTTGTTCGCGGTTGCGATGTAGCCCGACTCGGGGTTGGTCGCCTGCGGGAGCTCCTCGAGAGCAAAGTACTCATCCCACTCGTAGTCGCCGCTGCTCCCATCGAGGGGCAGCCACGCGGGGGCGTCCCCTTCCAGATTGGTTGCCCACGTTCGCTTGGGAAGGCGATTGTATGGATACCACCCGATGTTGTTTTCGCGGTCGATGACCACCCAGTTCTGGCCGATCGAGGTGACCTGCTGAAGCGCAACGCGAGCTTCCTCGGTGGTCGCGGCTCGCGCGAGATCGGTCAGCACGTTGATGTCGCTATCGAGATCGTTGCCCGTCCAGCGAAGCGTGATCGCGGTGCCGAGGTCGGTGTCGATTTCCCGCACCGGGCCGTGATGTGGAACGAACAAGAGCTCCCGTTCGTCGACCGAGCCATCGCTGAATCGGATCTCGAAAGGAACGCGGGTGAAAGGAACGTCCTCTCCGCGGAACACCACTCCGTTCCCATCGGCGGTGAGCGTCTCGATGTAGACGTCGCTGAAATCCATGTTGGTCGTGGTGACGCCCCACGCGATCTGCTCGTTTTGGCCGACGATGACCCACGGAAGGCCGGCAAAGGTCATTCCCGCAGTGTGAATCTCTCCGCGCCCGTTGGTCACCGCGTCGAGATGCGCCACGTACCAAGTCGCCGGCTGCGTCATGCCGAGGTGTGGGTCGTTCGAAAGAAGCGCGTTCCCGTCGACCGTAAGTGAGGGTCCGACGACCCAGTTGTTCGAGCCGATGTCCCCGCTTTCTCGACTCGACCCGAGGCTCATGCTCCGAAGGGACTGAATCACCTGGAGCTTCGTTTGCAGCCTGCGCATCACGGGGCGCACGCTCGGACGCTCGTAAATCGGTCTCCGGCGAATCGAGTCGGGCGGCAGCCGCTTTGCAGATGCCTCCGTCGGCGGCGCCGGAGGTACCCAATCGAGCGGGAGGATCGCGGAAGGCTCGTGCGGACGCCGCGCCCAGAGATCGGAGAATTTCGCGTCGTCGTCGATCGCAACACGAGCCTCCCCTCCGTTGATCTGATCGCTCTCGTCGTTCGTGAGGTTTTCGACCAACGCGAGCACCGCGGCCACGCTGTCCTGCGGACGCCATGCTGGAATCGACTCTGCCGTATAGTTGAAGAGCGGGTGGTTGAACTCACGCGGGAAAGTGGCTCCGTTTTCGCCGTTTTGAAGGTCCTCGATCCACTTGTTCACGCCAACCGCGTATGCGTCGAGCAGCGCCTTCGTCTTTTCCGACGCTTCCTCGTAGAGCACGTCCTCGGCGGGCTCTCCCTCCCGGGTCGAGAACAACGCCCTGAGGTCGGCAAAGCCATCCGCCACCACGCTCGCAAGGCCCGGATCGAGAATTCCCGCGAAGCGACCCGTCGCAAACCGGCGTCGAATGTCCATCTGCGCAAAGCGATCGAACGCGTGGTAGTAGCCCAACGCCATCGCGCAGTCCTCGTCGGTTGCGCAGTCTGCATTGAATACGCGAGCCGAGTCGAAGTAGACGGTCGCGTCGGGCGGCCACTCGAGGTCACCCATCGTGCCGCCGCCGCCTGTGCCGTCGCTGCTGCTGCAGCCGAGGGTTGCAAGTCCAAGAACCAAGAGAACAAGAGTCGATCGCAGAGCCACGGGTCACCTCGCTACGCCAAAGAAGACGGCGCAGACCATAGCCTTTCCCGCACCAAAACCAAACGCTGGCCGCAAAAGCAGTGCTAAGGTGCGCCAGAGGCACCGCCATGAGGCAGTCGTTGAGCGTCGCTTTTCTGGTTCTTCTCGCGGGTTGCGCGCGCGGCGGCGTCCCGATGGCGCCTTCGAAGTCACCGTACTTCGATGCTGTGACGGCGCAGCTTCACCTCGGGGGAACGGTCTATGCGTACGCCGACATCGACGGTGACGCGGCGCGCGCAGCAGACTTCATGCTCACGCTGCTCCGAGACCACCCCGAGATCTCGCCTGCGCGAGGTGTGAGGACGCTCAGCGCCACCGCGCTCGTTCGCATCCTGGGTCTCGACATGGTGAAAGCGGTCGGCATGAGCTCGTTCGAACGCGGCGAAGAGCTGTACCACAATCGGACGTTCATCCATCACCTCGGCGCGCGGGCAGGCCTGCTGCGCGTGTTCGGTGGCGAGCCAGCGGGATTCAGCACGCTCGACGTGGCGCCTGCCGGTGTGGACATGATCTGGGAACAGCAGATCGACCTCGGCGCACTCCTCGATGTCGTTCGCGCGCTCGGAGAGGTAGGGGTTGGCATCACGCCGGAAGCGCTGGACGAGGCGCTCGACCAGCGGTTTCTCGAGCTCGACGTCACCCTTCGCCAGCTCGTCGAGCGGGCTGATGTCACCGCCGCGCTGATCTTGGCACTCGACGGAAGCCGCAATCTTTGGTTTCCCGGCGAGTCGGTGACGTTCCCGTTCACCGATTTCTTGTTTCGCGTCGACGGAATGGGGCTGCTCGCAGACGCGATCATCGAACGCGCGAGCTCGGACCCCTTCATTCGGTCTTCGCGCACGAAAGATTGGATCGTCGTAAGTCCCGCAGTGCGGCTGCCGCCCCCGTGGAATGCGTACGAGCCTGCGCTGGTCAAGGAGCTCGCAACCGGTCGGCTCTACGTCGTCAGCTCGCCCGCGTTCCTCAGGCGTTGCCTCGACGGAGGGGACGGGGTCCGCGGCGACCCGGATTTCACGCAAGCGTTTGCGGAGCTCCCCCAAGTCGGGAACGGGCTCACCTATTTCTCCGCCGAGATGACGCGGGAGATGCATGCGATCGTGGATGAGGTTCTCGCCGCCGGCGGACCGCCCGTAGCCGCACTGCTGGCTCGGTTCTTTCTGCCTGTCGCCGGATACCCAACGGGTTGGGTCGTGCGAAGCGAACCCGATGGGCTTCTCTTCACCTCGAATACGGCCTCGTCGCACAAGTCGACCCTGGTGACGCTCGGGGCGCTGGCGGTTCTACCCGCGGTCATTGCCCTTGGAGCCTCAGACGGCGGCGCTTCGCAGCAAGAGACGCCGGAAGAGGACTTCGAGCCTCCCTTCTGAGGAAAAAAGAAACGCCGGGTGGACCAGCAAATCCACCCGGCGCACTGCAAGCAAGCTTCAACCGCTAATTGCGCCGGCAGCGGCGAATCCCAAAGCACAAGGCAAGCATCAGAAGAAGAACGTGGACGGACGCATCCGGTGTCATCGCCCCCACGCGACAACCGGCAGCGCGCCCGCCAGAGATGTAGAGGCCGTCATAGAGTCCGACCTCGTCTGCGTCCTCGAGGTAGTCGGGAACGCCGTTCATGTTTTCGTCTAGGTCGGCTTCGTCGGAATCGTCGATCCCGTCGCCGTCGCTGTCGGTGTCGAGCCAGTTTGGAAGGCCGTCCCCATCGACGTCGTCGTTTTCGAGCTCACTCGACAACGCGACCTCGTCAGCGGTGTCAATCCCATCGCCGTCGTCGTCCTCGTCGAGATAGTTCGGCACACCGTCCCCGTCGGTATCGTCATCCGTCGGATCGGAGTCCCCATCCGGGCTTTCGTCGACGGTATCGATACCGTCACCATCGTCGTCCGCATCGTCGAAGTCGGGATCGCCGTCGCCATCGGTGTCCGGACAGGTGCTCGGCTGAAGCGGGCTGCCTGGCGCAGGACACTCGACGTCGTCCGGGATCCCGTCCCCGTCGCTGTCGGGCACGTCGGTTTCTCGGCGACAGCTCGCGTCGCAGCCGTCTCCTTCGACCGCGTTCCCGTCATCGCACTCCTCCCAGCCGGTACTGATGTCGATGACGCTGACGAAGTCGTCCCCGCACACGCCGAGGTAGTCTGGCCGTCCGTCGCCGTCGCTGTCGTTGCATCCGGCTCCAGCGTCCGGGCATTCGTCCGAAGTCAGAAGACCGTCGCCGTCGTCGTCGGTGTCGAGGTAGTCCGGCGTGCCGTCACGATCCGAATCTTGGTCGGTGGGATCGTTGTCGCCATCATAGTTTTCAGCAGCTGTGTCGATCCCGTCGCCGTCATCGTCGGAGTCGTTGAAGTCGGGCGACCCATCGTCGTCGGTATCGGGACAACCAAACGGATCGGAAACCGGATCGCCCGGCGGCGGGCATTCGACGACGTCGGGGATTCCGTCGCCATCGGTGTCATTGAGCGTGGTGTCCGGGTCGAGGGCGTCTGGCACCAGGTCGCCGTCGCCGTCGGGACAACCGGCGCCCGGATCGCCGCACTCGAACACCGTGTCGATGCCGTCGCCGTCATCGTCCGGGTCTTGGAAGTCCGGCACGGAGTCGCCATCCGTGTCTCCAGCGGGCGCCGCCGTCCCTCCGTCGTCGGGATCGAACGCGTCGTCGAGGCCATCGCCGTCGGTATCGGTTCCAAGCGGTGTCGAATCAGGCACGCCGTCCATGTCGGCGTCGTGACCCTCCACGACGTCCGGAAGCCCGTCGCCGTCAGCGTCGAGGTCGACATAGTCCGGAGCGCCGTCACCATCGCTGTCTTCACAGACCACCGCGCTGCATTCCAGGGCGTCTTCGATTCCGTCGCCATCGCTATCGGTGTCACGATGGTCGGGAAGGCCGTCACCGTCCGTATCACAGGCGTCGAGGCGAACCGCGCACTCCGTTGCCGTGGGAATCCCGTCGTCGTCATCGTCCGCGTCCATGTAGTCGGCGTCGCCGTCGCCATCGCTGTCGCCGCAACTCGCGATATCGCCATCGCACTCGATGAGGTCGGGTATGCCGTCGCCATCCGTGTCGACGGGTGTGTCATCCGGGTCGAGGTAGTCGGGTACACCGTCGCCATCCCCGTCAGGGCAATCGCCCGGCCAATCGGTGCACTCGAAATCGGATACGATCCCATCCCCGTCGTCGTCTGGGTCTCGGAAGTCGGGCGTGCCGTCCGCGTCGAGGTCGGGCAGCGTCGCTGGAACGCCGCCAGCCATGTCCGGGTCGTAGGCGTCATCGAGGCCGTCCCCGTCCGCATCCACTCCAAGCGGTGGGAAATCCGGCTGGCCATCCGCGTCACCATCGTGACCTTCGATCGAGTCGGGCACTCCGTTGCCGTCCGAGTCGACGTCGAGCACGTCGGGAGTGCCGTCGCCATCGGTGTCCGGACAGCTCGTCGGGTTCTCGCATTCAGCGCGGTCGGCGATACCGTCGCCGTCACTGTCTTGATCGATGTAGTCGGGTAGCCCATCGGAGTCCTGATCCTGACCGGTCGGGCCGATCCCTCCTTGGTCGACGTCGAAGGCGTCGTCGACGCCGTCGCCATCCGCGTCAATGCCGCTCGGGATGACCTCGGGAACGCCATCGGCGTTGCCGTCGAAGCCCTCGACGCGGTCGAGAAGACCATCGTTGTCGCTATCGGCATCGAGGTAGTCAGGAGCGCCGTCGGCGTCGCGGTCGGGCTCGGCCGCTACGACTCCATCCGCGGCGCACCCGAGAGGCATGCCGGCGCAATCCGCATCAAATGCGTCATCGAGGCCATCACCATCGGCATCGTTTCCAACCGGGGCCACGTCCGCGATGCCGTCGCCGTTCGCGTCGTTTGCTTCGGTGGTATCCGGAAGACCATCGCCGTCGCTGTCGAGGTCGCGGTGGTTCGGCACGCCGTCGCCGTCGGAATCGACTTCGACTGGAAGCGTGTCGCAAATGCCGTCGCCATCTCCGTCGGTGCAGCTCACGGCATCCGGGTCAGCGTAGTCGGGAACGCCGTCGCCATCGCCGTCGAGCGACCAGTCCGTACCGCCGCCCTCGTCGACGTCGAGGATCCCGTCGCCGTCATCGTCGACGTCGATGACGTCGTTGAGGCCGTCCCCATCGGTATCTGGGTAGTCGCACTCTTGATCCACGGTGCAGACCTGAAGCCCCGGACAGTCGTCATCGAAAAGGCACTCGACGCAGGCGCCGCCGGGCACCGAGGTGTCGCAAAGCGCCATCCCGGAGCTCGTACAGCCCGTGTCCATCGAGAGACCGCTCATGTCGTCGATGCAGAAGGAACAGGTGGTTCCCGCCTCACCCGGCGCGCCGTTGCACACGGGGAGACCGGCATCGATGCATCCCTCGTCGGAGACGGCGCCGACCTGGTCGTTGATGCAAGTCACGCAGGCACCGGGCGTGGAGCTCGACGTGTCGCAGACGGCAAGTCCCGGCGTACGACAGTCGGTGTCATCGAAGCAGCCTTCTACGCAGGCGTTGGTTGCGACGTTGCACGCGTCACCGACCGCGCAGTCGGCTGTTTCCGTGCAGTCGACGCAGACCGGATTCGTGCCGCTCTCATCGCAGGCGTTGTCGCTGCCAGAGCAGTTGATATCGGTTGCGCCGGCGCCGTCATCGGCGCAGCCGGCTACGCACAGCGGGAAGACGCCGCTCGCGTCACAGTACGGCGCCACGCCTCCGCACCCCGAATCGACGGCCGTCCCCGCCTGATCGTCGAAGCAGACGACGCAGCCGAGGCCGCCAGCATCGCAGAGCCCCGTGGCGCATTGGGCGCCCAACGTGCACGCGGAGCCCACCTCGAGGAGGCAGCTCGCGTCGCAGCCGTCGCCGGTTGCAGTGCCGCCGTCGTCGCAGACCTCGCCCAGCTCTACGACGCCGTTTCCGCACGTGTCGGCAGGTTCACAGGTATTGCTGCCGACCGTGTCGCAGACGGTGCTCGCACACTCCGCGCTCGCGCTGCAGGCCGCCCCGAGCTCCTTGAAGCAGCTGCTGTTGCAACCATCGCCCGCCGACGCGTTGCCGTCATCGCAGGTCTCTCCGGATTCCACGGTCCCGTTGCCGCACGTGTCCGCCGGCTCGCACACGGGTGGTGCCTCGTTCGGGTCGCAGACCCCGCTTTCGCAATCGGCGCTGGCTCCGCATTCGGAGCCGTCTTCCACGAGGCAAACGGCGTTGCAGCCATCTCCCGCGGTGATCCCGCCATCGTCGCAGCCCTCTCCCGTCTCGACTTTGCTGTTGCCGCAGACGTCGGCAGGCTCGCAGACTGGTGTCGTTTCGGTGAGGTCGCAGACGCCGCTCTCGCACTCGCCGTCGCTGTTGCAGATCTCGGTGAGCTCGAGAAGACACATCGGGTTGCAGCCATCGCCGGGAAGGTTGTTTCCGTCGTCACATGCCTCGCCCACTTCGCGGTCACCGTTGCCGCAGATCGGCTCGACGAAGAGGACGAGCGCGCAGGTGCCGGTGACGTTTTGCGGATTGGTGAAGTTGACCTGCATGAACTGTGTCGTTCCGCTGAACGAAACGCCGGGCGTCCAGTCGAACGTGGTGCTCAATGGGCTTGGAGCCGTCGTCCCCAGACCGGGCGCGAAAGTCGACCCGGAGGGCTGTCCGATCGCGCTGAGCGTCAGATCGTTGCCGGGGTCGGAGGCGCTTAGCACCCGGCTGAACGGAGTGCTCACGGGAATCGAGTAGACGCCCCCTCCCGGGCACGCGGGGATCGGCTCCGAGGTGATTTCGACGAGCAGGTCGAGTGCGGTCTTGCTCTGAATCGAAGGGCTCCCGTGCGTCGATTCGAGCACGACGTGGAGCACGTACTGCTGCCCACCCACGGCGTTCGTGAGGTCCCAAGTGATGCGGCACTGATTTGCGGACGGAGTGCTGGTGGTGGGTTGTTCGCCGTCGGCCGGGACAGCCGGAATCTCATCTCCCGGGTTGAGACCCGACTCGGCCGCGGTGGCGAAACGGCAGCTGACCGGATCGCTGTCGGCGTCAAACATCACCAAGTCGTGCGTGCGAACCGCACCCCGCTCGAGTTGGAGAATCGCGGTTGATGCAGTCGCGAGTGGTGCGGTGTTTCCATCACCAAGGCCGACCGTCGTCTCTACGCGGAAATTCTGCTCGGAGCCGTTGACGAGCCCAGCAACGCGACAACAGGAAGCGAAGAACGCGGTGTACTCGCCTTCGGTCGCATAGTCGTGAGTGACCACGTACTGCGTCGTCGTGTAGGCGTTGCCGTTGTTGTCGACGCCGGTACCGATCGTGGTGCCGAGCACGGAGCCGTTCAGCGTGCCGTCTCCGAAGTCCAAATTGGTCGACCCGACGAAGCTGCTCCGCCAGCTGGTCGTGACGGTGAACTCGACGCGCAGTGGGAAGTCGTCCGGGTCGGGTGTTCGCCAGTTGATTGTGCCATGGCGAAAGTGGCTCGCGCTGGCTTCCCCCGACCATCCGGAGACTGCTGCGAGCGTCAGACACGCGATGGCGAGTCGGCCGACAAGGAAATTTCGCACGTGATACCCCCAAGGCTCTTGGCGCGAAGCGGAGCTGCCTCGCGACTCCCAGTCCACCCAAGGTATTACGTCTTCAAAGGAAAAATCAATAAATACTGCGTAATAAATTCCGCTTTTTTCGCAGAGTGACTAAAGCGACCAAGATCCAGGGCAGAAACGACCAACTCGACCCACCCATCGGGGTAGTCGCGCAGCCCCCGGAAGCAGCACCCGACGGCGGTTGCGGTCTTGGTGGAGAAGGATCGCCGGGCAGCTCGATGCAGCCCCGCCCCGCGAAGCCCCCGTCGCATTGAGGACGCTCGGGCAGGCACCCGGAGTCCACTTGGCCTTCGCCCGCGTCGTCAATACAAGCCACGCAGCGTCGAAACACGGTGTCGCAAATCGGCGCATCGATCGTGCAGTCGGCGCTGCTCTCGCAAAAGTCCGAAGGCTCGACCGGAGTCGCTGGCGCGATCGGGTCGGAGAGCTCCGACGTGTGTTGTTCATGCGTCGCCGTCAGCACGAGGGCGGCGACGGGCGCTTCGACGGCAAGCGTGACCTCGAAACCGGCGTCGTTCGCAACGCTACACCCGGTAGCGGCATCCGTATCCTGCTCACTGCCTTCGACCGCCGCACCGAGGTAGCGGAGGGCACCCACTGGCTCCGTTTCGCTCGAGAGTGCCTCGAATACCTCGACGGTTGCGCCCGGTGAGACGCACGCTCGTACGGTGAGGCTTGCATCCTCCAAGGTTAGCTCGCCGGAGTCAGGATAGTTGATGGGCGGAGTACCCGGAGCACCATCGTTCGAGTTTCTGCCCGCGGGTCCGGTGTCGATGGCCAGCCCCTGGTTGAGGAAGATCGTGTTGCCGCGAACCGTTGCAACCCCATCCACGGACCGCACCCCAGCGCCTTCGTTGTGCGCGATCAGGTTGCCTTTTCTCGAACGGTCCGAGCCTATGGTGGCCTCGGTGCAGGTCGACTCGATCAGCACGCCGTCGCCCGCGTTCGGAACGACGTCGCTTTGCGCGGCGTCTACGCCGACGACGCTGCGCTCCATGCGCCACGGTCCGGTGGTGGCGGGCTCGCACGTTACGCCGGGACCCTGGTTGGCGCTGATGACGCTGTCGTAAATCGCGAGACCCGCAACGTCGCCCGCGATCGAAATGCCGGTGGCGCCGTTCGCGAGACCCGTGCGCCCAACGGCATCGAGGCCGATGAGGTTCCGTTCGATGGAAGCATCAGGCGCGTCGACGAGCTGAAGTCCGCCGCCGAATCCCGAGGATATCACGTTGTCCCAAACGTCGACGGAGCTCGAGTCGAAAACCCCGACCGAAAAGGCCGAGGTGTCGAGCAGAGCGTTGGGCCGCCCCTCGAAGCCCGTGCCATCGACTCCGATGAAGTTGCCTTCGAGCAGGAGCGAGTCAGAGCGCTCGACGAGAACGGCCTCCGCGCCTGCACCACCGAACACGTTTCTGGAAATCTCGGTCGATCCGCCGATGCGCGGCCGAAACGTGTCGCGAACGTGAATTGCGTGAGAGCCGAACGCTGGCGACGCGATCGAGGAGTGAAGCGGCACTCCGGTCTGCGGATCGACACCGAAGTAGCATCCCTGAATTAGAACGTAGTCAGCACCCTCGGCATCGATCGCGGACACCGCGGCGTTGGTGAAGGCAAGCGCGATGACGAGCGTTGCATCGGAACGAAGCTCGAAGACGTGATCGAAGCCCCCGGCATCGATGATGATGACGGGCACGTGATCGGTGCCGACGATGTACCGAGGCTCGGAGCCTCCGTTGAACGAGGTGCCCTCGATCACGGGCGGAAGAGGCGACTCGAGCGCGATCGTGAAAGGGCTCTGCGCGCCGAGTCCGAAATCGAAGCCAACCGTGTCCGGCGCGTCGGGATGATCGTTCACCAGAGCGTTCGCGGCGAGGATCGCTTCGCGCAGCGTGCAGTCCCCTTCCGGAGCCGGTTCGCAGGCACCGTCGTCGTGGTCGTCGGTCGTGTTGACGACGAACGTGCCGTGCGCCAGCGCCACGCCGCTCCACGTCAGCGCCCAAAGCAGCGCCCCAAAAGCCAAGCCCCGTCCCACGTATGAAACTCTAACAGGGACATTCTCCCCACCCAAAACCCATCTAATTTCAACACATTACGACCCACACCGCGAAAACCCGAGGCGCGGCTCCGCTGCGCAGAGGTGCGGGTTGGGTTTTCGCGGTGTGGGTCGTAAGTGGTTGAAAGGGTTGGGGTTTTGGAGGGGGAGAATGTCCCCCTAGTCGGGGGCGGGGAGGTCGGAGCGGCCCATCAGGTAGGTGTCGACCGCGCGGGCGGCGCCTCGGCCTTCGGCGATGCCCCATACGACGAGGGACTGGCCGCGCCGGCAGTCGCCCGCGGCGAACACGCCCTCGGTAGTGGTTGCGTAGTCACCGTACTCGGCTTTGAAGTTGCTTCGCGGATCGCGCTCGAGACCGAGCTGCTCCGCGAGCGTGTCCTCGGGACCGAGAAAGCCCATCGCCAGGAAGACGAGGTCCGCCTCGAAGATCTCTTCGCTGCCTGGAACCTCGCCCATCTGCCACTTGCCTTCATCGTCCTTCGACCATTCGACGCGCACGGTCTCTACGCCCGCGACGTTTCCATTCCCATCGTCGAGAAAGCGCTTGCTCAAGATGCGGTACTCCCGTGGGTCCTTTCCAAACTTGGCAGCCGCTTCCTCGTGACCGTAGTCGACGCGGAAGACCACCGGCCACTCGGGCCACGGGTTGTCGGGCGCACGCTCCCCGGGGGGCCGCGGCAAGAGCTCGAAGTTCACGAGCGAGGTGCATCCGTGGCGCAACGATGTGCCGATGCAATCTGTTCCCGTGTCACCTCCACCGATGACGATCACGCGCTTGCCCTTGGCGCTGATGTACGCACCGTCCTCGAGCTTGCTGTCCATGAGGCTCTTGGTGTTCTTGAGCAGGAAATCCATGGCGAAGTGAATTCCATTGAGCTTGCGCCCCGGAATCGGGAGGTCGCGCGGCCGGGTCGCCCCACAGGCAAGGACCAGAGCGTCGTTTTCGCTCCGAATCTTTTGCGCGTCTTTGTTCACGCCGACGTGCGCATTGGTGACGAACTCGATGCCCTCGGCACGCATGATGTCGAGGCGCCGCTCGACGATGTCTTTGTCGAGCTTCATGTTCGGAATGCCGTATGTGAGAAGGCCGCCGATGCGGTCGTCTCGCTCGTAGACCGTCACGGTGTGCCCGGCGCGATTCAGCTGTTGTGCCGCGGTGAGCCCCGCCGGTCCGCTTCCGATGATTGCGACCTTCTTTCCGGTTCGCTCCTCGGGCGGCTCGGGTTGAATCCAGCCCTCCTCGAAGCCTTTGTCGACGATCGCGCACTCGATGTTCTTGATCGCGACCGCCGGCTCGTTGATGCCGAGCACGCAGGCGCCCTCGCACGGTGCAGGGCACACACGGCCGGTGAACTCGGGGAAGTTGTTGGTCTTGTGAAGCCGGTCGAGCGCCTCTCGCCACCGGCCGCGATAGACGAGGTCGTTCCACTCCGGGATGAGGTTGTCGATTGGACAGCCGGTCGCCGATTGGCAGAACGGAACCCCGCAGTCCATGCACCGTGCGCCCTGCTTCTTCAGGTGCTCCACGGGAACGTCGACCAGGAACTCGTCCCACCCCGAAATCCGTTCGATCGGATCGCCATACGGGATCGTCTCCCGGGGAAATTCCTTGAAACCGGTTGGCTTGCCCATCGTCTACTCCGCCGCCGGCCGGTCTTGAGGTTGTGCGGTTTCGGGACCTGACACGCCCACCGTGAGGTCCCCCGTTTGACGAAGCACGCGCTTGTAGTCGGTCGGCATCACCTTGACGAACCTGCCAACCGTGCCCTCCCAATCCTCGAGCAAGCGTGCCGCAACCGCCGAGCCCGTGTACTCGAGATGCTCCTCGATCAGGCCTCGAACGACGGCGATCTCCTCTTCGTACTCGAGCCTCTCGAGCTCCACCATCTCCATGTTGCAGTTGGTGCGGAAGTCGCCTTCGGGATCGAGCACGTAGGCGACGCCGCCGCTCATGCCCGCTGCGAAGTTGCGCCCGGTGTCGCCGAGAATCACCGCGCGACCCCCGGTCATGTACTCGCAGCCATGATCGCCGATGCCCTCGATCACCGCCCAAGCACCCGAGTTTCGCACGCAGAACCGCTCCGCCGCACGCCCGCGGAAGAACGCTTTGCCCTTGACCGCGCCGTAGAGCACGACGTTTCCGACGATCATGTTCTCGGCGGGTACGAACGTCGCCTTCTTCGACGGGTAGACGATCAGCTTTCCTCCTGAGAGGCCCTTACCGACGTAGTCGTTGGCGTCGCCCTCGAGCTCGAGCGTCACGCCCTTGGCGAGCCAGGCGCCGAAGCTCTGGCCGGCAGAGCCTTCGAGCTTGAAGCGCACCGTCTCGTCCGGCAGAAGCTCCTCGCCCCACGCCTTCGCGATTTCGTGGCTGAGCATCGTCCCGACCGTGCGGTTGGTGTTCTTGATCTTGAGCTCGCCGCGAACCTTCTCGCCCCTGGCGATCGCAGGCTGGGCAAGCTCGATGAGCCGGTTGTCGAGCGCCTTGTCGAGCCCGTGGTCCTGCTTCCGCGTGCAATAGACCTCGGTGACCGCATTCTTCTTCTTCGCCGGCGTCAGAATTGGCGTGAGATCGATGCCCTGCGCCTTCCAATGCACGATGGCGTCGATCGAATCGAGCATGTCGACGCGACCGATCATGTCGTTGAAGGTTCGGAAACCAAGCGCCGCCATGATCTCGCGAGCCTCCTCCGCAACCATGAAGAGGTAGTTCACGACGTGTTCGGGCTTCCCGCGAAACTTCTTCCGAAGCTCTGGGTCCTGCGTGGCGATGCCGACCGGACACGTATTGAGGTGGCACTTGCGCATCATGATGCAGCCCATCGCGATGAGCGGCGCCGTGCTCAGCCCGATCTCCTCGGCCCCGAGCAGCCCTGCGATCACCACGTCCCGCCCCGTCTTCATCTGGCCGTCGGTCTGCAAAACCACGCGGCTCCGAAGGTCGTTCATCACGAGCGTCTGGTGGGTCTCCGCGATGCCGAGCTCCCACGGCAAGCCGGCGTGCTTGATCGACGTGAGCGGAGAGGCGCCGGTGCCCCCGTCGTGCCCGCTGATGAGAATGTGATCGGCATGGGCCTTCGACACACCCGCGGCGATCGTCCCGACGCCGACCTCGCTCACGAGCTTCACGCTGATCCGCGCGGACGGATTGCTGTTCTTGAGATCGTGAATCAGCTGCGCGAGGTCCTCGATCGAGTAGATGTCGTGGTGCGGCGGGGGGCTGATCAAGCCGACACCAGGGGTCGAATGACGCACGGATGCGATCTTCTCGTCCACCTTGCGGCCGGGAAGCTCGCCGCCCTCTCCGGGCTTTGCCCCCTGCGCCATCTTGATCTGGATCTCGTCGCTGTTGGTGAGGTAGTTGATCGTGACCCCGAAGCGGCCTGAAGCGACCTGCTTGATCGCCGATCGCATCGGGTTCATCGAGCCGTCCGGAAGCGGCTTGTAGCGCTCCGGGTCCTCGCCGCCCTCGCCCGTGTTCGACTTGCCGCCGAGCTGATTCATCGCGATGGCGAGCGTCGAGTGCGCTTCCGTCGAAATCGAGCCGAAGCTCATCGCGCCCGTCGCAAAGCGCTTCACGATCTCCTTGGCGGGCTCGACCTCGCTGAGCGGAATGCTCTTGCCCTTCTTGAAGCGCATGAGGCCACGCAGCGTGCAGCGGTCGCGCGCACTGTCGTTCGCGTACTCGGCGAACTTCTTGTACGCATCGTGGCTGTTTGCGCGGGCCGCAACCTGGAGGTTGGCAATCGTCTCGGGGTTCCACATGTGACGCTCGCCGTTGGCGCGCCAGTGGAACTGCCCGTCATTTGGAAGGACCGGCAGGCGGAACTCCTCCTCGGCCGGATAGCCCACCGCGTGGCGGTCGACGAGCTCCTGCGCAATCACGTTGAAACCGACGCCCTGGATGCGGCTTGCGGTCCCTGCGAAGCACAGGTCGATCACGGAGCTATTGAGTCCGACCGCCTCGAAAATCTGGGCGCCCTTGTACGACTGCAGCGTCGAGATGCCCATCTTCGCGAAGACTTTGAGCATGCCCTTGGCGACGGCCTTTCGGTAGCCAGCCACGATGCTGTCGTCATCCGGAAACACCTCCGCATCGAGCGTTCCGAGACGCCGCTCCTGCCAGAGCGACTCGAACGCGAGGTAGGGATTGATCGCGTCGGCGCCGTAGCCGAGCAGGCAGCAGTGGTGGTGCACCTCACGTGCTTCGCCCGTCTCGACGACCACCCCCACGCGAGTCCGCTTCTCCGAACGCACGAGGTGGTGATGAACTGCGCCCGTAGCGAGCAGCGCGCTCACGGGAATCCGGTCCGGGCCCGCCGCACGATCGGTGAGCACGACTAGGCTGTATCCCTCGTCCACGGCCTGCTCGGCCTCGCGCCGGATGCGCTGGAGCGCGGGTTCCAGACCGTCGGCGCCCTTGGCCCTCGGCCACGTGATGTCGATGATCTTGCTGCGCCAGCCTCGCTCGCTGATCCTCTTCAGCGTCGCGACCTCTTCGTTGGTGAGAATCGGATGCGGAACGCGAAGCCGATGCGCGTGCTCGGGCGTCGTGTCGAGCAGATTTTGCTCCGGGCCGATGTAGCACTCGACCGCCATGATCACTTCTTCCCGAATCGAGTCGATCGGCGGGTTCGTGACCTGCGCAAAGAGCTGCTTGAAGTAGTCGTAGGTCAGGCGAGGCTGATCGCTCAGAACCGCGAGCGAGGCGTCGTTCCCCATCGAGCCGACGGGGTCACGCTTCTGCTCGATCATCGGCCGGAGCATGAACTGCATGGTCTCGGTGGTGTAACCAAACGACTGCATTCGGGGCAGCAACGTCTCCGGGACGAAGCCGTGCGCGTCCCCGTTGACCGGTAGCTTGGTGAGGCGCAGGCGCTGCTCCTCGAGCCATTGGCCGTAGGGGCGGCGTGACGCGATCCCGGTCTTGAGCTCGGCGTCGGGAATCATGCGTCCCTGCTCGAAGTCGATCAGGAACATGCGGCCGGGCTTGAGGCGCCCTTTTTCAGCAACCGTTTCGGGAGCCACGGGGAGCACGCCGACCTCGGACGCCATGATCACACGATCGTCGTGCGTGAGGTAGTAGCGGCTCGGGCGCAGCCCGTTTCGATCGAGGACGGCGCCGATCACCGTTCCGTCGGTGAACGCGATCGAGGCAGGACCGTCCCACGGCTCCATCAAGCACGAGTGGTACTCGTAGAAGTCCTTTTTGACCTTTGGCATGTGGGCATGCTTTTGCCAGGCTTCCGGGATCATCATCATGGCGGCCTCGGGCATCGAGCGACCGCTCATGTAGAGAAACTCGAGGACGTTATCGAACGTGCCGGAGTCGGACAGCCCCTCTTCGGCGACCGGGAAGAGTTTACGAATCTCGTCGCCAAAGAGCTCGCTTCGGACCACGCCTTGGCGCGACTGCATGGCGTTCTTGTTGCCTCGCAGCGTGTTGATCTCACCGTTGTGGCTGAGGCACCGGAGGGGTTGCGCCCGCTCCCACGTCGGAAACGTGTTGGTCGCGAACCGCGAGTGCACCATCGCGAGGTGGGTCTGGAAGTCGGGGTCCGTGAGATCTGCATAGAAAGGAAGGACCTGCTCGCAGGCGAGCATGCCCTTGTAGATGATCGTCTTGCTCGAAAGCGAGCACGCGTAGAGCATGCGGCGCTGCTTCAGGCGCTCGTCACGCCGAAGCGGGCTCGCCGCGCTCTTCCGGATGATGTAGAGCTGCCGCTCGAACGCCTCCTGGTCGAGGCCGTCGGCGGCGCCAACGAATAGCTGCTCGATGCGGGGCATCGACTCGGCCGCGGTCGGGCCGAGGTTGGCGCCGTCCGGATCCGTCGGCACCTCGCGCCATCCGAGAAACTTCTGCCCTTGGTTTTGGATCGCCTTTTCGAAGGCAGCCTTGCAGTAGTCGCGCTCGGCTTCGTCGGTGGGAAGGAAGATGTTGCCGGCGCCGTATTTGCCGCGCTCCGGGAGCTCGACGCCGAGCTGCGCCTTTGCCTCGCGCCGAAGAAGCTTGTCAGGCAGCGCCGTCAGCATTCCGGCCCCGTCGCCTGTGTTGGTCTCCGAGCCGCGCGCGCCGCGGTGGTCCATGTTGCACAGGATCCGGTTGGCATCCTTCACGATCTGATGAGATGCCACGCCCTTGATTTGAGCCACGAACCCGACGC
The DNA here is from genome assembly GCA_024643985.1 of Myxococcales bacterium. Taxonomy (GTDB): domain Bacteria; phylum Myxococcota_A; class Polyangia; order Polyangiales; family Houyiibacteriaceae; genus SG8-38. Next base: position 15,566 of record JAHELW010000010.1, on the reverse strand, counting down.
CGCATGCGTCCTTCTCGTTCGCGGGATCGTAGAGGCCGTACTTTTCTGGGAGTCCGTAATTCATGCTGTTTCGAGGTATCAGGAGGCTTTCTGGGTTTCGGGGGAATCCGCTTTGCGGCGGGAACGCTTGCGACGCCGCCCATCGGGAGCGGTGCCGCTCGGAGGTAGGGCCAGCTCAACCCTCTCCGTATGGGTCGAAAGCACCACCATGGTCTCGGTGCTCGCGACGCCCTCCATGGACCGGATGCGACTGATCAGCTTCTCCAGATCCTCGGTATTCCGCGTCTTTACCTTGAGAAGCAGGGTGTGACCACCCGTGACGTGGTGGCATTCCAGGATCTGCGCGATCGACTCGACCCATTTCTCGAAGGCCGAGAGGTACGGCGGGCTGCTGATCGAGACACCGATGAAGGCCGAGATGTCGAGCCCGACCTTCCGGGCATCGAGCAGCGCATGGTAACCTTTGATGATTCCAGCGTTTTCGAGCTTTCGGACGCGCTCCATGACCGAGGGCGCGCTCAGGCCGACCTCCGCCCCAATGTCTTTGAGCGAGCGCTTGGAATCCGTCTGCAGCGCTTCCAGCAGCTGCCGATCAATTCCATCTAGAACGTACGTTTCTCCTAAATTCATTAGGCTAGCCCCGCCAGAATCCTAATAGATAGGGTAGGTGCCCGAATAAGTCAAACCCCCCGAAGGCTGCGTCAAATCGGCTTGAGGATTGAATAAATGATGTAATACTTTAGTAAGAACAGTAATCGGGGGTTCAGATGCCCCCGTTTGGGATATCGATGAAGAAGCTGAGCGTGGACGGCCTGGCGAGGGCGGACTCTAGCCGCTGGACGGTGCGGTCAGGCGTCCCGCGCGCGCCGCTTCCATCGACCCCAGAGACCATCGGCCGCTACCGGCTCTGCTTCGAGCTTGCTTCGGGGGGAATGGCGAGCGTGCACCTCGCGCGGGCAGAAGGCTCGCCGGGTTTCCAGAAGCTCGTCGCCCTCAAGCGGATTCATCCGCACCTCGCGAGAGAGCAGGAGTACGTCGACATGTTCCTCGACGAGGCGCGGATCGCTTCGAGCATCACGCATCCGAACGTGTGCAGCGTATTCGATTTCGGCGAGGCCGACGGAGAGTACTTCATCGCCATGGAGTATCTGCTCGGTGAGTCGCTCTCCCGTGTGCATCGCCGGGTCATGGCGAACACGGAGCAACGAACATCGCCCCTGCTGCCGGCGCGCATGGCGCGCATCATCGCCCAGGCGTGTGAGGGCTTGCACGCTGCGCACGAGCTTCGAGACGCGAGCGGCGCGTCGCTCGAGGTGGTGCATCGCGACGTCTCCGCCGAGAACCTAGTCGTCACGTACGACGGTACGACGCAGATCGTCGACTTCGGGATCGCGCACGCGCGGCAGCGGTTGCACAGCACGGACTCCGGCCAGGTAAAGGGAACCTTTCCCTACATGGCGCCGGAGCAAATGACGGCCGCATCGGTCGACCGTCGGGTCGACGTCTGGGCGCTCGGAGCCGTCCTTTGGGAGCTCCTGACGCTTCGCCGGTTGTTCCTGCGCGACACGGACGTGAATACCATGTACGCGGTGCTCTCGAGCGAGATCGAGCGGCCGTCGAAACATCGAAGCGACGTGTCGCCCGAGCTGGACGAGATCGTGCTCAAGGCGCTTTGCAGAAATCCGGACGAGCGGTGGCAGACCGCTCGAGAGATGGGCAAAGCCCTCCGGCGCGTGCTGTCGCAGCAGGAGGAGCTCGTCGGTCCGGCAGAGCTCGCCGATTGGATGAGCGAGCTCTTTCCCGATGGGGAGACGCACAAGCGGCGGCTCATGGAGATCGCCAAGACGAGCGATGCTTCGAGGCTCTCCGAAGCGCCTCTGGCCCCCCGCGACAAGAGCGGCCGGCGTCACATCTCGATCCCGCAGACCGCGTCGGCGAACCGTCCTCAGCGAGCTCCGTCCGTACCAGCAAGTGTCCTGGTGATGGTAATTGGAGTCGTGACCGCGCTAACGGTGGTCGTGCTCGATTGGCTGCGGCAGTAGCGTCATCAGCCCGTACGCGAAGTAGCGCGGTCCGCCGCCATGGATGAGACCGTGCATCCGTCCGCGGCGATCGAGCACCGGGGCGCCGGAGCTGCCTTCCCGCACCGGGCACGACGAGAGCAACCGAACCGAGGGCGGCGCCACCGGGCTCCACGGAGCGAGGTTTCGATTCTCGTCGACGACACATCGTCGGCTCCGGACCTCGTGCCGGTCGTCGTAGAATCGATCCGCCGTGACGGAAACCATGCGAACGACATCGCCCGCCGCAATGCCTCCGTGCGCCAGTGGAATCGGCCGTCGATCCACTGCCGTAGCAAGCTCCAGCACGGCGTAGTCGGGCGAGAGCGGGGTCCCGGCCGCCCTGCGGACCGAGGTGACCCGCTCGCAGCCGACCCATTCCGTGGGGCGACCGCCGGTCGACGCGAAGCCAAGCCAGACGTCGGTGCAGCGCTCCCCCATCGCGAGCTCCCACGCGATGCAGTGGCCGGCCGTCACCGCAGTCGTCGGACCGATGAGCGCCGCCGTGCAGCGCATGGGCTCGACAGGGGCTGAAAGCCCGACCAGTAGCGCAACCGACTCGTCGCAGACTTCGTCTACTGGACAGACGATCTCGTAGCGCGGTGGACCCGACTCGACGTACCGTGCGGTCGGTGAAGAACCTGGGCGGCACGACGTCAACGAGAGAAGTGCTGCGATCGACACGACAGTCGCGAACCGAACCTCCACGCGCATCCGATCAAAGTATCAGGAGTGAAGGCGGACGCCACATCTTGCCAATCGGACGGGTTTTTTGGTGGCGCTCGGGAAGTTCGATACACCGGATCCGCATGCTCCGAGCTCTCGGGATGGCCCTGCTGTGCCTTGCCGCGCTGGCTCCGACCCGAGTGGCAGCTGAGGCGCCCACCGTCGTCGTCCGCCGCGGGGATTCGCTGATCGCGATCGCGAAGCGCGCGAACGTTTCGGTCGCGGAGCTCAAGCGCTGGAACGGGCTGCGCGAGGACATGATCCGCATCGGCCAAGAGCTCGTCATTAGGCCGCGCGGCGTCGGGCGCGCACCCAATGACGAGGGAATCGATTGGACACCACCATTCGACCACGGGGCGAAGGACGAGAAGCCCGCGCATTCCCGATCGGCGCCGATCGCGGCCCGCGATCCGAGCAGCGCCGTGGCTGCTCGGCCGACGGATGCCGCGAAGCCCGAGAAGAAGCGCGGCCGGACGTATCGGGTCCAAAAAGGCGACACGCTCAACGGAATCGCGCTTCGGCACAACACGACCGTAGCCGAGCTGCTGAAGACGAACCCCGGCCTTCACCCCACCCGGATCTACCCGGGCCAAACGATCGACATCGGGAGCCCGCGGCCGGAAGTGGTGTTCAAGCTGGAGCGGGGAGACACGCTCCTCGCAGCAGCCAGCCGATACGGCGTCAGCTCCCGTGACATCGCGAGATGGAACACGAGGTTGAAGACCCGGAACCCGCGGCCCGGTACGCCCATCCGCATCTACACGCGCGATCCGGTGAGCGCTTCGGAGGCGATCGGCCCCACCAATCGAGGGCGCCTCGAGAGCGCGGCTCGCTTGCCCGCTCATCGTGGATACGTGGTTCGCACCCCGGCGCGCGCGTACGGGACCGAGGAAACGATTCGATGGATCGTCGATGCGTTCGACGCTGTGGAGCGAAGGTTCAAACACACGAAAGTGGTTCGGATCCACGACATCAGCGACCGCGATGGCGGGAAGCTCCGGGACCACAAGAGTCACCAGAACGGTCGGGATGTGGACATCAGCTACTACCAGGAGGAGTGCGGAGCGAGCGGCTGCCGGTTTGCCGATTTCAGGGCCTCGGAGCTCGACGTTGCGCGCCAATGGGCGCTCCTCGAACACTGGCTCCGAAACGATCAGGCGGAGATGATCTTCGTCGACTATCGCCTGCAGGCAAAGCTATACCGCTACGCAAAGCGGCGCGGCGTCAGCAAAGCCGAGCTCGAGCGATGGATCCAATACCCACGCGGCAGGTACGAGCCGAACGGCGTGATTCGGCACTTTCCGAACCACGAGGACCATTTGCACGTGCGATTCGTCTGCCCCTATTCGGATCTCAAGTGCCGGCCCTGAGCGCCGGCCCGAACAGCGCCGATCGGAGCTTTCGAATCGCCCGCGCCCGTGCGTTGACCCGGAGGCGATGCTCCGGGGTCATCTCGCCGTAGGTGATCGCGTAGCCGTCGGGAAGGAACATCGGCTCGAAGCCGTGGCCGAGCTCTCCGCGAATCGGCCAAACCAACTCTCCACCCGCGTTGCCGCGGAAGGTCTGGGTGCGCCCGTCGGGCCATGCGAGACAAAGGACGCAGACGTAGGTCGCGCGTCGGCTCGCGCCTGGTCCGATTTCGGCGAGACGCTCCTCGACGCTCCGGCGGGCCAGCGCAAAGTCGCGGTCCGGGCCGGCCCAGTCTGCGGTATGGATGCCCGGCTCCCCCCCGAGCGCCTCCACCTCGACGCCGGAGTCGTCCGACAGGGCAACGAGCCCGGTCGCCGCCGATGCCGCTCGGGCCTTGAGCTCCGCGTTCTCCTCGAACGTCGAGCCGGTCTCGTCGGGCTCGGGGAGGTCGAGCTCGCCGGCCGACCGCAGGGTGATCGGGAAGCCCGCAAAGAGGTCACGAAGCTCACGAAGCTTGCCGCGGTTGTGGGTTGCGAGAACCCACTCGGCGCTCGGCTCGCTCGTCATTTCGCTCGCTCGAACGGAAGCCGAGGCGGCGCGGAATCGCGAAAGCTCGGATACGGGGTTCGCTTTTGAATTTGTTTCGCAAACACTGCGGGGCTCGAGGTCGGAAGCTCACAGCGGCCGCGCTCGCAGACGAATGCGGTCGGCTTACCGCGAATCGGGCGCTTCCCTTCGAGCCAAGGGATGCGTGCCTGCTGCTTCTCCGCCTCTTCGTCACTCAGCACGGCGAGCGCCTTGTTGGGGACGAAGCTCGCGCGCAGCCGCTCCGCCAAAGGCGCCGTTTGCTCCCGCTCTTCGGCCACGAGAACGATCTCGAGCGGGACGTCGTAGTAGCGGTCGAGCGCGACGAGCAGCAGCGGGACGCTCGTCGGGGAACGCGCGACGCCCATGGCAAAGGACGCGAAGAGGCGCTCGGCGCGGGCTCGTAATCGGTCGTCGCCCGTGAAGTCGTGAAGTCGAAGCAAGTTGCTGGCGGCCACCGAGTTTCCCGAGGGTACGGCGCCGTCGTAGGTCGGCTTTTCGCGCACGAGTAGAGCTTCTCCGTCGCTCGGCGTCAGGAAGTAGCCGCCGCCGTCTTCGTCGGCAAAACGGGCGTCCTGCGCCTCTTGAAGCGCGAGCGCCGCTTCGAGCCACTTCGCGTGCCCGGTCGCTTCGTACAGGTCGACACAGGCCGCCACCATGAACGCGTAGTCGTCGAGAAACGAGCTGTCGCTCCGCGACCCGTCTCGATAGGTGCGCACCAGGGCCCCCGCATCGTCGCGCATGGAGTCGAGCACGAACCTCGCCGCCCGGCCTGCCGCGTCCACGTACGCGGCATCTCCGAGAGCCCACCCCGCCTGCGTAAACGCGGAGATCATGAGGCCGTTCCACGCGGCGATGATCTTGTCGTCCCGAATCGGCGGCGGCCGCGAGGCGCGCGCCTCGTACAAAGTGGCACGCGCTTTGGCCAGCCTGGCGCCGACGCGCTTCACCGGCATCCTGAACGCGGCCGCAAGCTCGCGATCGCCCTTGACGCGATGAAGGATGTTGCGACCCTCGAAGTTGCCACGCTCGGTCACGCCGTAGGCCTCCGACAAGATGGCCGCAGTGTCGGCGCCCAACGCGGCGGTCAGCTCCTCAGGAGTCCAGGTGAAGTACCAACCCTCCTCGTCGTGGCCGCTCGGGGTCGGGCTGTCGGCATCCGTCGCCGAGTAGAACCCACCCTCTTCGGAGGTCATCTCCCGGGCGACGTAGTCCAAGATCTCGCGGGTGACGCGCCGATAGGATTCGTCGCCAGTGAGTTGCCAAGCCTCGAGATAGAGCGCAGCCAGCTGCGCGTTGTCATAGAGCATCTTTTCGAAGTGGGGGACCAGCCACTTGGCGTCGGTCGCGTAGCGGTGAAAGCCCCCGCCGACGTGGTCGTAGATGCCGCCGGAGGCCATTTCGTCGAGCGTCGTCGTCACCATCGCAGTCGCGCCTGGGTCGTTGGTACGCCGCGCATAGCGAAGCAACAGAAACAGCCGCGAGGGCTGCGGGAATTTGGGAGCGCCCGTGAAGCCGCCGTCGACCCTGTCGAACTGCGTGGCGAGCTTGCTCGCCGCGATGGCGACCGTCTTGTCGCTCGGTACACCCGGTCCGGGGCGCATGAACGCGGCGCGCTCGACGCGCTGGCTGATCTCCTGCGCTCTTGCGACGACCTCGGTGGGCTCGTTCCGATACCGGGCGACCATGTCGGTCAGGATGTCGATCAGGCCGGCGCGGGCGCCGCGTACCCCCTTGCGCGGAGGGAAATAGGTGCCTGCAAAGAAGGGCTCTTTGTCGGGCGTCATGATCACGGTCATCGGCCAGCCGCCGCGGCCGCTCAGAATGGTGACCGCGGTCATGTAGACGCTGTCGACGTCGGGGCGCTCTTCGCGGTCGACCTTGATGGCGATGAAGTGACGGTTCAGAAACGCGGCGATCTCTTCGTCTTCGAAGGACTCGCGCTCCATCACGTGGCACCAGTGGCAGGTCGAGTAGCCGACCGACAGGAAGACCGGTTTGTTTTCCCGCCTGGCGCGAGCAAACGCTTCGTCCGACCAGGGATACCAGCTCACCGGGTTGTGCGCGTGCTGAAGCAGGTACGGGCTCGACTCCTCGATGAGGCGATTGGTGAAACGCGGGGAGCCGTCCTCGCGGAGGTGGTGCGTGCGGGGGGCGTAGCTCGGGCCTTTTGCCGCGAGGGCCCGGTCGAGGCGCTGCTGAAGCGCTTCGTCGACCGAGGTCACACCGGGTAGCTGGGGGTCGCTCTCCCCGCGGACCTCCCCTTCTGCAGCTGGCGCGGGCCGGCCCCGGTGCCCGGCGTCGCAGGCGAACCCGAGAAGCGAGAGCCCGAGGAACACCGAGAGGCGTCGGGCGCGCAGCGTGGAGGTGGCTGACATCCTTGGTTAAAACTCAATGAGAACGAGGCTTTGCGAGTCCCTGCTCCTACGGCCACATCGCCCTGACCGCAAGCGGATGCAAGGCCGTTGGGTCCGTGATACACGACGGGCTCGCTTTTGGGGGCCTGGGGCCTTCTTTCCACCCGAGCCCGAGGAACTGTAACCGATGGCAGAGACCACTCCTTCCGTCCCACCAAGAATTTTCGAGCACACCAGCCGCAAGGACTGGGGGCGTTCGGTGCTCCTGCAGGAGATTCCGGACAAGCGCACCTTCTTGTTCGAAGACGGTGCGGAACGCAGCTTTCGTCCCGATTACTGGCACAAGATGGAGATCATCGAAGTGCAGGTGAACGAGGCCGTTCGAATCGACCGCCTCGCCCGCCGAAACCAGGCGCCTGCCCCTGGATCTACCCGCAAGTCCAAAGCGCCGCCGAAGAAGCCCGACATCACGTTCGAGCAACAGGTCGCCTTTTTCATGAAGCTCTACCCGGTCGGGTTCGAGGACGAGGCGTACATCAAGGCCGAGCGCGGCGAGCCGGGCGCCAAGGGCGCGGAGAAGCTCAAAGACGCGGCGCTCGAGCGCGCGGAGGATCTGCTCTCTCAGAAGAATCTCCGCGAGATGCTCGACTCTGGGAGCTACGAAGACTTCCACCAGATGATCTACGAGTTCCTGACGAGCACCAAGAGCACGACTCAGAAAGCCGAAGCCACGCGCTTCAAGAACATGTCCGAGGAGATGCGCGAGACTTTCGCGCAGTCGATCTACGAGCTGCTCTACGGCGAACGGACCTACCCGATTCGGTTCGACTCCTTGGTCGCCGCGCTCGACATCGAGGGCGGTGCGACGTGGCCGTTGACGACGCTGCTGCCGGCGTTGGTTTATCCGGCCGACCACGTGTTCGTGAAGCCGACGTTTTTCAAGAAGCAGGCGTTGATCCTGGACATCGACCCGAAGTACGACACGACGCCGAACGCAACGACCTACGAGCAGTTCCTCGAGGCGGCAAAGCGCACGATGGAGCTTCTCCAGGAAGCGGGCCAACGTCCACGAGATCTCTGGGACGTCCACGTATTCGTCTGTAAGACCCTCAGTCCCAAGGCGATCAAAGAAGCCACCGGCGTAGCATAGACGTCGCCATGAAGGCGGTCGTGCGGGTCGAGTCCTGGCCGATTCGGGGAGAGTTTCGAATCGCCCGAGGTGCCCGGACGGCGGCCGAGGTCGTCGTGCTCGAGCTTCACGATGCAGGTTTCGTCGGCCGTGCGGAGTGCGTGCCCTATGGCCGCTACGGGGAAACGATCGAGGCCGTGGCCGCCAGCATCGAGTCGGCTTGCGCGGGTGTCGCGAGCGGCGAGGTCATGCGCCGGATCTCGACGATGCCTCCCGGCGCGGCGCGAAACGCGTTGGACTGCGCGATGTGGGACCTCCGCGCCAAGCGCGAGGGCTCGCCGGTTTGGTCTTTGGCCGGTTGCTCGGCGGCTCCGCGCCCCGTCCGCACGATGCGCACGGTGAGCGTCTCGACCCCAGCGGGCATGAAAGACGCGGCCGCAAAGCTCGGCGCCGCCGCGGTGATCAAGGTGAAGGTGGACGGCAGAGACGATCTCGCGAGGATCGCGGCGGTCCACGAGGGCGCGCCGGCGGCCGAGCTCGTCGTCGATGCAAACGAGGGATGGACCTACGACCAGACGGCACGAATGCTGCCGGAGCTGCGACGACTGGGGGTGACGGTGCTGGAACAGCCGCTGCCAGCGGCGGAGGACGAGGCGCTCGAAGAGCTCGAGCACGCGGTGGCAATCTGCGCAGACGAGTCCTTCCACGACCGGAGCTCCTTTTCCGCGATTCGAGGCCGATACGACATGGTCAACGTCAAGCTCGACAAGAGCGGTGGTCTCACCGAAGCGCTCGCCTGCAGCGCCGAGGCTCGCCGGCTCGGGATTCCCTTCATGGTCGGCTGCATGGTGAGCACCTCGCTCGCAGTCGAGCCCGCGCTGATTCTCACCCGAGATGCCGCCTACGTGGATTTGGACGGGCCGCTGCTCCTCGAAACCGACCGCACCGGTGCGGGCCACGATCGGGCTAGAGGAATCCTTCGCCCGTCCGCCTCAGTCTGGGGAGCCCCGTAGAAACGCGATCGTGCCGGCGATGACCGCTGGGTGGTTCATGATGAACGTATGAATCGTCGGGACGACGTGATGCTCCGCCGCCCCCTCGAGCCGCGTTTCTTCGATCCTCAGCAGACCGTCGCCGGGAACTCCCGGGGCGTTGCCCGCGAAGATCGCGAAAGGCACGTCGGGGGCCGGCAGTGTCTCCGCGCGGCCGCTTGCGATCTGCCCAAAGGAGGGACCCAAGATCGCGCGAATCAAACCGCCCTTGTCGAGCGTTGCAGCGAGCGAAGCCCCCTGGTTCGGGGGAGCGAGCATCACGACGCGTGCCATCGCCTCACGCCAGGGCGCTTCGTACGTGCAGAGCTGTCTCAAGACGAGGCCCCCGAGGCTGTGCGTGACGAACGACAGCTTTGCCGGCACGGGCGCTCGGGAGAGCTGCTCGGCAACGGCCTCGGCGTGTCGCTCGATTGGCCGTCGAGTGCTCGGGTAATCGATGCGCATCGTAGAAAAGCCGGCGTGCACCAGCGCGCGATCCATCCGAGCGAGAGAGCGCCGCGTTCGGCCGAGGCCGTGTAGGAGAACGACGAGGTGGTCGGCAGCCCGCGTCGAGCTCATCCGCCGAGATCTGCCTTGAGGCGGTCCTGAATCTTGCCGTCGCTCGGATAGATCTCTTCGACGTGCTCGGAGTCGACTAGCGTCGTCGTGAGCTTTTTCAGCATGTGCTTGACGGATCTCGCGTCGGAGCCGGCAGTCACGAGCTCGATCAGCAGCGCCTCCTTGCGGTCGGGGTCGAGCTCGAGCTCACCCCGTTGCACCATGCCATCGAGCGAGCCCGACAGCGCCTGCATCAGCTTTCGGGTGAAAGGAGTGTGCTGAAAAGGCGCGGGCTCTTCTTGAAATGCTTCGTCCTCGTCGGGGGCGGGAACGTTTGCCGCCGTGCGCCAGCTGTCGTGGCGTTCGATCCAGTCGAGCGCCAACGCCGCAAGCCGCGAGTCGGGGCCGCCGGCTGCCTCGTCGACTACTTTCGGCACGTCGCCGGCGTGAATCGCCTGCTCGAAATCGATCAAATGGTCGACCAGCGACCGATGCACGGCATCCATGTCCGACACCGCGATGTCGGACGGCAGCTCGAGGCTACGGTTCGCGAGAAATCTCCGCGTGAGCCAAAGGGACAGCCTGCGCTGCCAGCCGTCCTCCCGGTCGACCGGCGCTTCGCTGCCGTCGGACTCCACCAAAGGCCACTGGCCTCGCGAAATCGCATCCCAGGCCTCGACGAGGGGCGTGTCGAGGAGCTCCTCGACGATGAAGAGCGCAGAGGTCGGCCCGTCTTCCCAGTCGTCGTCGAGCAGCGCCGAGGCGTCGCTTTGAATCTCCTGAAGCTCGGCGCCGTCGACGTCGCCCTTGGCGTGCTGGACCTGCGCCGTCATCCACCGAAGCACGCCCGCGAGGTCGGCAAACTCGAAGTCGCCGCGCATTCCATCCTTGAGCGTGTAGACGCGATGACGTCCTGCCTCGTCGGCGATCGTGTCCGCGAGAAACACGACGCCCTCCAGGTTGGGAGCGACGAATGCCTCGACCTCCGCCACTTGAATCGCCCAGTGAAGACGCCAAGGGCGGCTCTGATCGCCGACGGCGATTCCGGCGTATGGAGAGTCGAGAACCTTCAGCAACCGAAACGCGTGTTCCGCTCCAGCCGTGACGTGCAGGAGATCGACGAACGCATCGATGCGGGACTCACCCAGCTCGGGTGGCTCGCCAGGTTGACCGAGAGCATCCCAGTACGCCCGGATTCCCTTTAGAAACGCCTGCTGCGGCATGGAGGGCGCAAAGTAGCCCAATTTCGACGAGGCGACAGCCGAGCGTCGACTTGAAACACGTTCTATTCTTGCCTAGACCCGGTCGGAGTCCGAATTCGAGGGAGTCTCGTCGTGCCAATCGATTCAGCCGCATTCAAGGAAGCGCTTCGCGGATGGGCTAGCGGCGTGACGGTCGTCACTTCGAGGGCGGGAAAAAGGGTCCACGGGATGACCGTGTCGGCGTTCTCGAGCGTCTCTGCAGAGCCGCCTCTGGTCTTGGTTTGCGCGAACCGGGCGTCGCTCACGCATGGCGTCATCGAAGACGGCGGCGTGTTTGCGGTGAACATCCTGGCAGAGCATCAGCAGGACGTGTCGCAGCTCTTCGCCTCGTCCGAGCTCGAGGATTCGCGGCTCGAGCGCGTTGGGTGGACGGAAGGAAAGACCGGTGCGCCCCTGATCGACGAGGCGCTCGCCTCGCTGGAGTGCAGGGTCGCCAGCGCACACCACGAGGGCAGCCACACGATCTACATCGGTCAGGTCGAAGCCGTGCACACGACGGACGCGACTCCCCTGCTCTACTACGACGGCGGCTATCGCTCGTTCGGATGCGACGACTAGCTGCCGTTGAACTGCTCCCACAGCATTTCCAAGGTCGTTTGGCTCATACCGGCCTTGGTGGCGTTGTAGGGCGTGAAGTTCACCAACCGCACGTAGGCGACGCGCGCGCTGCTTCCTTGCCCTTCGATGTCGAGTACGTTGAGACAACCAGTGTCCTGCTCGAGATGCTTGAAGATCTGCGGGCCAGCGTCGAGTGCTTGAGCGAGGATCGTCCGATTGACCACACCGTGCGCTGCGACGAAGGCATGCTCCCAGTCGCCGCGGGCCAGCAGCGATTGCCACGCGCGCGCGACGCGTTCCCAAACGTCCGCGTAAGGCTCCCCGGTGAGGAAGCGGGCGCCCGGCACCTCGGCGTTTTCGAAAGCCTCGACGAAGACAGCCTCCATCTCCTCGGCGGTCTCGACGTCTTCGAACGTGCCGGGCTCCGCCTCGCTCAGGCCTTCGATGACCTGGACATCGAGGGGCCGCGGCGCCGTGGCGAGCTCGGCCGTCTGGCGGGTCCGAAGCAGCCCCGTGCAGGCGGCCAAGTCGATGGGCACGTCCGAGAGGAGCTGGCCGAGGGCGCGCGCCTGGGCAAATCCGGTCTCGTTGAGCGGCGGATCGGAGTCCCCGAGATCCTGACCGGGTTCGAAGTAGGACACGGCACCGTGTCTCGCCAAGTACACCCTACGCCTGTTCATCACACGAGCGCAGCATAGCAGCGGCTACCCAGTCGCGCTTTGGGTGCTAGGTTCCAGCGCATGAAAAGCATGACGTGGATCATCGTCGTCGTGACCGCGGTTGGGGTCATGGCCTGCAAGAAAGAGGAACCAGCCGCACCGGCCGCGGAAGACAAAGCCGCGGCTGAGAAGACGCAGCCCAAGGCGCCCACCGAGCCCATTCTGCCGCTTCCCGACGAGGTCGACGTGAACATGGAGAAGGTGTTGCTTGGGCGAAGCCTCTACTTCGACACGGCCCTTTCCGGAGATGGAACCGTTTCATGCGCGACCTGCCATTCGCTCGACCACGGCGGAGCGGAGCCGCGAAAGACGTCGACCGGAATCAAGGGACAAGTGGGTCCGATCAACTCGCCGACGGTTCTGAACTCGTCTTACAACTTCGTGCAGTTCTGGGACGGCCGGGCGAAGGATCTGCAGGAGCAGGCCGCAGGGCCGGTCGAAAATCCCATCGAGATGGGCGCGAAGTGGCCGGACGTGGTCGAGACGCTCAAGAAAGACGCGAAGTACGCGGCTGCCTTTGCCAAGCTCTACGAGGACGGAGTCACCAAAGCCAACGCAACCGACGCCATCGCCGAGTACGAGAAGTCGCTGATCACCCCGTCTCGTTTCGACGCATACCTCAAAGGCGATGCGACGGCGATCACCGATGCGGAAAAGAAGGGCTACGCGACCTTCAAAGAGGTCGGCTGCACCGCTTGCCACACGGGCGTTCTCGCCGGCGGGACGATGTTCCAAAAGATGGGCCTCGTGAGCGACTACTTCAAAGACCGGGGCACCGAGATCACCGAGGCGGATCTCGGACGCTTCAACGTCACCAAGAAACCCGAAGACAAGCACTTCTTCAAGGTACCGACCCTGCGCAACGTGGAGCTGACCCCGCCGTACCTGCACGACGGGTCGCGGGCCGCGCTCGAAGAGACCGTCAAGGTCATGGGCAAGTATCAGCTCGGTCGCGACCTCAGCGACGCGCAGGTCAACAGCATCGTGACGTTCCTCAAGAGCCTGACCGGTGAGCTCCCGGCGCACGCGCGGATGCCGAAGAAGACTTAGCGTTCTCGGACGAAGAAGATGCCTTTGGCTCAGCTCACGACGTCGAGCTGGGTCATGCCGTTCTCTCGATCGGCGCGTGGCGTCGGGGGCTTCACATACTCGAACGCGGTTGGGATCTCTTCCTGTTCGGCTTTCGGGACCACCCGCTTCATCAGGTTCTGCCACGCTTCTCTCGGGGCGGGCACCTTTTCCTTGAGCTCGACGAAGACCAAGCGTGCGAGGGATGGCAGGTAGGGCGCCATCTTGTCGTACGTCTGTTTGGCGCGGGGCAGATCGTCGGTCAGCACACCCTTCGCGCGCGCGGCCGCGCGGGCCGCATGCACCTTGGCTCTACCGATTCGGCTCTTTCCGACGAGAGGACCGATTTCGTGGATCAAGTCGGCGCCGGTGCCAGCGACCACGTGGGGAGCCTTGTAAAAGGTGCCCTTGTACCGGCGGTTCTTCTCGAGAAACTCGCGCGCTTGTTCTTCGGTGATGCCGTGGTGGGCAAGCGCATCCTGGTACTCCTGGCGGGCGCGCTCGCGGGCCTTGAACATGTACATCTGCACGCGAGAGTAGAAGTTGACTGCACCGTCGCCGCTGGTCTCGACCGGACAGTAAATCGCGTCGGGATGAAGCTCGGTGATGACGGTTTGAATTCCGTCGGACACCCCGGAGCTCGGCATGCAGCCAAAGGGCTTCACGCTGAGCGTCATGTGAGCCTTTTGCTTTGCGACGTTCAGCACGAGCTTCGCGACTTCCATGTGACCTTCGCCGCCGCGAAGCTCGTTGTTGTAGAAGCTGTGACCGACCTTCGCGATCTCGTCCATGTCCGGAAGCTTGTGGCGCTTCAGACCCGACACCGCGCAGAACGTCGCGAACGTCGCACGCAACGCGAGCTCACCGAGCCAGACACCTGCCATCTTGTAGCCGACGTCGGAGCCCTCGAGCCCGTAATAGGACTCGTCCGTATCGCGAAGCGTCATGCGCAGCTCGGTGTCGTGGCGCATTTCCCACAGCGTGTACAGAAGCCAGTTGACCAGCGTCTGAATGTCGTTCTCGCCGCCCTCTGACTCGACGAAGCGCTGGAGGTGGTAGTTTCCATCGCCCTCCGTCGTCATGGCCCAAAACTCACCGATGATCGCGACCTTCGGTTTCGCTCGGAGACGATCGACCTCGACGGCCTCGAGGTATTTCCGGCCCCGCCAGAGCGCGCGGAGGACGCTCTGGTTGTTCTCGAGGGCTTCCCGAACCTCGCGCTTCACTTCGGCAATCGCTCGGTCGGCGGCGCCTTCTTCCACTTCGTAGGGCCGAATCCGATAGCTCAGCACGTTGATGACATCGCCCGCGAAGAGCCCGCGTGCCAGCGCCATGAAGAACTGAGGATTCAGGACGAGCCCGACCTCTTCGCCGGTTGCCTGCTTGAAGCCGGCCTGCTGCTGAAAGAGAACCACCCGAAAACCGTCGAAGCCTGCATCGCGCAAGGCTTTGCGGTACTCGGTCACGTACATCCCGAACCGGCAGGGGCCGCACGCGCCCGCGGTGAGAAAGACGTAGCGGTCGATGATCTCTCGAGATGTCAGGCCTTCTTCGTCGCGAAGCCTAGTGAGCTCTTTGACCAAGTTTCCGACGGTGAAGTACGTCGGATTGCACTGCGCCTTGTTGCCGAACTCCTTGCCGAAGCGGAGCGCCGCGACGTCGGCGCACTCCATCGGCCGGGTGTTGTACCCGATGCCCTTGAGCGCGGCGGCGACGAACTCATCGTGAGCCATCGTGAGCCCTCCGTTGAGAATCGTGGTCGTCTGCCGCTCCTTCGCGGAAAAGAACGGATTGACCATCGAGTCCGTCCACTGCTCACGGCGTTCGTCGAGCCCGAGCCGGGCCCTCTCCTCTGCTTCGAATGCGGCGAGCTCTTTTTCGATGTCGATTCCGAAACCGTCAGCCATGTCTAGCCCCTTCAAACTCGGACGAGCTTCCCGTCCTTGGTCTTCCTGCCGAGGCGAATCAACCCTTCGGTTACCGCGGTCGATGCGAGGCCGTCCTCCTCGGCCTTGGCCGCCTCGACGCGGTATTGATTGACCCGATCTGCAAGCTCGTGGATTTGGCGCTCGAGACCGAGGTCCGCGCGCCTCTGCGCGGCGA
>JAHELW010000135.1 GCA_024643985.1 Myxococcales bacterium | reverse complement strand
GTCTTGGCGTGCACTTCGGGGTTCGCAGGATTCTCGAACTGGCCGCACATCAGCGCACCCGGGGTCGTCTTCAAAATGCGCTCGGCCTGTTCAACGGCGCCCGCCATCCCGTCCTCGGCGCCAGTGAGCACGACCTCGGCACCGTAGGACTTCAGCAGGTGGCGCCGCGCCTCGCTCATGTCCTCCGGCATTACGATCACGCAGCGATAGCCTCGCACGGCGCAGATCATGGCGAGGCTGATCCCGGTGTTCCCACTCGTCGCTTCGACGATGGTCGACCCCGTCGAGAGCTCTCCATCGGCCTCGGCGGCGAGAATCATCGCGAGCGCCGGGCGATCTTTGACTGAGCCGGCAATGTTGTTGGACTCGAGCTTGCCGCAGATCTCCGCCCCGTCGTCACCCGAGATCCTGGAGAGCCGTACGAGCGGTGTCTTTCCAATCAGATCGAGCGCGCCATCGTAGATTCGATCGGTCATGTAGCGGCTAGCATAACAGGGCGCGCCTAGATGTCACCGCCCGAAGAACCCGATTCGTGGACGTCGTAGGCCTGCACGATCCTTTGGACCAAAGGGTGCCGAACGACGTCGGCGTGCGAGAAGTAGATGAACTCGATGCCGTCGATCTCGCGGAGCACGCGCTCGGCATGGCGAAGCCCGCTCCGGGCCCCGCCCGGCAGATCCACCTGCGTGACGTCTCCTGTGATGACCGTCTTCGAGTCGAAGCCGAGGCGGGTCAGGAACATCTTCATCTGCTCCGCGGTGGTGTTCTGGGCTTCGTCGAGAACCACGAAGCTGTCGTTCAGCGTGCGTCCTCTCATGAAGGCGAGAGGCGCGACTTCGATCGTGCCTCGCTCCATGAGGGTCGCGATGCGCCCCGGCTCCATCATGTCGTGAAGCGCATCGTAGAGAGGGCGGAGGTAGGGGTTGATCTTTTCGGCGAGATCACCCGGCAGGAACCCTAGGCGCTCGCCAGCTTCGACCGCAGGCCGGGTCAAGATGATCCGCTTCACCTGCCGCTCCTGGAGCGCGCGCACGGCCATCGCCATCGCGAGGTACGTCTTGCCCGTTCCGGCGGGGCCGATTCCAAACACGATGTCGTGCGCGCGGATCGCCTGGATGTAGCTTTGCTGGGTCACGCCCTTCGGTGAAACGATGCGACGGCTGGACGTCGTCAAAACGACGTCGTCGAGCAGGGACCGAAGGCGCATCTGCGGATACATCTGGAGCGTCCTCGCTGCGCGCGCCATCTCGACGGGTGAGAGCTCACGAAGCTGTAGAGCGTCGATCAGCTCGTGAAGGACGCGCTCGACCATCTCGACCTCGCGATTCGGCCCCTGGACGTGAATCGTCGATCCCCTGAGCCCCATGGCGACCCCAAGCTCCGCCTCGAGCACGCGTAGGTTCGAGCCGCCCGGCCCCGTCAGCTTGAGAAGCAGCGTGGGATCGGCGACTTCGATGTCGGCGGCGACGTCGGCTTCGATGGGGCCGCTCTGCGTAGAGGTGTCGATGAGTGGAGTTTAGCTTCTCGGAGGGGGAAGCGCGAGTCGGAACCTAGCGCCACACCAGCGAGTCGGCGCCGCGCTCCACCGCAACTTCGAGTCGCGCGTGCGCCGTCAGAATCAGCGACCGGCTCGTGTCGCCATCGAGTGGATAGGACGAGAGCCCGATCGCGGCGTGCATGAACCCGAGCTGCTCGGGGTCGCGCGCGCGCTGCGTTTGAAGGTCTTCTTGAAGCCTGCGAAGGACCTCGACCACCGCGCGCGCGCTCGATCCGTCGAAGCCGACGACGAACGTGTCGTCGTCCCACCGTCCGCGAACGTCCTCTCGGCGAAAGCGACCGTAAATCAACCGTCCGAGGTGCGAACGAAGTCGCCGCGCCGCAACGTGGTCGAGCGCGTCGAGCCCCGTACCTCTGAGAAGACCGATCGAATACGTGTGCCCGTGACGCTGCGCAAACGAGAGCCCCGACTCCAGCCCGGCCACCGCCGCGGGGCGCGCCAGCAGCCCCGTCTGGCTGCAGCGAAGCTGCTGCCTCCGAAGACGAGCCACCGCCTCCGCCTCTCGATGAAGGCGCACGAGCCAACCGGAAGCTCGCGGCAGGACCTCGCTCAGCTGCGGCTCGTCCACGAGCGCGGAATCATCGAAGCTCAGCAGCGAGCAATCCGTGTCCCAGGCCGACATCCGAATGATCGCAGGAGTCTGCTTCGCCGTGACGCCCGAGCCGAGAAGCACGACGTCGGGACACTCGACGTCCAGCTCTCGAAGCAGCTCATCGAGGCTGAGGAAGAGAATGCAATCGATCCCGGCATCCTGGATCGCGCTGGCCGCATCCGGATCGCGCAGCACGGCGACCTTCGGCCGCGGGGCGAGTGACCGCTCGACGGCACTGCTCACCGCATGATGGAGCCGGACGAGCTCCACGGGATGCGGCAAGAAGATGTCCACCCCGAGCTGAGCGGCGAGCGCGCGTGTGTGGGGATCGTCGTCGACAGAAAGCAAAATGATTGGCGTCTGCCCACAGCGATGAAGGCCTCGAAACATCTGCACGAAACGCGGAAGGGACTCGCGGTCTCCGAGGGGCCATCCGACGAGCGCGGCGGTCGGAGGATGCCGTCCCGCAGCCTTGAGCGCCTCATCGACGGTCGCGACCGGCTTGACGTCGACCAGCACCTCGTCAAACGCTGAGCGCAGGTACGCGATCATCGCGGGGTCGTCCTCGAGCACCAAGAGCGATGGCACGAACTCGGCCGGGACGGGCCGGTGCAAAAAGAAGCTCGCCGCTGGTGTCACTGACGGAGGCGCGGCCGCGAGCGGAGCAGCACTTGCAGGTTGTCCGGAAGCCTCGGCCGCGTGGCTCCGGACGGCGTCGATCGACTCGAACATCGCAGACCAGTCCAGCCGCCCCGATTCTTGAAGCTGGCGAAGCTCGGCTTCGATGCGTCCGGCCGCATCGGAGATTTCTCGAAGACCGTAGTTGGCCGCGGCACCGTGCAAGTCGTGCGCCTGGCGCAGCGCCTCGGAGACGATGCTCGTACGTTCCGCTTCGGCATGGACGCGGCGGATCGCCCCGGTGAGATTGTCTGCGGTGACCGGCAAGAGGCTCAGGTAGGAGTGCTTTGCCTTCTGCGGGTCGATCTTGGGCTCGGAACCCTCTTCCGGATAAAGGACCCGATCCTCTGCGCGCTCGGGCTTGGGTGCCGCCGCCGGCGTGAGACTCGTCGGGGCGGAAACCGCGTTTGCCACTTCGCGTGCGAATCGGTCGACCGCGACCGGCTTGTGAAACACCTTGAGGACGTCGAGGTTGCTCGTGAGGTGCTTGAAGGTCGTCAGGTCGCGATAAAACGCCGATACGAAGATGACGGGAGTTTCGAAGCCGTCCGCTCGCAGCTCCTCGAGCCAGACGACGCCATTGGTGTCGGGCAGCAGGCCATCCACGACGAGGAGGGCCGGCTCTTCTTCGTCCAAGAGCGCACGCGCGATGCTGCCTTTGGTCGCGCTGACGACGCGCAGCCCGTACGCCTCGAGGGCCGGCGTCACACTCGACCGAAACTGGGCATCATCGTCAAGCAGAAGGATCGTCGGAGGCACGCTTCAGCTAGTGTGGCATCGTTTAGGCGCACCACAAAACGAAGCGAGATGCGGGGTCAGGAAGCCTGGCGAACGTCCCCGTCGGCTCCCTGAAGGTAGGCGCGAGCGACCGGATGGTCCGCCCGCTGGGCGACCACCGCACGCAGATGCTGCAAGCCCTGGTCTCTGTCGCCAGTCTCGATTTCCAAGACGCCGAGAAGTGCGCGCGCGTCCGGATGGTCGGGATCGAGCTGAAGGATCAGGGTGAGCTCTTCGCGGGCCCCTCGCACGTTCCCTCGGAGCCTGAGAAGTCGAGCAAGCTCGAGACGGATGTCGTGGAACTTGGGGCACAGCCGAAGCGCTCGACCAAACTCGTGCATGGCGTCCTCGGGACGGTCGATGTCGAGATACGCCTGAGCGAGCGACCGATGTAGGTTGGCGAGCTTGCCCCGGCGGTAGGCATCGTTCGAGGAATCGGTGTGGCGTTGGGCGCGCTGCAGGGTTCGCACCCCAGAGCCGTACTCGCCGAGCTCGTTGCAGGTCACTGTCAGATTCAGCGCGGCCTCGAGGTATCCGGAGTTCACCTCGAGCGCCTGTTGAAAGCACCAGCGTGCCTCGGAGAGGCGTCCCCCGAGATGATAGATGACCCCGAGCCGATTGAAGACGTCGGGATAGCGGAGCCCTTGTTGGACGAGCTTCTCGTAGTAGGGCTGCGCGAGTGGATACTCGGCCTGGTCGTAGTGCTGATTCGCCGCGTCCAGGAGCTGCCGTGCCCAGGGTGCCATGCGCGCGAAAGTACAGATCGGCGCGATCGATGGCCAAAAAAACGGCGCTCGAGCCCTCTACCCGAGTCGATCGAGCAGGCTCTTTGCTCTCTTGGCCTCGGGCGTTTCGGGGAAGCGCTGGACCAGCTCGCTCAGCGTGTCGCGGGCAGCATCGACCTCTTCGGTCTTCAGGTACACCTGGCCCAACAGATAAAGCGCGGTGGGCTCGACGCTGCTGCCGGGATAGGCCGCGAGGAGACCGCGGAGCCGCGAGATCACGCCGCGATAGGCGTTGCGCTGCAGGTAGAAGCGCGCGACGTAGAGCTCGTGCGCGGCCAACGTGCTCATGCATTGCTCCATCAGATCGTTCGCGTCGGGTACGCGCTGGTCCTTCGGGTAGTCCACTACGAAACGCCTCAGCTGGATGAGGGCATCGCGGGCGGCACTTTGGTCTCTCTCGTGCGCAGGAGGCGTCATGAACCAGCCTGAGGGGATCTGATTGAAGTAGGCTTCGGCGATGCGGAAGCGGGCATACGGGATTTCTTTGTGGGATGGCCGGATTCGAACGAATTGACGGTAGGTCTGAATGGCTTCGGGGTAGGACTCGTTGTTGAACTGGCAGTCTCCGATCCGAAGCTCGGAAAGCGCTGCAAAGCGACTATAGGGGAACTCCCTTCGTATCTCGCGAAAGGTCGGCTCTGCGTTGAGACAGTCTCCACGCCTGAAGTCGAGCAGCGCCCGCTCGTACGCGGTTCGAGCGTCGTCCTCTGGCCTGAGGAGGCTTTTGCCGGTCGGGCCGGTCCCGCCGCCTCCCCCACAGGCGAGCGCGAGCGCGAGCGACGAAACGAGCAAACCTCGGAGCGGGGCACCCATCTTGCCGGAGGGGTAGCGTCTCCCTTCCGTCCGAACAAGCGGACCGCCCGAGCCGTGCTCAGGCGCTGGCGATCTGGCTGTCGATGACGCGGGCCGGATCGATGCCGAGCGTTGCGAGCGCCGCCTCCCATCGCTCGTCGATGGGAGTGTCGAACAAGAGCGAGTAGTCGAGATCGACCGGAATCCAGGAACCCTGCTTCATCTCGCCTTCGAGCTGACCGGCACCCCACCCGGAGTAGCCGAGCATCATGGCGCACGTTTCAGGACCGTCTCCCCGCGCAAGTCGCTCGAGCAGCTCGATCGAGGCACTGCAGGAGATTCGCCCGCCGACGGCAATCGTCTTTCCCGACGAGGGCTGCGGAACCCCCTCTGCGTCGTAGAGGATCCAACCCGACTCCGGTGAAACGGGTCCGCCGAGAAGCACCGGCGCATCGACGGAGCTCGCGGCCTCGCCCGTGACGCCCACTTCGGTGAACACGTCTTGAAGGTCGAGGTCGGTCTTGCGGTTCACGACGAAACCGAAAGAGCCTTCGTCCCCGTGATCGATCAAGAGCACCAGCGTATGATTGAAAAACGGACAGCGCATCGACGGTGCTGCCACGAGGAAACCGGGTGCGAGTGATGCCGCCACGAGCCGAGACTGCCACCAAATGCGATCACCGGCGAGCCCAAAGTCGGAGGCCGCGCAAATGAGCAAGCTCCGGGCGGTTTTTCGGACGGGAGGCTTCGTGGGATGGTCGGCGGCCATGCTCGGCGCCTACGAGGCTCATCGCGCAGTGACGCCGGAGCAACGTCGGTCGAAGCTTCTCACTCGCTATCGGGACCGCTTCACGCGTGGGGTGCTTCGGTTGTTCGGCACGGAGCTACTGGTCGACGGCGACCTCGAGCTCGGCCGCGGTGCTCTCGTCGTTGCGAATCACCAGAGCGCTCTCGACATCGGCGTGATGCTGGCTTTGTCGCGCGGTGTGCTCGTGAGCCGGCACGATGTGGCCGACTGGCCTCTTCTCGGTCGGATCGCGAAACACGGTGGCACCATCTTCGTCGACCGAGACGACCGCCGGAGCGGCGCGGCCGCACTTCGGGAGATTCGCCGCAGGGTGAAGGAGGGGTACATCGTGGTCGCCTTCCCGGAGGGCGCCACGTTCCCGGGCGATTCGGTTCACGAATTTCATCCAGGCACCTTCGCAGCGGTCAGCTCGCTCGATGCGCCGATCATCCCAGTCGGCCTCGCGTACTCGCCCGCGGTTCATTACGGGAAGGAGTCGTTTGCGGAGCACATGTCGAAGGTCGCGGAGCGACCGCGCACTCGAATCGCGGTGCACTGCGGCGTTCCGCTCCCGAGGGGCCTCGACGCGAGGACGGCAGCGATGACCGCTCGTGACGAGGTCGAGCGGCTCGTGCGTGGGGCCCGCGCCGCGCTGGACTCGCAGACGCCCTGAATTCCGTGGTCTTCGTCGCCCCGGGTGCGGGCTTTTGGGCGGAGGCCCCACTCGGGGCTACGATCGCGGGCGCGAATGGTCCGTCTGATTTCCCGATCTCGAGATTCAGCCCCTGAGCACGGTGACGATGTGTGGGGGTTGCTTCCGAGCGCGCTGTGGGATCTAGACTTCTGCGAGACGATCGAATGGATCGAGGCGCAGGGCTGCCGGGACGCCGAAGAGTTCAAGCAGCGGATGCGCAAGGATCCCGACGCGCTCGACAAGTGTCTCGATCGAACCCGAATTCGTCGAGTGAGCGCCGGCGCCGTTGCATTGGCAGGCGCCGCGAGCGAGGAAGAGTGCATTCGGCGCTCTTCGGAGCTGCTGACGGCGGAGTCCAAAGCGGACTTCCTGCGGATCCTGATCGCTGCGTTCCGGAGCGAGCCCGATGTGCACCTCGAAACCGCGATCGTGACGTGCGCCCGAGAGCCGAGGGACGTCCGAGTGCACTGGCGATTCGTGCCGAATGAAGAGGGACGCTTCGAGCGCGCCGTCGTGTCGGTGGTGGACATGACCGCAGAGCACGAGCTTCAACAACGGCTCTTGCTCGCCGAGCGCATGAGCGCGATCGGAACGCTCACCGCCAGCATCATTCACGAGATCAAGAACCCTCTCACGTTCGTGTGGAACCATTTGCGGTCGCTGCGAAAGCTCGGACCCGAGCTCTCCGAGGAGGCCGCCGAGGAGCTTCAGGAAGCCTACGAAGGCACGGAGAGAATTCGCGTAATTGCGAATGAAATCGGGATTTTATCTCACGGCGGCGACGGGGCGGAGGCCGAGGCTTCGAACATCAAACAGGTGCTCGACTCGGCGATCCGAATCGCGCAGCCCGAGATTCAACATCGCGCGGAGGTGGTGCGGGAGTACGAAGCCGGCCGCCTCTACGTGCGAGGATCGCGGACGCGAGTCAGTCAGGTGTTTCTCAACCTGATCGTGAACGCGGCCCAAGCGATCGAGCCGGGCGACCGAGGCCAGAACACGATCACGGTTCGCGTGAGGAGCACCGAGAAAGACCGCGTCTGCATCGAGGTGCAGGACACGGGCCCCGGCATTTCGCCCCAGCTCCTGCGCCGCATCTTCGATCCCTTTGTCACGACGAAGCCCGCCGGCCGCGGTACGGGTCTCGGGCTCTCGATTTGCCGGCGTATCGTTCATGGGTTGGAAGGAACGATCGAGATTCAAAGCCACCCCGGCCAGGGGACTGTCGCTCGCGTCGTCTTGCCCAAGGCCACGCGCGCGCAGCGTCCGCTCACGGTGCCCCCGCCCTCGATCAGCGCCATACGGAGGGCCGCGGGTGGAAAGCTGTCGATTCTCGTCGTCGACGACGAGCCCGTGATCGCCCGCCTGATTCAAAAGGCGCTTGTCGGGCACGACGTGACCACGGCGGCCGACGGACGGGAAGCGGTCGCGCGGATGGGTGAGCACGCGTACGACGTCATCCTGTGCGACCTGATCATGCCGGAGATGACCGGCATGGACGTGTACCGAGCCGCGCTCCAGCGGGCCACGCCCGTTCACGATCGCATCGTGTTCATGACGGGAGGAGCCTTCACTCAACGCGCCCGAGACTTCCTCGAGAGCGTGCCAAACCTCCGAATTGAAAAGCCTTTCGAGCTCGGCCACCTCGAGCGAACGATCTACGAAGCCGCTGACCTGATCGACCCGCAGTGATGCGCCGCCGGCGGATGATCGTCGTTGGCCTCGACTGCGCCCCGCCGGCGCTCGTGTTCGAGCGCTATCGCGATGCGATGCCCAACGTGTCCTCCTTGATGGAGCGCGGAACCTGGGGCGCGCTTCGAAGCTCGGAGCCGCCCATCACGGTGCCCGCGTGGACATGCATGCTGTCGGGACGCGACGCGGGTGAGCTTGGGCTGTACGGTTTTCGCAATCGAGTCGCGGGAACGAGGGAGCTTCGCATGGCGACTGCCGCCGACCTGCGTGCAAAGCGCGTGTGGGACTGGCTCGGGGAGCATGGACACCGCGTGGCCGCCCTATTCGTACCGCTGACCTCGCCGCCGAGCCCGGTGCACGGGGTGATGGTTTCGGGCTTCATGCACCCGGGCGGGGACAGCGCGTGGTGCTTTCCACGAAGCTTGGAGAGCGAGCTCGAGAGCCGTTTCGGAGCCTATCGAGCGGACGTCGACGACTTTCGGGCTCGCGATCTCGAACGGATCTATTCCGACGTGCTTTCGATGACCGACCAGCACTTCGACATGGCGCGCTTCATCTTGAAGGAGAAGGCGCCAGACTTCCTGATGACGGTCGAGATCGGGGTAGACCGCTTTCACCATGCCTTCTGGCGGCACATCGACCCGGCGCACCCGCGCTACGAGCAGGACGATCGATACACGGATTTGGGACGCGAGTACTACGGGCATCTGGATGGGCACATCGGGCGTCTATGCGAGAGCGCCGACCCGGAAACCGTGGTTCTGGTCGTCAGCGACCACGGGGCGCGCGCGATGCACGGAGGCTTTTGCATCAACGAGTGGTTGATCTCGCAGGGTCACCTCGTCGTGCGGCGCATGCCGGAAGAGCCCTCTCGGTTGAATCACGACGATGTCGAC
>JAHELW010000134.1 GCA_024643985.1 Myxococcales bacterium | reverse complement strand
CGAACCTGCCCCTCGTCGACGTCGATGTAGGTGACCGGCCGTTCGAGGATGCGTCCGATCTCCGCAGCGACGCCCTTGGGTCCGTAGGCACGGCCCCCGGTGAGCACATACGTTCGACCGTGGTGCATTTCCGGCGCGAGGAAGCACTCTGCGGCCGCGTCCCCGATGTCCGCCGCGTCGATATACGGAATGAGCCCGTCACCCTGCGGAAGGATGATCGCGGACATTTTGCGAACGTTCTTCGCTTGATGACGTATGAAGTTTTGGAAGAAAGAGCACGGGCGAAGAACCACCCAAGTCACACCCGCCTCACGAACGGCGTCTTCGATCTCGCGGTGCCAGCTGCGAAGCTCCGAGCGCTCGTCCCAGCCGGCGGCCCGAGAGGACAGACGGACGACGTGGGAAACGCCCCCCTCGATCGCCGCACGGAGCACGCGCTTCGATGCGGCGACTTGATCCTCGATGAGTGGCGTCATGAAGAACAGCGAATCGATGCCGGCGAAGTGCGCAGGCTCGATGAGCCCGCTCGCGAAGTCGAGCGGGACGACGTCGCGCGCGTCGGGGAGCACGCGCATGGCCGCCGTCGGGTTGCGGGCGCCAGCGCGTACGTCGATGCCGCGAGCGGCGAGAGCGCGAACCGTTTCTCGGCCGACCGTGCCGGTCGCGCCGGTCACGAACGCACGCACTAGTCGGATACACCCAGGTCGTCGCCGATCCTCGGAGGGCCTGCGCGATCCCAACAGTCGACGCAAAACGCGACCCATTCGCAGCCCGGAACCGGGTGCACGTGCATGTGGGTCCCGCACGCGGCGCAAAAGAAAAGCCCCTCTTCTTCGCCGGCCCGAAAGCCGGCCCGCAAGAGGTCGCCGCGGGTGGCGATTCCCCAGCCCCCATCGCCGCCGCGCACGATCAGAGCTCCCACTCCCTTCTGGCACATCTTCTTGCTCGCACATTCGGCGGTTTCGTAAGCGCCGATCGTGACTGGCTGAGACATGTACTGGCCCACTGGCAGCCTCGGGAAGGCGTCCGCCAGATCGCAACGGATGCAGACCACTCCGATCGGAAGCCGTCCCTCCGTGACGACGAGGTGGTGGACGCCGTACGCGGATGCGACGCGAAATGCCTCCGAGACGGGCGCTTCTCGAGCGATCGTCACCGGCTTGCTAGTCATCACATCCGAAACTCGCATTCGGCCCCCTACGGCAAGGTCACGCTCAAGCCAGGCGATGATTGTGACTCGACGATACCAGCATCGACGTCCTTTTTCTAGCCCCCAGCCGCGGACGTGAAACTCTGAACCGGCGGCGAATTAGGATGCTAAAGACGCTGCGGTGTCGACGGAAGCCAACAGCCCAACCCCCTCGAAGAACCCCCGGCTCCTGTCGCGCGAGTTCGTGCTTCTGCTCGCGTCCGTCTCGCTGTTCGGCTTCTCGTGGTCGTTCTATTTGATCCTTCCAAAGTTCTTTGCGTCGGAGCTCGGTATGGATGCGGCGGCGATCGGACGCGCGGTCGCCATCGAGGGCGTCGCAGCCGTCGCCGCCACGCCGCTCGTAGGGTGGTTGGTCGATCGATACGGTCGGCGCCCGTGGCTCGTGTTTGGAAACCTGATGCTGATGCTGACGGGGATCTTGTATCTCTACGTGGACCGAGAGGGACCGCTCCTCTACCTGGCGCAAGTGTGCTGGGGAGTCGGCATGGTCATGGGATTCAACTCGGCGGGAACGATGACCGCCGACATCGCGCCGAGCGACCGCATGGCGCAGGCGCTCGGTCTGTTCGGCGCGGCCAACCTCGGGATGAACGCGATCTCTCCGACCATTGCGGAGCTGTTGTCTGCGAGCGCCGGGTGGCGCTACGTTTTCATCGCAAGCGCGAGCGCCGGGCTCGTTGCTGCGCTGCTCAGCACGAGGCTACGTGAGCCGCCCCGGCACGTACCTCGCGTCGACGAGGTCCGAATCCCGATACTCGGTGGTCCTTTGCTGCGCGTGTACGGGACGACCGCGTTGATGACTGCCGCTTTCACGGCGCTTTTCACGCTGCATCAGCCGTTTGCGCTCGAGCTGGGAGTGACCGAAGTGCGGAGCTTCTTCATCGGCTTTGCAATCGTTGCCCTGACGGTTCGGCTCGGCGGAGGTCGCCTGATCGACCGCTTCGGTGTGCTTCGTTCGTCGATCGTGGCGCTGGTGCTGTATGCGGCCGTTCCGCCGATGCTCGGAATCCTCGGGCCGGAGCATCTGTTCGAGATCGGCGCCATGATGGGCCTCGGCCACGGTATCGCGTATCCTGCGCTGACGGCGCTCGCGATCGAGCGTGCGGATGCGTCATCGCGTGGGATGGTCGTGTCGATCATCCACGGCGCCTTCAACGGCGGACACGCATTTTTTGCGTATGCCTTGGGCTGGGCGGCCGCCCGTTGGGATTACGACGCCGCTTTTGGGGCTGCGGGGTTGCTCACACTCGCAGGTGCCGCGGTGCTCAGTGTGAATCGGCGAACCAAAGCGGCTTAACGACGCCACTCGATCGTCCGGTTCTGGTACTTTCGCACCGGGTGACTGGACATGGCAGCCAAGCGCGTGCGTGACGATGCGCAACAGTCCGCCGAGGCGGAGACGAAGCTCGCGCGGCTTCTCGAAACGGAGACCGAGCTCGAGAGGATGCTCGTGGATGCACGAGCTCGTGCGGAAGAAATCGTGAACGCCGCGAAGGAGCGGGCCACGCAGCGGTTGGGGGAGCTCGAAGCCGAGCTCGTTCGGCAGGATCGGGAGCTGGGCGAACGCATCGTACGCGAGCAGGACGACACCATCTTCGAGATCCGCGCAGAGTCGAAACGGCAGGCCGACCGTTTGGGCGGCATTTCAGACGACGTGATTGCCGACATAGCGAGAACGATCTTGGATCGCTTGCTCGGCGCGCGTATCGCGGGAGGGCACCGTTGATCCTCGACATGTCCCGCATTCGAATGCTCGGCCCTCGAGACCAGCTTCAGGCGGTCCTCGGACGGATTCAGGACCTCGGCCTCGTTCAGCTCGTGGAGACGCCCGAGACGGAGTCGCTCACGCAGCTCGGCCTCACCGCCGAGCAAGAGCGGCACGTGCGCAGCGTTCGACGGATCGTGAAGGACGTCGACGCGGCGGTGGCGCTCCTCGGCGAAGCGCCGCCGTCTCGGACGACGTCGGAGAATCTGACGCTCGGCCGCGCGGCGCTGATCGCGCGACGAAGCCGACGGGAGCTCGAGGCGCTCGCGAACGAACGACAGCGGCTCGAGGAAGAGCGCGCGCTAATCTTGAAGTTTCGCCCCTTCTTTTCGACGTTTCGGAGGATCTCGAGCTCCGGCCTGGGGCTCGACGGGATTCGCGTGTTTTATCTGGTCTTGAGGGAGGGCGGAGAGCGCGAGCTTCAGCGGATGCGCATTGCCCTTCGAGAGGCGCTCGGCACCGGGTTCGAGCTTCTCAGCCAGCCGTCCGAATCGGGGGAATCGGCCATGCTGCTCGCGGTGCCGACAACGAAAGGAGAGGAGGCGGAACGGCTGCTGAGCGAGGCGGGAGTTCAAGCACTTTCGTTGCCCGACCAGTTCGAGGGAGCCAGCGTCGGGGCGACCGTCCAGCGCATGCAAGAGCGCCTCCAGGAGCTTCCCGAAGCGCTCTCCGGGGTCGAGCGCGAGCGCCAGCGGATCGCCGTGGAGCGCGGCAGGGACCTGGCTCGAATTCAAGCGAGCGTCCGCGACCATTTGGCGACCATCGAAGCCATGGAGCAGGCGGTCGTCACGCCTCGCGCGTTCGTGCTCGAGGGCTGGATCCCGAGCGCCGCGACGGCCGGCCTCGAGCGACGGCTCGCCCGGTCCTTTGGCGAGCACGTCCAAGTCGAGACCGTGTCGTCCGAGGAATGGGCGGGGGATCTTGCTCCAGTCGTCTTGAAGAACCCACGGCTGTTTCGTCCGTTCGAGGCAATCACGAAAATGATGCCCCTCCCGAAGTACGGCACGGTCGACCCCACGCCGTTCGTCGCGATCTTCTTTCCGATGTTTTTTGGAATCGTCCTTGGAGACATGGGCTACGGGCTGATTCTCGGGTTGCTTTCGCTCGCCATGCGTTTCCGATCGACGCCGCAAAGCAAGCTTCGTGCGATATCGGAGATCGGGCTTGCCTGCGCCCTCTTCACGATCGTCTTCGGTTTCCTATACGGGGAGCTCTTCGGCGACCTCGGACACCGGATCGGGCTCCATCCGATCATCTTCAACCGCGAGGAGGCATTCTTTCCGTTCCTCGGTCTGGCGCTTGCCCTCGGGCTCGTTCACGTGGTGCTCGGGCTGCTGATCGGAGCGGTGAAGATGTTTCGGGGCGATAAACGCCGTGCAATCGGAAAGGGCATGGCGGCCCTCATGGTCGTGATCATCGCCCTCGCGATCATGGCGGCCGCGGACTTCCTTCCAGAGCGTTTTTTCACGCCTCTGGTGATCACCGCCTTGGTTGCCCTCCCGGTGCTGGTCGTCGCCGAAGGGGTGCTCGCGCCGATCGAGCTCGTCTCGACTCTCGGAAACGTTCTTTCGTACGCCCGTATCATGGCGGTGGGTACGGCCTCGGTCATGATGGCGGTCGTGGCCAATCGCATGGCCGGCGCGTTCGGAGCCCTTGCCGTGGGCGTTCTCTTCGCGCTGCTGTTTCACCTGATCAACTTCGTCCTCGGCGTCTTCAGCCCGACGATTCACATGCTGCGACTTCACTACGTGGAGTTTTTCGGAAAGTTCTACAGTCCGGGCGGTTCACAGTACCGGCCGTTTCGACATTGGTCCGCGCGCGAGAGCGCTTCTACGGAGAGGAGCGAGTGAGATGGAGTTAGAAATGGTGTTTCTTTACCTGAGCGCAGCCCTGGCGGTCGGCATTCCAGCGCTGGCGACCGGCTGGGCACAGTCGCGCATCGGTCCCGCGGCCGCTGCGACGCTCGCAGAGAAACCGGAGCTGACGGTGACCGTCGTCCTGCTGATCGCCATCCCAGAGACCGTTGCCATCCTGGGCTTCGTGATCGCGGTGCTCATCCTGTTGCAGGGAGGAGGCTGACGCGGGAATGACCGATTCGGGTCTCGTCACGGAGCTGCGACGCCGCGCGGAAGCGAGCGCCGGGTCCATCTTGTCCGCCGCTCGCGATGAGGCCGAGCGTATTGCTGCGGAAGCGGAGCGTACGATCGAGGAACGGCGAAGCGTTGCCTTGTCCGGCCGCGAGGCGGACTACCGAGCCCGGGCACGCGCGGAGGTTGCAGCGGCCCGACACGAGGCGATGCGCGATGTGCTCGTCGCGCGGACCCACGCAGTGGAGCGCGTTCTCGAGCGCGTGCGTGCATTGCTTCACGAGACCTCCCGGCAGGAGCGCTATCTCGCCAACTTGGCCGACGAGCTGGTCGGGGCGCTCCGCTTCGTCGACACCGACGGCGAAGGCGCCGTGGTGCGCTGCGCGCCGGAGCTCGAGGCGGCGGTGCGCGACGCGCTACGGGGCAAGGCCGCCGTCGACGTAGAAGCCAACCCCGAGGTCGGGGCGGGGTTCACGGTCGTCGGCTCCGGGGGAAGCGTCGTGGTCGACGGACGTCTCGAAGCGCGCATCGCCAGGCTTGCGCCGTCCCTCGCGATCGAAATCAACGCAGAGATCGAGGAACGTTTGCAGTGAGGCGCTATCTCGGAGACATCAACGCACGCGCTCGTGGGCTCAGAACCCGCTTGCTCTCCAGGGCGGATTTGGAGCGCTGTGCGCGAGCACCGAATCTGATGGTGCTGCAAAGAGAGCTCGCCGGATTCGGTTTCCCCATCGCCGACGGTCCTGCGACTCCTTCGGCGTTGGAGTTGGCCGTGCGGCGCCGCGCTGCCGGCTTGATGCACGTCCTCGAGCGCTGGTGCGCGGACGAGCGACATGCCGCGCTCGCGGTCGTGCTCGAGGACGAAGACAGGCGTTCGATCCAGGCGATCCTGAGAGGCGCCGAACAGGGAATTAGCTCCGATGTTCGAATGGCGGGTCTAGTCCCGACGGCGACGCTCCCGGAGCGGGCGCTTTCGACGCTCACGAAGCAGCCCACCGTCGTAGACGTGGTGCGAATGCTGGTGCTGTGGAATCACCCGCTCGGCGCCCCGCTCGTGCCTGCGGCGAGCGGCCCTCGCCCGTCGCTGTTCGAAATCGACGTTGCGCTGCAGCGCGCGTTCGCAGCGCGGGCAGTCGCGCGCGCTCGCGAGGGAGGCCCCCAGCTCGTCGAATACGTGGAGCAGGTCATCGACCTCATGAACGTGTGGTCGGCTCTCCTTCACTTCGTCGAACGTGACCAAGCGCTCGTGGATCTCACGTTCATCGAGGGCGGCCGCTGGCTGTCGCGGGAGCTGTTTGCCCAGCTGATGGGCCTAGAGACACGCGAGGCCGTAAGGAAGCGCCTCGGGCGCGCGTTCCGAGGCTCGCCGCTCGCCGTGGCTTTTTCGAGCGAGGCAGAAAGCCTGGTCGAGCTCGAAAGCGCCGCGCTCCGCGCGCAGATCGAATGGCAGAACAAGGCCGTTCGCCTGGACCCCTCGGGCGCGGCGCCCCTCGTTGGATTCGCAATCGAGCTTCGCGCCGAGGTGCAGAGCCTTCGGGGCATCATCTGGGGCGTCGCGCTTCGGGCGCCGGCCGCGCTGATTCAGACGGAAATGGTGGTCGCATGAATCCAAAGAGGCTCGCCGTGATCACCAGCCCCGGCCTGAGCGCGGGTTTCGCCCTCGCCGGGGTCTCCGTCGTCGAGGCCACCGATGGCCGCGATGCCGCCTCGCGAATAGAGCGCGCCGTCGAGGAAATGAACGCAGGCGTCGTGATCATCGACGAGCCACTCTACGCCGATCTCCCGGAAGATTTTCGCCGCGCTCTCCAGAGGTCGGCCACGCCGGTCGTGATTCCAGTTCCGGGTCCGGACTGGGCGGAAGGGGCCAGCGCGCACGAGTACATCGTCGAGATCTTACGTCGGGCGATCGGCTATCGGGTGAGGCTCCAGTGACCGAGGCGCAGGTCATCCGAGTCGCAGGTGCGATCGCGGAAGCTCAGCCGCTCCGGGACGCCGCGCTCTACGAGCTGGTCGAAGTCGGAGAGCAGCGCCTCCTCGGGGAGGTGATTCGGATTCGAGACGACGTGGCGACGATCCAGGTGTTCGAGGAAACGAGCGGCCTCGGCTTGCTCGAACCGGTGCGGCGCACTGGAAGCTCGCTGATGACGCAGCTCGGCCCGGGGCTTCTCGGCTCCATCTTAGACGGCGTTGGGCGCCCGCTTCCCGGACTCGCGGAACGCTCTGGAGACTTCATCGCCTCGGGCATGAGCCTGGCGACGCTGAGCTCCGAGACCCGGTGGGTGTTCGAGCCCCTCGTGCAGAAGGGGCAGGCCGTGGGCGGGGGCGACGTGTTGGGCACCGTCGAGGAACGGCCCGGCTTCACCCACCGGGTCCTCGTGCCGCCGGGAATCAGCGGCCGGATCGCCCGAATCGAGCCGGGAAGCTTCGGCGTGACCGAGACCGTCGCCGAGCTCGACGACGGCACGCCGCTTTGTCTTTCGCATTCGTGGCCGATCCGTGAGCGGCGGCCGTTTCAGCAGAGATTGCCCGGTGACCGCCCCTTCATCACGGGCCAGCGCGTCTTCGACCTTCTGTTCCCGGTGGTGGAGGGCGGATCCGTCGCGGTTCCTGGAGGCTTCGGCACAGGCAAGACCGTGATCGAGCAGTCCCTCGCAAAGTACGCGCGAGCAGACGTCATGGTCTACGTCGGGTGTGGTGAGCGCGGAAACGAAATGGCGGACGTGCTGCACGACTTCGGCCGGCTGACCGACCCCGAGACGGGTGGGCCGATCATGGATCGCACCGTCTTGGTGGTGAATACGTCCAACATGCCGGTCGCAGCGAGGGACGCGTCGGTGTATCTCGGAATGACGATCGCGGAGTACTACCGCGACATGGGCTACACGGTCGCGGTGTTGGCGGACTCGCTCTCCCGGTGGGCCGAGGCGCTTCGAGAAATTGCGGCTCGCCTCCAAGAGATGCCCGGTGAGGAGGGCTACCCGACCTACCTCGCGAATCGGATGAGCCGGCTCTACGAGCGCGCGGGCAGAGTCGAAACCCGTGGCGCCCCGCCACGTGTGGGTGCACTGACTTTCATCAGCGCGATCTCGCCGCCAGGCGGGGATTTCGCAGAACCCGTGACGCAGGCTTCGCTGCGCATCGTGGGCGGGCTCTGGGCGTTGGACGCGGGGCTCGCGCACCAGCGCCAGTTCCCGGCGGTGGACTGGGACATCAGCTACAGCCTCTACGCGGACAGCACCTCGCAATGGTTCGCGAAGGAAGCGGGCTCCGATTGGCCGGATCTCCGGGCCCAGACGCTGCGCTTGCTCCAGCGGGATCGAGAGCTTCGGGAGATCGCAGGCCTCGTCGGCGTCGACGCGCTCGAGGACCAAGACAGGCTAGTGCTCGAGTGCGCGCGAATCGCTCGGGAGTTCCTCATCGGGCAGAACGCTTTTCATCCCCACGATGCCTTTTCTACGGTGGGCAAGACTTACCATCTGGCGCGACTCCTCTGGGAGCTGATGCGTAGCGGGCAGGCCGCGCTCGAAGAGGGCCAAGGCTTCGACAAGCTCGACCTCGCCGCCGTTCGCAGCGCGTTCTCGACCGTGAAGACCGCTTCGCCGGACGCTCTGAACGACGAGATCGCCCAGGCCGAACGGACGATCTCGGAAATGGTGGCGCCATGAAAACACTGGAGGCACCTACGGCGCGAACCTATTTCGGCGCAGCGTCCGCTGCGGGCCCGCTGCTGTTCGTCCGCTCCACGGCGCGCGCGAAGCTCGGAGAATGGGTTCACATCGGCGGAAGCGGCCAGGACACACGACGCGGCCAGGTGATCGACGTGGGAACCGACATCACGGTCATTCAGGTGTTCGAGGACACCCTGGGGCTCAAGCCCGCCGATGCGGAGATCACGCTCACCGGCGAAACCGCAACGACCGTCGTAGGCCGCGACCTCTTGGGCCGGGCGCTCAGCGGAACCGGCGAACCCCTCGACGGGCTTCCCCGACCGATCGGCGAGTCGCGCTTGCCGATTTGGGGCGCGCCGATCAACCCGGTTCGAAGGCAGAACCCCTCGCACTTCATCGAAACGGGGGTCTCCGCAATCGACGGGATGAACACGCTCGTCCGCGGACAGAAGCTTCCCATCTTCTCGGCGCCCGGCCTCCCTGGCGTGGAGCTCGCGGCCGACATCGTCGAAAACGCGCGCCCTGCGAGCGGCGAGCCGTTCGCCGTCGTGTTCGCTGCAATCGGCATCACCGAGCGCGAGACCAATGCGTTCGTTTCTCGTTTTCGAGAGAGCGA
>JAHELW010000133.1 GCA_024643985.1 Myxococcales bacterium | reverse complement strand
CCGATCGAGGGCCTCTTTGCGCGGGGCGCGAGCCGGATCCGGCGGCCGTACGACCAGTATTTCCACGAGCTTCACCAAGCAACCGGGGGCTTGGTGCGCGACGCGCTGCGCCTGTGGCTCGCTTCGATTCGCGACGTTCGGGACGAGATCGTGTACGTCGGTCCGATTCCGGCGTCGTCCTACACCCGTATTCGGCGGTTGCCGGACGACATCTTGGTGAACCTCTACCAGATCGCTCGGCAAGGCTGGATGGATGCCGCCGGCCAGGCCCGCCTGTTCCGGCTCGACGTCAACACGGCGCAGGCGCAGCTGAGCCGCCTCGCACACCTCGGGCTTCTCGATGAACGAGAGGGAGCCTTCGTCATCGCGGTACACCTCCGCGGGGCCCTCGGACGCGTATTTGCCGAGCGGGGATGGGTGCTGCCATGAAGTGGATGCGATACGCATGGCTCTGTCTGTCGCTGGTCGCGATGAGCGCATCGACCGCCGGGGCACAGCTCATCGACTTCACCTGGCCGGACACGAGCAAAGACGACGAGAAAGCAGAGCCCACGAAGTCGCCGCGGGCACCCGCAGAGCCGGCGCCCCGGACGGAGCGTGAGCGCCGGCCGCGACCCGATGCTTCTGCAAGTCGAGAGACGGTGGAAGCGTCGACGCCACAGAGGCTCGAGCCGCCGCGGAACATCGCACGCCCGCAGGCGGAGCCACCACAGGAGCCTCCGTCCAAGCCCGCGGAGCGAAGCACGCTGCTGATTCTTTTTCTGACGCTTCTCGGAGTCGGTGTGCTGCTGTTTGCGGTCGAGCGGGCGCGAAGCTGGATCACGACCAACGTCGGGCTTCGACGAGTGCTCGGCGGCGCCGTTCTCGTGCTGCGGCTCACTGCGGCAGGCCTCTTGCTGGGGATCGTCCTCGAGCTGATTCCCGAGGGCCAGGACTGGATACTCTGGGCGCTCGTCGTCTTTGCGCTCGTCATCGGCTGGTCCATTCGCGACTTGTTTGCGGACCTCGTTGCAGGCGGCATCATCGCAGCGGAACGCCGCGTGAAAAAGGGCGTCTGGGTCTCGGGAGAAGGCTTTCAGGGCACGGTGGAAGGCCGCTCGCTCCGGGCGACTTGGCTCCGCGACGGGCAAGGGCATCGGTTGACGGTTCCGAACCGCGCGATGGTCGGAGCGCCGATGGTCTACGACGCGGGCGCCGACGCAGAGCACGAGGTGGTCGTGCGACTGGAAGGGTACGACGACGCAGGGAAGGTGCGAATGGCGCTCACCGACGCGATTCTGAGCTCGCCCTGGGTTCTCGCCGGAGCCAACCCAGTCGTTCTCCGCGACCCGGCCGACCCGGTGGTTTGGCGAGTGCGGACGAAGCTCCTCGAGCCGAGATTCTCGGTGCACTTCGAAGGCGAGCTGCTCGAACGCGTCGAAGACCTGCTGCGCTACGTGCCCGTCGTGCCGGATCGCGAGGCTGCCCCGAGCGAATCACCTCCGAAGGCCTGAGCCTTTGCGCCGCTCAGCCGAGCCAGTCTCGAAGCTCGCCGGTGACGATGCGAGGCGTGCGCTGAAGATCCTCGATCGTCTTTGCACCACAGAGGAGCATGACGGAGCGAAGCTCCCGCTCGACCCGGAGCAAGAAGTCGCGGGCGCCGTCGCTCCCGCCTTCGAGAAACGCTTGGTAGACGTTTCGCGCGATTCCTGCACAGCTTGCTCCGAGCGCAATCGCTCGGGCGACGTCCATGCCGTTTCGGATCCCGCCCGTCGCAATGGTCGTGAGACCCGCATCGACGCAGTACCGGACCGAAGCGGCGGTAGGGATGCCCCAGTCCCAGAGCGCCTCCCCGAGCGCGCGGCCTTCGCCCTCGGCGCGCAGCGTCTCGACCCCGACCCAGGACGTGCCACCGGCGCCCGACGTATCTGCATGACGAATGCCGATCGAGCGTAGCTTTTCGGCGACCTCGCGGCTGATCCCGTTGCCGGTCTCCTTGGCGATGATCGGAACTTCGAGCTCGGACCAGAGGCGTTGAAACGTTCGGATACCCCCGCTGAAGTCTCGATCGCCTTCAGGCTGCACGAGCTCCATCGCGGGGTTCATGTGGACACAAAGCGCGTCGGCGCCCACTTCCTCGACCATGCCCGCTATCTCGTCCGCAGACATGTCGCGGGCCTGCACGACACCGACGTTTCCAAACAGAAGAGCGTTCGGCGCATGCGTTCGAACCTGATAGGTCCAGCTGGTCTCCGGTCGCTTCTGCATCGCGCGCTGGCTTCCGAGACCGAAAGCGTAGCCGCGCTCGTCCGCGACGGAGGCCAACGCCTGATTGATCTCCGCTGCGCGCTCGTGACCTCCCGTCATCGCCGCGATGAGAAGCGGTGCGCGGAGCTCCTTGCCGAGCAGCCGAACACGCGTGTCCACGGACTCGTAGTCGGTCTCGGGAAGCGACTGATGCACGAGACGAACGCATTCGAGCAGAGTCGTACGCTGACGAAAGGCGACGTCGTCGGTCGCGCACAAGTCGAGGTGGTCCGCCTTTCTCTGTCCGATATCCGCGCTCATCGCCTTGCTTGCTCGGCAGGGCCCTGCCGTGTACGTAGCTCGCAATAAGGACACTCGAAGCGTGGCGCAAGGGCAAACCAGTCTGGATTCCTGGATGGCGGAGATCCGCGAGCAAGTCGACGCTCTGCTCGAACGATTCTTCGACTCCAAGCGGGCGGAGGCGGATGCGCTCTCGTCGAGGGCGAACGAGCTCGTCTCGGAGGTCCGCGAGCTGACGATGCGCGGAGGCAAGCGGCTGCGGCCGATCGTCACCGCCGCCGCATACCGCGCCGTGCGTGGCCCGGGCCCCGTGACGGCGACGTACGAGGTGGGCGCTTCGTTGGAGCTCCTTCAAACCTACCTTCTCATTCACGACGACTGGATGGACGAAGACGTCGAGCGCCGTGGTGGCCCCGCCGTTCACTACGCGTTTCAGCAGCGGCACGGGCGGGCGCATCTCGGTGCGAGCCTCGGAGTGTTGGCGGGCGACTTGGCCTCGACGTTCAGCTGGGAGCTCTTCTTGAAGAGCGAGCTGCCGGCGCGAAGGCGAGACGAGGCGCTCGCGCTTTTCGTGCGAATCCAAAAAGAGGTGTTCGCGGGACAGCAGCTCGATCTCATGGTCGACGAAGACGTCGAGCGCATGCACGACCTCAAGACCGGCAGCTACACGACGCGCGGGCCCGCGGAGCTCGGCGGACTGCTCGGAGATGCAAGCGAGGCCCAGATGACGTCGCTTCGCGACTGGTCGACCCCGCTCGGCGTGGCCTTCCAACTTCGCGACGACCTCTTGAGCACGTTCGCGACCGCGAAGGAAACCGGTAAGCCCGGGGACGACCTGCGGCACGGAAAGCACAACGCGGTGGTCGCGGCGTTCGAGCGACTCGGTCCGAGCGAGCAGGCGCGTTCGGTCGTCGATGCGGTGTGGGGCCGCACCGATGCCACCGACGCCGCGGTGCGTCTCGCGGAAGAAGCTCTCCGCGGCGCGGAAGCCGAGGTGGAGAAGCGTCTCGGAAGGCTCGTCGAGCAGGCCCGGAGCGCGCTCGCCGCAAGCTCGTTCGACGAAGATGCCAAGCAAATGCTTTTCGAGGTCACGCGGCGCCTGACGGAGCGGGCAAGCTGATGGGATTCGGGCGAGGAAAGGTGATCCTGCTCGGCGAGCACGCCGTGGTGCACGGGTATCCCGCGATTGCCGTGGGGATCGAACGCGGCGTGCACGCCGAAGCCCAGCCCGCCAAGCACGACAGGCTGCGTCTTTCGCCCTGGGGCCTCGAGCTCGAGCCCGCGTCCGATGGAACGGAGCCGCTCGAGCGCGCGTTTGCAGCGGTGCTCGAGAGCTATGAGGAGCGTCCGCCGCTCGAGGTCAGCGCGACCGTCGAGCTTCCCGCCGGGGCAGGCCTCGGCTGTTCGGCTGCGATTGGAGTCGCCGTGCTCGATGCGATCGACGAGGCGATCGGTCGCAGGCGAACGCGCGCCGAGCTGGCCGAAGCTGCGCTGGTCTGGGAACGCGTCTTTCATGGAAATCCATCGGGGGTCGACAACACGATGTCTGCAGTCGGGGGAGTCGCCCTGTTTCGAAGAGGAGAGCCGCTGGTACCGCTGCGCTCCAACAAACCCCTTCACCTGGTCATCGGATACAGCGGGGAATCCTCGAGCACCAAAGAGATGGTGGCGTCGGTCCGGCGCCAGCTCGAAGAGGATCGCGCGCGTGTGACTCAGACGTTCGACGGCATCGAAACGCTCGTTCGCAACGCAAAGCTCGCGATCGAGGCGGGCGACCACGTCGCCCTCGGGCAGCTGCTCGACCTCAATCACACCCTTCTCAGCTCGATGATGCTTTGCACGACGAAGCTCGACGCCATGTGCCAGGCGGCTCGAGAAGCAGGTGCGCTCGGCGCCAAAATCACGGGCGCGGGTGGAGGGGGCTGCATGTTCGCGCTCGCAGCAAAGCGCGAAGAGGCGGCCCGGCTGAAAGACGTGCTCGGTGAGGGCGCTTTCGTCGCGGAGGTCAGCGCGTGAGCTCTCGGCCGATGGAAGCGAGGGCACGCGCCTGTGCCAACATCGCGCTCGCGAAATACTGGGGCAAAGCGGACGTGAAGCGAAACCTCCCAGCCGTGCCCAGCATCTCGATGACGCTCGATCAGCTGGTGACCGAGACGAAAGTGCGGTTCGATCCGGCTCTCGACGCCGACACGGTTCGGCTGGACGGCCGACGAGCCAGCACCGAAGAGGCCGCTCGCGTAAGCACGATGCTCGACCGAATTCGGCGCGAGGCGAAGCTGCGTCATTTCGCCCGCGTGAGCAGCCACAACCATTTCCCGACCGCGGCCGGCCTCGCTTCGAGCGCCTCTGGCTTTGCCGCGCTCGCGGCCGCGGCCTCTGCGGCAGCGGGGCTTCGCCACAGTCCGCGCCGGCTGAGCGCGTTGGCTCGCGCCTCGAGCGCCTCGGCCGCACGCTCGATCTACGGCGGGTTCGTGGAGCTTCCCGCCGGACGCAAGGGGATGGGCGATCTCGCGGCGCGCCCAATCGCACCGCCGACGCACTGGAATCTTCGCCTGATCGTCGCGCAGACGATCCCTGGACAAAAGAAGGTCGGATCGACGGAGGGGATGGAGCGCTCGCGCAGGACCTCTCCCTTTTATGACTCGTGGCTCGACCGAGCGCCGAAGTGGTGCCGAACGATCAAGCGCGCGATCAAGCAGCGCGACCTCGATGCGCTGGGCGAGGCGATGGAGCAAAGCACGCTCGCGTTCCACTGCTGCGCCATCACGTCGAATCCTCCGATATTCTACTGGGCGCCCGAAACGCTCGTTGCGCTCGAGACCGTGCGCGGTCTACGCGAGCGGGGCATCTCTGCATGGGCCACGATGGATGCGGGTCCTCACGTCAAGACGCTTTGCGATGCGAGCGACGCGGCTCGGGTGCGGCAGGCGCTCGATCGCACGGCAGGAGTGACGCGCACGTGGGTGACCAAGCCCGGGCCCGAAGTCGAGGTGCACCGTTGAGCCGCGTCGGCGCCACCGCCCCAGGAAAGGCGCTTCTTTGCGGCGAATACGCCGTGCTCGAAGGGGCGCCCGCGGTCGTTGCCGCGGTGGATCGGAGAGTCTGCGTCACCTGGTCGGACGAGCCTGCTGCCATGCCGCCCGAGGTCGAAGCCGCGCTGACGAGGGCCAAGTCAGCTTGCGGACCCGTGCCGGGCTCGCTCCTTCTCGACGCGAGCGCGCTGCGTCGAGATCGCGTCAAGCTGGGCCTCGGCTCGTCTGCAGCCGGCGCCGCGGCCGCCGCGGCCGCCGTCTTCGCGACGAGGGGGCACGATCTCTCGGACTCGGCGGTGAGACAGCGGGTATTCGACTGTGCTTTCGAGGGTCATGCTGCAGTTGCGCCCGAGGGGAGCGGCGTGGACGTCGCCGCCTCGACGTTTGGCGGCTTTCTTCGGTTTCGACGCGACGAAGCCCGCATCGAGACACGGCCGCTCGAGCTGCCTCGCGGCCTGGTCATCAGGCTCGTGTGGACCGGCCAAGCGGCGCGAACCAGTGATTTGGTCGCGAAGGTGCGGGCTCTTCAGGAGTCGGATCCGCGGCGTTTCGAGCGGCACCTCGACGAGCTGACCGCGTTGGCAGCGGCGTTTGCCGACGCTTTCGAACGCAAGAGCGCGGCCGACGTCGTCCGCGCCGGAGCGGAGTACGGAAGCTCGATGGGCGAGCTCGGCGACGCAGCCGGTGCACCGATCGTCGAAGCTCGGCTGGAGCGGGCGGCCGCTCTCGCAGCCGGCTTCTCCGGAAGCGCAAAACCATGTGGAGCGGGCGGAGGAGACGTCGCGATCGCGTTCTTTCTCGACGACGATGCAGCCGAAAGGTTCTCGCTGGCCTGTGGCGCCGAAGGGTTGCATCCTATCGATGTCTCCTGGGGCGCGGCGGGCGTCGAGGCCTGCTGACGGGAGAGGCGCCGATGTTGATCAACCTCTACATCCTGTCGCTCGTTCTCGGAGCCGTACTTCTGGTGATCGCGCTCTTCTTCAGCGACCGACGGATGGATGCGGACGATCAAACCCGAGCCCACGATGACACGACACGACCGAGCCAGTTTGGCCAGCTCGACGGCGTGACCGGGGGTGACTACGTCGTACGAACCGTTCGCTCGCGCCGATTTTGGACTTTCGCCGTTTCGTTTTTCGGCATGACGGGACTCGTGCTCGACGGGCTCGATGTGATGTCCCCGCTCGTCGCGTTCCTGGTCGCGGCGGCCGTCGGAGGCGTAGGTGGCGCGGGCGCCTCCGCCGCGGTGCGAATCGGCTCGAGCTAGGCCCTATACCGCGCGGCCTTCTCTTCGAGCCGATCGATCACCGGCGCAGCGAGGTTCTCTCCGGTCAGCCTCGACATCTGCTGAATCAAGGTGGGGCTCGTGACGTTCACCTCGATCAGCTTTCCACCGATGACGTCGAGGCCGACGAAGAAGAGCCCGTCCGCCACGAGCCTCGGGGCGATCGTCTCGATGATCTTTCGGTCGGCGTCGGAGAGCTTCGCCGGCGCGGCCGACCCGCCGACGTGGACGTTGCTCCGCAAATCGCCCGGGCTCGGAACGCGCCCCACGACCCCGAGAAGCTCTCCTTCGACCAGCAGGATTCGCTTGTCGCCTTCGTCGTAGATCTCGGGGATCAGCGCCTGCACGATCGCGTTTCGACGACCGAGGCGGGTCACCGCTTCGATCAACCCGTTGAGGTTCGTGTCGCCCCCGGACAACAAGAAGACCCCTTCGCCTCCGTGCCCGTCGATGGGTTTGATCACGGCTTTTCCGCCGACCTCGCCGACGAATCGCAAGATCTCGTCCCTATGACTCGTCATGATCGTCGGCGGTACGATGTCGGGGAAATGGTGCGCGTAGAGCTTCTCGTTGGCTTCCCGAAGCCCGCGAGGGCTGTTGACCACCAGCGTGCTGCCCTCGAGGTGATCGAGCACCAGCGTGAGCCACAGATACGCATCGGTGAACGGTGGGTCTTTGCGAATGAAAACGGCATCGACGTCCGTCAGGTCGATGTCCTCGGCGTCCGATAGCGCGATCGGGGCGTCCGTATCGTCACGCATGGTGGCCTGGCGAACGCGAGCAATGACCTGCTGCCCGCGCAGGCCGACGTCGCTCGGAAGACAGTGGTCGACGCGGTGGCCTCGAGCCTGCGCCTCGAGCATGAGGGCAAAGCTGGTGTCCTCGTCGACGATCACGGTGGACACGGGGTCCATGACGAACACGAAACGCATGAACGAGTGCGGTAGCACCCGGTCCGCTTTGGAGGCAAGGTGGAGCCCATGATGCGCTCCGTTTCGATGGCGTTCTGGGTGGCTTCCGGGCTCCTGGTCGCCGGTTTGACCCTCGGATCGCCCCCCGAGCACGCCGCCACGTTTGCAAGGGAAGCCGTGGCCGCGGACCACGCGCAGGCGTCGAAAGCAGGCGCGGAGATCTTGGCCGCGGGCGGCAACGCAGCGGACGCGGCTGCAGCCACCATGCTCGCGCTGGGGGTCGTCAATCCAGCGAGTAGCGGCCTCGGCGGCGGCGGCTTCGCGCTCTACTATCGCGCGAAAGATCGCTCGCTTTCTTTCCTGGATTTTCGTGAGCGGGCTCCGCGTGAAGCCACTCCAACCATGTTCGAGGTCGAAGGAGAGCGGCCCAAAGGCCCTGCGAACGCTCCGTCTCAGCTCGGAGGTCTCGCCGCGGGCGTTCCGGGCGAGCCTGCGGGGATCGAGAGTCTGGTGCGCCGCTTCGGGAACCTGTCTCTCGCGCAGGTGATCGCACCGGCGCTTCGGCTTGCCGAGCAGGGCTTCCCAGTCACCGAGGCGCTCAGCCGAATGGGAAGCGCGTTCGAGGTTCAGCTCGAGCAGGACACGGTCATGTCGAGCTGGGACCTTCGGCCGGGCGCGCTCCTTCGAAGGCCGGCGCTCGCCCGGGTCCTCCGTGCCTTTGCCAACGCTGGCGCGGCAGCCGTCTACGGGGGTGTGATCGGACGCGAGCTCGCGAGCACGGTGCAGGAGAGAGGCGGTGTCATGACGCTCGACGACCTCCGGGCCTACCGGGTCCGCGAGCGGGAGCCGCTCGAAACCAACGCCTTTGGATACCGGTGGGTGACGGCGCCACCTCCGAGCGCGGGAGGCTTCACGATGATTCAAAGCCTCTCGATCCTCGAGCGCGCGCTGCAAGACGAGCCGACGTACGGGGCTGCCCTGCTCCACGCGATGGCGGAATCGTGGAAAGGCCCGTTTCTCGATCGCCAGCGCTACTTCGGAGATCCCGATCAGGTGATCGTGCCCATCGAAAAGATGATGAGCCCTGCTCGAATCGAGACGCGGGCGAAGCTCGCCGCCGAGGGCACGGCACAACCGAGCCAGAGGTACGATCTCCCGGTGCAGTGGACCGCCCCGAGCGCCGCGATGCCCGACAACGCCGGCACGTCGCACCTGTGCGTGGTCGATGCGGAGGGCAACGTCGCCTCCGTCACGACGACCGTGAACCTCCCTTTTGGAGCCCGCTTCACGGCTGGCGGGATCGTGATGAACGACGAGATGGACGATTTCTCGCGAGGGGGCGGCCGGGCCAATGCCTTCGGCTTGGTCGGTGGTAGCCGCAATCTGCCGGGACCGTGGAAGCGTCCGGTCTCGACGATGTCGCCCACGATCGTGCTGGAGGGAGCGGGGCCGGCGCTCTGTGCGGGCGCGTCGGGTGGCAGTCGAATCGTGACGGCCACGCAGCAGGTCGCGATGAACGTGCTCGTTCACGGCATGCGCGTCGGCGACGCGGTCGCTGCGCCACGGGTTCACCATCAGGGCATCCCGGACGTGCTGCGGGTC
>JAHELW010000288.1 GCA_024643985.1 Myxococcales bacterium | reverse complement strand
GAAGGAAGTCCAGGAAGAGCGTGCGATCGGCCTCGGTGTTCACGGTGACCAGCTTGCCGCGACACTCGGGCCGCGACTGCGCGTGGAGGGCCTCGAGGTTCGTCGTCTTCCCCCCGAGCCCGACGCCGTAGTACGCGATCTTCAGGGTAATCTCGCGCTGCGCGTGAAGGACCAGGGCCATATCTCGCAAGTACCTGGCTCGCCGAGAGCCGTCAAGAAGGCGGCAAAAAGCCGCGCATAGTCACCCCGCGTCCTCCCGGACCGCGGCATTTCGCTCCCACCGCTCGACGGCGGCGCGCGCAGGCGCGTGCTCGGGCATCGAGAGCTCGGAGTCGGCCTCGACGATGCGGTCGACCAGGGCGGCCGCCGTTTGCAAGAGCGCACGATCCTCGACCAGGTCGGCAAACTGAAGCCCGCTCGCCCCCGACTGGCGGTATCCAAAAAGGTGACCCGCACCCCGGAGCTCGAGATCGCGCTCCGCGAGCTGGAACCCATCGTCGGTCTCGCACAGCGCTCGGAGGCGAAACTCGGCGTCTTCGGTCATCGGCTCGCCATGAGCCAGCAGACACGCGCTCCGCTGCCCGGCACGCCCGACGCGGCCGCGGAGCTGATGCAGTTGAGCGAGGCCGAAACGCTCGGCTTGCTCGATGACGATGATGTTGGCGTCTGGAATGTCGACCCCGACCTCGAGAACCGTGGTCCCTACGAGCACGTCTCTATCGCCCTCAGCGAACGCCCGCATCGCATCGCGGCGCTCGTCGGAGGAGAGACGGCCGTGAGCCTCGGCGACGCGGTCGTCCCCGAAATGCGTCTTCATCTCGGAGACGATCTCATGCACGGTCACGAGCTCGT
This sequence comes from Myxococcales bacterium, assembly GCA_024643985.1. GTDB lineage: Bacteria > Myxococcota_A > Polyangia > Polyangiales > Houyiibacteriaceae > SG8-38. Next base: position 33,679 of record JAHELW010000288.1, on the reverse strand, counting down.
CCGAGGCCGCGATCGCAGGACACACCACGAACGCTCGGCCTCCAGCCCCGAGCGCACGCTCGATCTGTCGCAAGACGAGTGAGCGGTTCTCCCTGGAGATCATTTTCGTCGTGGAGGGAACACGGCCCGGCGGCTTGGCATCGATGATGGTGAGGTCGAGGCCCGCGTAGAGCACCAGCGCCAGGCTTCTCGGGATGGGCGTTGCCGTCATCACGAGAAGGTGCGGTCTCCTGTCGACCCCGCGCGCTCCGAGGCGCAGGCGCTGAGCCACCCCGAACCGGTGCTGCTCGTCGATGATCACGAGACCGAGGTTCGAGAAGCGAACCTCTCCGCTCAACAGCGCATGTGTGCCGACGATCAGGTCGACCGCGCCCGTCGCCATGCGGTCCAGCATGGAACGCCGCTGGTCGCGGCTGAGCGCGCCGGTGAAGAGACCGATTCGAAGCCCGAGGTCGTCCGCAGTCGCTCGAAGCGTTTCCGCGTGCTGCTCCGCAAGCAGCTCCGTGGGAGCCAAGAACGCGGCCTGCGCCCCGCCCCCTGCCACCTGAGCGCACGCTACGAGCGCGACCGCGGTCTTCCCGCATCCAACGTCGCCCTGAAGCAAACGCTTCATCGGGCTCTCGGAATCGAGCGCGCGGCTCACCTCCTCGATCGCGCGCTGCTGTGCGCCGGTGAGCTCGAAGGGAAACGCCGTAGATGCCTCGGAGACAGGACCGACGCCGAAGCGCTGCGCGATCCCGCCGCGCTCCGATGCGCGTCGCATGCGCAAAGCGAGCTCCCACAGCACCAGCTCTTCGAGCGCCAACCGGCGGTAGCCGGGATCGTTGGAGTCAGCGCTCTTCGCGTCGAAGGTCTCCGGATCGGGCACGTGGATGCTCCGCAGCGCCTCGCCCACCGCCGGGAGTCCGAGCTCGGCGCGAAGCGGCGCGGGAATCAGGTCAGGCACTTCGGCTACCGCGCGATCGACAGCCGCCCGGATTGCACGCCGGAGCGTCTTTCGCCGCACCCCCGGCACGTCCGGGTATCGGGGCTCAATCGTACCCGCGCTGTCCGCGGCCAGGGTTTCAGGGTGCGCGATCGTGGCGGTGCCGCGGTAGTCCTGAACGCGCCCGGCAACTCGCACCCGGGTACCTTCCGCAAAACGGCGCGCGAGACCCGGGATTGCGCGAAACCAGATCAGCTTCAGCTCACGATAGCCTTCCTCGGCCTCGTCAAGCACGACGGGCTCGAGGCGCGCGTCGAAGCCGATCGGTCCACCCCGGGGAAAAGAACGCGCCCTCCGGACGACTCCATCGACCACCGCATAGTCCCCGTCTCGGAGCGCGTGGATGGGAGTCGGTACTCGCTGGTCGTCGTAGCCTCGTGGAAGCAGCCACAGCAGGTCGCCGATCGATTCATAGCCGCGCCGCCTGAGCGCGGCTCCCGTGGTCGGTCCGACACCCGGTAGCGACTCGACGGGATGCTCGATCGGCGAAGGCACTCAGCCCCAGCGAACGTCGCTGACTTCGTAGTTGCGCACCCCGCCCGGCGCCTGGACCCGCACTTCGTCTCCCACCTCTTTGCCCACGAGCGCGCGAGCCACCGGCGAGGTGATCGAGAGCTTTCCCTCTTTGATGTCGGACTCGTCCGGGCCGACGAGTCGGTAGGTGACGACCTTCCCGTTGTCCATGTCTTCGAGCTCCACGATGGCCCCGAACTTCACCCTGTCCCCGCTCAGCGTCGACGGGTCGATGACCTCGGCGCGCGAGAGCTTGTCTTCGATCTCGGCGATGCGCGCCTCGCAGAGCCCCTGCTTTTCCTTGGCCGCATGGTATTCCGCGTTCTCCTTGAGGTCGCCGTGTTCGCGCGCAACCCCGATCTCCTGCGAGATCTTGGGCCGCTCGGCCTTGAGAGCGGCGAGCTCCGCGGAAAGGGCGGCGTGCCCCTCGGGCGTCATCGGTACCCGGTCCATCCCCCGTTGTTAAACCGTCGTCGGTTCGTCCGCAACCCGTACATCCGCACCCGCCCACGTGGGGGGCAAAGCCCCGTGGAGAACGCAACGCGTTCTCTTTACGGGGAGCCGGTCTTGGCGTGGTACTCCTGCAGCGAGCACACGGACGGGGGCCGGAACCGTCGCGCTTCGATGGCATCGACCGCAGCGACCGCAGCCGCGATCGTGGTGAAGTACGGAACTCCGCTCAGGACGGTTTGCCGCCGCATCGATCGACTGTCCCGAATCGCCTTTGCACCCTCCGTGGTGTTGAAGACCAGGGCGATGTCGTCGCTCTGCAGGCGGTCGACGATGTGCGGCCGCCCCTCCCCGACCTTGTGCACGGGCTCGGCCTCGACACCGGCCCGCTCGAGGATCTCCCGCGTCCCGCGAGTTGCGATGATCTCGAACCCCAGGTCGCGGAGACGGCGGGCGAGCTCGGTGGCTGCAGGCTTGTCGTTCTCCTTGACGCTGATGAACACTTTGCCCTCGTCCGGGAGCTCGGAGTACGCCGACAGCAGCGCCTTGTAGAAAGCGTCTGGAAAGTTGTCCGCGATGCCCATGACCTCGCCGGTGGACCGCATCTCGGGCGTGAGAATCGTATCGACGCCAGGAAACTTCGTGAATGGAAAGACCGACTCCTTCACCGCGATGTGGTCGGTCACGATCTCGCGCGTATAGCCGAGCTCCTGGAGCGTCCGGCCCGCCATGACTTTCGCCGCAATCTTCGCGAGCGGCACCCCGATGGCCTTGCTGATGAAGGGAATCGTTCGCGAGGCGCGCGGATTCACCTCGATCACGAAAACGGCGCTTCCACGCACGGCGAACTGCACGTTCATCAGGCCGACCACGCCGAGCTCGAGGGCCAGGGCGCGCGTCGACGACCGCAGCGTGGCGAGGACGTCGGGCGGCAGGGCGTGCGCCGGGAGCGCCATGGACGAGTCGCCTGAATGAATCCCCGCTTCTTCGATGTGCTGGAGAAGACCGCCGATGACGACGTCCTTGCCGTCGGAAACGCAGTCCACGTCGACCTCGATCGCGTCTTTCAGGAACTCGTCCACCAGAATCGTCTGGGTCTCGGCGTCCGACACGGCCTCGAGAGCCACCGTCATGTACCGCGACAGCTCCTCCTGAGAGTGCACGATTTCCATGGCCCGACCCCCGAGCACGTAGCTCGGACGCACGACCACCGGGAACCCGATCTGCTCGGCGACCGCGAAGGCATCTCGCGTGCCCTTTGCGATTCCGCCGCGCGGGCGGTTCAGGTTGAGTTTGGTGAGGAGCTCGTCGAAACGCTCTCGGTCCTCCGCCCGATCGATGGCGTCTGCCGTCGTCCCGAGAATCGGCACCCCAGCACGCGAAAGTGGAACGGCCAGCTTCAAGGGCGTCTGGCCGCCGAACTGCACGATGACGCCGTCAGGCTTTTCGACGTCGACGATGTGCATGACGTCTTCGAAGGTCAGCGGCTCGAAGTAGAGCTTGTCGGAGGTATCGTAGTCGGTCGACACGGTCTCGGGGTTGCAGTTCACCATGATCGTCTCGAACCCGATCTGCTTGAGCGCAAACGATGCATGGACGCAGCAATAATCGAACTCGATCCCCTGGCCGATGCGATTGGGTCCTCCCCCGAGGATCATGACCTTCTTCTTGTCACCCCCGTCCCGAGCCTCCGAAGCTAGACCCCAGGTCGAGTACATGTACGGCGTAAGCGCGGGGAACTCGGCAGCGCAGGTATCGACTCGGCAATAGACCGGCTCCACTCCCGCTTCGGCGCGGGTCTCTCGGACGGCTCGAGGGCTCTCGTTTCGAAGCAAGGCGATCTGCCGGTCGCTGAAGCCGAGCTCTTTCGCCTCGCGCAGCAGCCCGGCGTCGAGCGGCCCTCCGCTCGAGTCTCGAAGCACGTCCTCGAACGCGATGATTTGGCGCATCTGCTCGAGAAACCAGACGTCGATGTCGGTGGCTCCATGAATCTGCTCGACCGTGAGCCCCACGCGGAAGCCGTCCGCGATGTACCAGAGGCGCTCGGCGAGCGGGGTTCGGATCAGGTCGACGATCGACTCCGCCAGGGCCTCGTTTGTGGGCTCCGGCAGATCCCCGAGCATGGGCTTGGCGGTGTTGATGGCTTCTCCGGTCTCCACCAATCGCCGGACCTGCGCCGCCAGGTCCCGGTAGTCCACCTTGGAAAGAAGCGAGCTCAGCCCGTCCCGCCCTGTCTCGAGTGAGCGCGCCGCCTTCTGCAGCGACTCCTTGAACGTCCGTCCCATGGACATCGCTTCGCCGACGGACTTCATCTGCGTGGTGAGCCGCGGATCGGCCCCGGCAAACTTCTCGAAGGCAAAGCGGGGCAACTTGGTGACGACGTAGTCGATCGTCGGCTCGAACGCGGAGCTCGTCCCGGTGATGTCGTTTCGAAGCTCGTCGAGCCGATAGCCAACGGCGAGCTTTGCCGCGATTTTCGCGATCGGATAGCCGGTAGCCTTGGACGCCAGCGCGCTCGAGCGTGACACGCGCGGGTTCATCTCGATGACGATCACGCGGCCGTCTTCTGGATTGACCGAGAACTGGATGTTCGAACCGCCCGTTTCGACCCCGATTTCGGTGATGATCGCGCGCCCCGCGTCGCGAAGGCGCTGGTACTCCCGGTCGGTCAGAGTCATGGCAGGCGCGACGGTGATCGAGTCACCGGTGTGAACCCCCATCGGGTCGAAGTTCTCGATCGTGCAGATTACGCCGAAGTTGTCGGCGTTGTCGCGGATGACCTCGAGCTCGTATTCCTTCCAGCCGAGCAGACTCTCCTCGACGAGACACTCGTGGATCGGGCTGCACTGAAACGCCCACCGAATTGCTTTTTCGAACTCGGCCTTGTTGTACGCGACGCCCCCGCCGGAGCCCCCGAGCGTCAGCGATGGTCTCAAGATGACTGGAAAGCCGATTCGGTCGGCGATCTCGTTCGCCTCCTCGACGGTGCGGGCGACTTCCGCCTTCGCGCTCTCGAGGCCGATGCGGTCCATCGCCTCTTTGAAGAGCTCGCGCTCCTCTGCCTTCCGGATGGCCTCGACTTTGGCTCCGATCAGCTCGACGCCGTGCTTTTCGAGAATACCGCGATCGGCAAGCTCGAGCGCCAGATTGAGCGCGGTTTGACCTCCGAGCGTCGGAAGCACCGCGTCCGGTTTCTCGCGCTCGATGATCGCTTCGACGATTTCCGGCGTCAGAGGCTCGATGTACGTGCGGTCCGCGAACTCCGGATCCGTCATGATGGTGGCGGGATTGGAGTTGACGAGGATGACCCGGTAGCCCTCTTCCTTGAGCGCCTTGGCGCCTTGCGTTCCCGAGTAGTCGAACTCGCAGGCCTGCCCAATGACGATCGGCCCCGATCCTATGAGAAGGATACTTTCAATGTCGTCGCGGCGGGGCATCGAGTCAGTTCAACCTGGACGTTCGCGCGGGCTTACCAGAGCCCCCGAGGGGCCGCAACCGGGAATCATTCAGGGTGAAAGACGCTGACGAAGGGCGGTGATGATCGCATCACCGCGAACGCCTCGAGGCGTGAGTCGTACCCGGCGTGCGTCGCCGGAAACGATCTCCAGGTCGACCCACAGGACGGTCCGATCGGCCATCTCCGTAAACTTCCGGCCCCATTCGACGAAGAGCACGGCGCCGTTTTCCAACAGCTCGTCGAGGCCGAGCTCCTCGATTTCGATTTCTTCGTTCAACCGATAGAAGTCGGCATGGCCGATCGGCACGCGCCCCTGATACTGATGAAGCAGTGCAAACGTCGGGCTGGTCACCGCGGTTTCTTCCGGCACGCCGAGCCCATACACGGCGCCGCGGGTGAAGGTCGTCTTGCCGGCCCCGAGACCGCCCTCGAGGCCCACTACGTCGCCACCCTCGAGCACCTCTGCGAGAGCGGCGGCCAGTGCGAGCGTCGCGGCTTCGTCATCGAGGCGGAGCTCCAGCATGTGCGAAGGCCTGTCACATGACGGGCCGCCATGCACGGCGCCTAGACCTTGATTTGGATCCCGAGCTGCTCTCGAAGACGGAAGTAGCTCTCCGAGATGCTGTAGAGCACGATCTCCTTGACCTTGTCGCGTGGCGCGAGGTCGGCCGTCGTCTCGGACGGGATCTGTTGCGTCATGCGCACCGCGGTGTCCACGTCGTCGCAGAGGAGCAGCCCGGCTCGCAGAGCCGTGACCTCGCTCGCCTGCATCCAACGCTTGATGTCGGCTTGACCGCCCGCGTCGACGAACTTGCGCACCACCTTCTTCAGAACGTCGAGGGACGGCTGATCCATGTATTTCGCCAGCTGCTTTGCAGTCGATTCGACGCTTGCATCGCCGCCACCCATCCCGACGAGCCGCATCGCTGCGAGAAGCAGCGTCCTCAGCTCGGTATGGGACTGGTACATCGTGCGGATGAAGTGCTCGCCCCGGTAGTACGTGAGGTGGCGCCCGCACACGAAGGCGAGGTCGACGGGCCTGTAGCCCGAGAGAAGCGTGTAGCCGGTGACGATGGCAGGCGGATTGCTACGTGCCTCGTCGCGAAGCGCGCCCGAGAGCTCTTTCTGGATGTAGAACCGAACCGGGATGCTGACGTTGAGCACGTCCAGAGCGAGCTTGAACTGCCTGGCGAGCGCGAGGCTCGGGTTGGCGAGGTCTTCGGGCTTGCGCTTGTGCAGATTCAGCTTCTTGTCGGAAACTGCGAGCGACGCGCGGACCGCCGGCGCAATCACCTCCATGATCTTGGAGATGTAGATGTCCTGATTGACGTGCATCAGGTCTTTGACCCAGTTCTCGTTGCTGAGACGCGTGGTTGGCTGGATTTCGCGGTCCTGCCGGTACTGCTGGAAGAACTTCTGTTGCTCCTCGTCGGCCTTCTGGAAATAGCTCAGCGTCCGCGCAATGCACCAGGCTTTGTCGTATGCGCGAGCGTCGAAGTAGAGCTTGTAGAGGGCGCGGTAGGAGTCGAGCCGATTCGGGTCGCTTTGAAGCAACCACTGGTGCTCGACAATCGCCTCGTCGGTCTTGTCGGGCATGGTCGCGTAGAGCTCGGCGAGAATCTCGTGCACCATCGCGTCGTCCGGCTTCAGCGCGGAGGCCATCTTGAAGGCTTCCGCCGCAGCATCGAAGTTGCGCTGCCGATCGCGATAGATGATGCCGAGCGTGTGCCACAGATTGTGCTCGAGGTCGGTGTTGCCCTGATTGATGATGCGGTGGAGCATCTTCCGGTAGGCACGCTCCAGCGCCTTCCAGTCTTTGCGCGTGTTGAGGAGCTTGTTGACCGCCTCGAACGGCTTCAGCTGGGTGCTGTCGAGGTCCAGGGCCTCGTTGAAGCGTTCGAGAGCGGCGTCCTCGTCCTCGAGCTTGTCACGGAGGATGACGCCCGTGGTGTAGCTGTACTTGGCCTTGGCATCGTTGCGCTCCTCCAGCTCGGAGACCCGCTCGATGACGTCGATGGCCTCGGACCACCGCTCGGCTGCCTGGTACGTCACCAGCAGCTTGTGCAACACGACGTGGTTGTCCGGCTCGAGGTCGAGTGCCTCGGTGAATGCCTCTGCCGCGGCCTCGGGATCGCCTAGCTTCTCCTGCCAGAGCCCACCGAGCTCGACGAGAAGCTTCGCGCGAAACGCGGGCTCGTCGGCGACGTCCAGGATGCGCTTCTTGTACTCGACCACCGAGGTCCAATCGCCCTCCGCAGATTGCAGCCCGATCATCGCTTCGAGCGCGGGCACGAAATGCGTGTCCTCCTCGAGCGCTTTGTCGAACATGTTGCGCGCCTTCTTGTCCTCGCCCTGCTCTCGCTTGACGACGCCGAGGCGATAGTACAACTCGGTGATTTCATCGCGGCCGAGCGCGTCTCGATGCTGGACGAGCAGCACCTGATGGTGCTTGAAGGAGTCGTCCCACCGGCCGGCGCGGAAACAGCTTCCGGCTAGACCCTTGAGCGCGACCGAATCGTCGTTGTCGAGGCCGAAGGCTCTCTCGTACGCATCGACGGCCTCGTTGGCTTCCCCGAGCTTCGTCGCGGTTTCGCCGAGCATCAGGGCCAGGCGATGCTGGTCGTCGATCTCGCGCTTGTCGGAGCGCTGCACCAAGACCTGGAGGAGCGGGAACGCATCGTCGAGCTGCTCCCGGGCGAGGTACGAATCGACGAGAGGAAGCATGGCGTCCTCGTTGTCCGGGTCGGCCTCCGAGGCCGCTTCGAATGCCTCGACGGCGCCGCCCTCGTCGTCCAACCGTTCGGCGCGTACGCGGCCGAGCTCGACCAGCAGCGCCGAGCGCTTGCGGTCCTTTTCCGTGTGCTCCACCTCGAGCACGAGCGTCTTTGCAGCGGCAACCCAGTCCCCGGAGTCGACGTAGATGTTCCTCATTGCCTCGAGTGACGGCAGATGGGACGGATCGATGTCGACCGCGGCCTGGAACTGCTCGAGGGCAGAGACCCTGTCACCGAGCTCCTGGTCGAGGATGCGACCCATTCGATGCTTGAGCGACACCTGCTCGGCCGGATCTTGCACGACCGCTGCAAGCTGGCCCAGGGCGTCGAGAGCAGCGGAGAAGTCTCCCTTGCGCTCGTAGAGCTTTGCGAGTGCCTGCAGGCTCGAGACGTCGTGCTCGTTCAGGTTGAGCGCATTGAGATAGCTGTCGATCGCCTGCTCGACGTCTCCCCCGTGCGTCGCGTACACCTCGCCGAGCTCTCGGAAGATGCGGACCCGATCCTCGTTGTCGGAGGTGGCGCTCGCATGCCTGTCATAGGTCCGCACCAGCTCGTCCCACCGCTGCATGGTTCGGTAGAGCCGCTCGAGCTGACAGAGGGCTTCGTCGTGGAGCGGATCGATGTCCAACACCTGCTCGAGACGCTCGGCCGCGTTGTCCGGCTTGCGGAATTCCTGCTCCCACATCTCGGCGAGCCGCATCAGAATCTCGATGCGCTCGCGCTCCGTGGCGACCACCTCGTACTCGCGCTCGAGGATGCTCATCAGGTCCTGATAGCGACCTTGCTCCGTGTACAAGCGCTCCAAACCTCGAAGCGCATTGAGGTTGGACGGCGCGAGCTCTACGGCCTTCTCGAAGTTCTCGATCGCCGCGTTCGAGTCGTTGAACCGCTCCTGGTAGGCCTCCGCGACCTGAAGGAGGGCAGACACGATGCTGTCGACATCCTCCACGGCCTCGGCTTTGCGTTCGAGGATGTTGAGGAGCTTGTTGGAGCGTCCGTCCTCCCGGTAGATCCGCTCGAGGGCTTCGAGCGCCCCGACGTGCCGCTCCTGTAGCTGGAGCGCCCGGCGGTAGTAGTCCTCGGCCTCCTGCCGCATCGCGAACCGATCGTCCGCGAGGTCGCCCATGCGAACGTAGGTATTGGCCTTCACCTCGTCATCACTGGTGAGCTCCACCAGCTTCGCGAGCGCCTGGGCGAGCTTGTCCCACTGGTGCGTGGTCTCGTACAGGTCGCCGAGCTGCCACCAGGCTTTCGCGTTGCTCGGATCGAGCGCACGAATCTGCTCGTAGTATGGAATCGCATACTCGGGATGTCCGAGATCCTGGCCGTACCACTTGGCGCAGCAAAGACAGATCGCGATTTGCGTCTCGGGGTCCGAGTCTTCCTGAAGAACCTGGTTGGCGGACGTGAGCAGCTCGTTCCACTTCTCGTTGGCCGCCGTGACGCGCTCGAGGTCGACCGCGGTGTTCTTGTTCGCGAAGTCCTCGGTCCAAGCGATGTAGAGTGTGTGATAGGCCTGCTCGCCGTCGCCCAGGTGCTCCTCGTAGACACGTGCGGCGGCCCGAAGGAGCTCGATGCGCTCGTCCCGGTCCTCCGTGGCCTCGATGCGGGTCACGTAGAGGTCGATGAGCTCGTCCCAGCGCTCCGCTTCGCGGTGGAGCCCTTGTAGCTCCGAAAACGCATATTCGTGCATCGGGTCGGCCTCGAGGATGCGCGCGAACGCCCCGGACGCGCGATCCTTGTCACCGACCTCCCTCTCCCACATTTCGGTGACCGCGATGAGCTGCCGGACTTTGTCCTGCGGATCGAACAGCGCCAGCGCGCGCTGCTCCATCACGTCGATCACCTCTTCCCAGTCGTTTTCCTCGCGGAAGATGAGCTCCAGTGAGTCCAGGGCCTCGAAGCAGGCCGGATCGATGTTGAGGACGCTGCGATAGGCCTCCGCGGCGTCGTGCGGCTGACCGAGCTCGTTCGCGTAGATGTGGCCGAGCTGCATGTACACGGTGATGAGGTCTGCGTCCTCGAGCGTCGCCGCGCCCACGTCGATGATCCGATGGAGCGTGTCCGCCCTCTCTCTCGACTGCCCGCCGGCACGCTGAATTTCCGCGATGCTGAAGAGCGCGTAGGTATTGCCGGGATCGATGTCGAGGACGCGCTCCCAGTTCTCGATCGCGTTGCGCTCACGTTCGAGCTTTTCGTACCAAACCCTGGCGAGGTCCGAGTAGACCTGGACGCGGAAGCTGTCTTCCTCGGCAATGGCCGCTTCCCGTTCGAGCACGTCGACGAGGTCGCGCCAGTTGCCCTGTCCTGCGTAGATGTCGCCGAGCGCGTTGAGCGCCTCGGGGTCTTCGCCCCGAAGATCGAGCACGCGCTGCCAGAGCCCGATGGCTTTTTCTTGGTCTCGCAGCCGGTTGGAGGAGAGCCGCGCCATGCGAGCAAACACATCGGCCTGCTGCGAGTCGCCGAGCGCGATGCTGAGCTCCTTTTCGAACGCCGCGAACAGCTCCGGCCAACGCTCGAGATTCGCATAGATGCGCTGCAGGGAGCGAATCGTCGGTGCGTGCTCGGAGTCGTGCTGGTCGAGCAGCCTGCTGAACACCTCGATCGCGCTGTCGGTCGAGCCGAGGTTCTGCTCGAGCACCGTGCCGAGCCGGAAGTGGAGCTCGATCAGCTCCGAGCTGATGTTCGAGCCTTCGATCCGCTTCCGGAGGACTTGGACGAGCGCCCGGTGCGCCCCGTGCTCGCTGTAGATCCGATCGAGAGCAACGAGCGCGTCCTCGTCGTGGTCGTCCACCCCGAGGACGAAACGGTAGGTCTCTTCGGCTCGTTCGAGATCGTGAAGCTGCTCCTCGTAGACCTTTGCAAGCCGCCTTCCGAGCTCGGCTTTGCTGAGCGAGTCTTCGGTATGCTGAATGCCGTTCGCATAGGTGGTCGCGAGATCCGTCCAGCCGTCCACGATCGCGGAAAGGCGTTCGGCTTCGCCGAGAGAATGGTCGTGGCTCGGGTCCTCGAGCAGCGCCCGCTGCATCCACGAAAACGCGCGGCCGTGGTCGTCTGCCTTTTCCTCGGCGATCTCCGCCAGGCGGTGCATCATCACGACGCGTTCGATCGGGTCGCTCTGGTGCTGGACCTGCACCTCCTGCACGTTGAGCAGCTGGTCCCAGTTGCCCTGCATCCGATACAGAGGCTCCAACACCTCGCCGACCTCGAGAGGCCGCACGCCGCTCGCGAAGAGCTCCTCGAGCGCGGAGACGGCGGGCGAATACTCGGGCGCGGCGGCGAGGATCTCGCGGTACTGCGCGATGGCCGACTCCACGTTGCCGAGCTCATTCTGAAAGAGCTGCCCCGTCCGGAACTGCAGATTGAGCACGTCTTCGGGCGTCGTCGCCACGGCCGCTTCCAGCTGGAGCGTTGCGGCCAGGTCGTCCCAGCGCTCGGTCTGCTCGTAGAGCCGGTCCAGCGCCTCGATCGCCACGACGTCCGACGGATCGACGCTCACCACCAGCTGATAGCGGGAAATCGCCGCGTCGACGTCGTCGAGATGCACCTCGTTGACGACCGCGGACCGCTTGGCTAGGTGGACCACCTCTTCCGGAAATTCTTCTCTCTTCTTTTGCACTTCCTCGTCATAACGAGAAGCCACTTCATGCCAGCGGCCGGTCTGCTCGGCGAGCCTTTCGAGCGACGAGAGCGTGAGATCGTTTCGAACGTCGAGCGGAAGCGCGCGTGCGAAAGCCCCGAACGCGGCCGGCAAGTCCTCCAGCTGAATCTCGTAGATCTCTGCGAGCTGCTGGAGCATCTCCACGCGATCGGCGGCGTCCTCCGTGAAACGAACCCTCACCTCTCGCGCATCGGCGAGGTTGCGATATTCGCCCGCGCCGAGATAGACCTCCTCGAGCGCTTCGGCGGCAGCGAGCGGCTCGACGCCGCCGTTCGCCATGGCCGTGAGAGCCTCGAGAGTCGGCTGGTGTTGCGGCACCTCGACGAGGGTGTCCCGGTAGATCTCGATCGCCCGAGTGGGGTCCTCGAGATGGCGCCGCCAGAGCTCTCCGATCCGGAATCGAAGCTCGATCCGCTCATCGTCGGCGGCGACCAGCTCGGCTTGCCGCTCGAGCACCTGCAGCAGATCTCTCCAATGCTCGGTCTCCGCGAACAACGCGTCGAGGTGGGCGAGCGCCGCGAGGTCGTCCGGATCGATTTCGAGCGCGCGCTGGTACGCATCGATCGCCTTTTCGGCGTCGTCGAGCTGCGATTCGTGCACGCGACCCATCGCGGTGTACAGCTCCTTGCGGACGCTCGGGTCCGACACCACCTCGGTCTTGCGCTCGTAGGTCTCGAGCAGCGCGGACCATTTCCCGAGCTGCGTCTGGAGCTCGATCAGACGGTCGATCGACTCGACGTCTTCGGGATCGACTTCGAGCACCTGCTGGTAGGCCGAAATGGCTTCGCTCGGCTTGTCGAGGATGTCCTCGTAAATCGCGGCGGCCTTCACGAGCTGCTCCCGCTGGTCCACGGCGGAGGGCAGCATTCGCGCCTTGCGGCGATACACGCCCGCAAGCTCGTCGTAGCGCTCCGACTGCTGGAAGAGACGCTCGAGCGCATCGGCCGAGGTCTGATGCTCCTCGTCGAGTCGAAGCACGTGCTCGTAGTGCTCGATGGCGCGGTCGAGCTGACCGAGATCGTCCTCTCGAATCTCCGCAGCCCGGAGCAAGAGCCCGATGGCAAGCTCCGGGTCGTCCGTTGCCGTGACGACCTGCTCGTAGACGCCCGCCAACGCGTCGTACGCGCCAACCGCGGCGCTCAGGCGCTCGAGCTCATCCCTCGACTGCGGGTGCCCCGGGTCCTCCCGGAACGCCCGTGCGTAGCTTTCGAAGGCGCCGTGCAAATCGCTCAGCGAGAACTCCTGAAGCTTCGCGATCTCGTGGAAGAGCTCGAGCCGCCGCTCTGGCGCGGTCGCATGATTCGCCTGGATTTCGTAGACGTCGACGAGCCGGGACGCCGCGCCGCCATCTCGGTAGATCGGCTCGAGGATCTCGGCGACGGCCGCCTGGTGCTCGGAAGACTCGAGCAGGCGCTCGAGCGCGCCCAGCGCGGCGGGATTGCTCGCATCGCTCGAAAGCACGTCCCGGTAAATCTCGATTGCCGAGTCGGTAGAGCCCATGCGCTCTTCGCGGATGTCCGCGAGCCTCAGCAAAAGCGCCGTCTGCTCCTCTGCATCGTCCGTCATCGAAAGCTGACGCTCGACGTTGTCGGCGAGGTCGCTCCAGAGTCCTTGGCGCGCAAGCAGCTCGTCCAAAGCGCTCAGCGCGCCGCGATTGGTAGGATCGAGCTCGAGGATCTCGTTTTGAAGAGCAATCGCCTGCTCCGGCTCGTCGAGAAGGTCCGCGTGAATTCGCGCCATCTCCGCAAGCACCCCGATCTTGTCATCCGGGTCGGAGTGGGCTTCAGCCCGGGCCCGCAGCACGCCGGCGAGGTCGTGCCACCGCTGGGCGCCACGGTAGAGTGAATCGAGCGCGCCGAGCACCTCGAAATCGCCCGAGTCGGCCTCGAGCACCTTGCGGTACGAGGCGACGGCCGCCTCGACGTCCATGAGCTGCGTCTCGTGAATCTGGGCCGTCTTGATCCACAGCGAGCGGCTGAGCGCGACGTCTTCGACGCTCGCCGCGAGGTCCGCGGTCAAGTCGGCGACCGCTTCGAAGAGGTCGTTCTCGGTCGCGAGCAGCTCGAGGCGCTGCAGCGTCGCGGCATCCGAGGGCACCTCGCGAAACGCCTCGCAAAGCGACACGAAACCGCGCTCGCCGTCCCCGATGTGCTGAAAGTAGGTGTCGGCGACGCGAGTGAGAAGCGCAAGCCTTTGCTGGGGCTCGGTGCTGAATCGATGCTGGACCCTGAGCGCGTTGACGTACTGCATCCAGCTTTCGCTCATTTCGTACACGGGTTCGAGCACGCGAGACGCCTCGGCGGCCACGTCCGAATCCTCGAGAAGCTGCTCGAGCCTCTCTCGGGCGCCGTCGTGCTCTGGCATGATCGAGAGCACCTCGCGATAGAGATCGACCGAGCGCGACTTGTCCCGGATCTGCGACTCGCAGACCCGCCCCAACCGGAACTTCAGTGCCGCGATCTCCTCGTGGCTATCGGGCCCGGCCTCGATGCGCCGCTCGAGAAGCTGGCTCAGCTCCTGCCAGCGCGATTCGGCTTCGTAGAGCTCTTCGAGCGCCTGACAGGCCCGGCTCTGCTCGACGCCGTACTCGTCGATGATCGCCTCGAAGGCATCGATGGCGCGGTCGCTGTCGTCCAGCGCCTCTGCGAAAACCTGGGCGCGCCGATATGAGACGTCGAGGCGGACCTCTGGATCCTGCTCGAGCTCGATCTGCCGCGCATAGATGTCGAGCAGATCACGGTGACGCTCCGTGCGGAGGTAGAGCTCTCCGAGCGCGCTGATCGCGCCGAGATTGTCGCTCTCGAGATCGTAGACCAGACGAAACTGCTCGACGGCTTCGTCGATCCGGTCGAGCTGAGTCAGCGTCTGCCCGTAGCTCAGGCGAATCGGGACGGCCTGATTCGGGTCTGCAACTGCCTCGATTGCGCGCTCGAAGCCCGACACGAGCCGGTCCCATCCGTTGAGCTCCTCGGCGAGACGCTCGACGTCGGTACGGGCGTCATCGTGCGAGGGCGCGAGCGAGAAAGCCTCGAGGTATCGCTCGAACGCGACCTCCGGTTGCCTGAGCCGCTCCTCGAACACGTGACCGATCTTGCCGAGCAGCTCGACCTTGGCGCTGGTCTCCGCTGCATGCGCGAAGCGTACTTCCAGCACGGAAACGAGCTTGCGGGCGTCGTGCGCCTCTTCGTAAATCGGCGTGAGCGCCTCGGCCGCCTGCACGTTGTCGCCGTCCGCCGATAGAATCTTCTCGTAGACCCGAGCCGCGCGGTCCGGCTTACCTTTCTTGTCTTCCCAGAGACGAGCAGCGCGGAAAAGAAGTGCGATTTTGTCGTCGGGCGAGGTCTCCTGCGCTTCGGCTTGCCGCTCGACGATCCGAATCAGCTCATCCCACTTTTCGTTGGCCGCGTAGAACGCCTCGAGCTCGTCCCACGCGCCGAGCGACACGTAGCGCCGTTTGAGCTGCTCCTGGGCGCGCCGATCCGAGGGATCGAGCTCGAGCAGCTTCTTGAACGCGCCGATCGCGCCTTCATCGTTGCCGATCTTGTCGGCGTAGATCATGCCTAGCTTCTGGAGCTGCTGCTTCATCGACGTGACGTCGGTATCGCTTGCGACGAGCGTCTCGAGCACGTCGGCGAGCGGCTCCCACTCTCGGGCCCGCTCGTAGAGCTGCGCGAGGTTGCTGAGCGCCGTGGGGTTTTCCGGATCGCCTTGGAGCACCTTCTGCCAGAGCTCGATGCAGACGGCGGGCTTCCTGAGCCGCTGCGTCGCAAGCTCGGCCATCTCGTTGTAGCGAAGCAGCCTGTCGTCTTCGGGAAGAAGCTCGACCTCCCGCTGCATCGTGCGGATCAGCTTCTCCCAGTCGCGCCGCTTCTCGTACATCTGCTTCAGGCGCTCGATCGCGTCGACGTCGCTTGCGTCGTACTCGAGAAGCTGCTCGAAGCACTTGATCGCCTCGGCTTGGTTGCTCGACCGCTCGAGGTAGAGCGTCCCGGCGGTTCGGAACAGCTCGACTTTCTCGGCCGGCTCCTGCACCAGATCGGCCTTCTTCAGGATGGAGCGGATCATGTCCGACCACCGCTTCTGCTGCTCGAACTTGGCGATCGCGTCGTCGAGCTTTTCGAGCTCGGCGGTCTCCTCGGCCGTCAGCTCGCGAACCTCATCCCCCGATTGTTCTTCCGACATCTTGCCTCAGCCCCCTTACGGCGATTCGGTCCTCAACTCTGCGAGACGGTCACGCGCAGCTCTCAAGTAATGGTCGGGGGCATCGGTGCCCGCCATCATCACGTACTTGTCGAGGTAGCGCTTGGCTTCCTCGTCGTTGCCCTGGAGCGCGTAGGTCCAGCCGAGTGAAAACAGCGCGTCTGACATGCCGGGCACGATCGCCAGCGCAGCCTGGAACTCGGCGATGGCCTCGTCGTACTTTCGCTGCTGCTGAAAGACGGTCCCAAGAAGATGGTGGATGTTGGCTTCTTCCTCGGTCCCGGGCATCGCGACGTTGAAGGCTTCCTTGAGAACCTGCGCCGCGTGGTCCGGATACTTCAGGTCCGCGTAGAGGCGTCCGAGCGCCGAATACGACGGCAGGAAGCGCGGCCCCGTCTTGATGGCGGCCGTGTACTGGTGAAGCGCGCTCTGCGGGTCCTCGAGCTCCTCGCTGCAGCGTCCGAGCTTGAAGTGCGCCTTGTGAAGGGACGGATCGAGCTCGAGCGCCGACTCGAAAGCAGACACTGCGCCCTTCCAGTCCTCGAGCTCCATCAGCACCGTGCCGAGCTTCTCGTGGTAGCCAGCCGTATCCGGCTTGGCGATGATCGCACGTTCGAGCGCTTCTCGGGCCGCCGAAAACGACCGAAGCTCGATCCGAACGATCGCCAAATTGAAGTAGGCCTGGTGATTCGTCGGATCGATCGCGGCGGCCTTTTCGAGGCTGTCCGCCGCCTCGGAGAACCGCTTCATCTGCGCGAGCTCGACTCCGGCGTTCATCTCGTTCATCGATTCGACGCGGGCGCGCGAACAATTGCCGCCCATCAGGATTAGACCCACCAACACAAACCCGACTGCCTGAGCTCGCATGCTTGCCTCCTACGCTTGGAAATTCACAAGCACTTCAATCCTACAGCATTTGTCGCATAGCCAACAACACTAAATCTGGCTCTTTTTTCGACTATTTTCGGGATTTTGGCCAGTTTCAGACGCACTCCCGGGCCCTGAACGTGGGAACAGGGGCTGGAAAGCCGGGAGATCAGAAGGAAATCTCGCGTTCGAGGCGATCGTCTGAGGCTCACTGGCCTGCAGCGTCGAGCAGGAACGGGTAGTTGACGACCACCACGCCCCCGCCGTCTGGCGCCGGGAAGGTCCACCGGCGAACGGCGCGAACGATGCAGCTCTCGACGGCCTCGTTTCGAAGGCTCGAGCTCGCCACCATCGCCGACTGCACCGAGCCGGTTGGCGAGATGACGAAGCGAGTCGTCACACGGCCCTGCAAGTCGGGACGCGCGTTGAGCTGCTGCTCGTAGCAGAACTTCACCTCGTTGATGTGGCGTCGCACCACGCGGCGAATGACTTCCTTCGAGAGCGAGCCGCGAACCTCGGCCCCGCCGCTTCGAACTTGCGGAACGCCACCCGAGCGGCCGCGAAAGCCGCCCACGCCGCGGCCGTAGCCGCCTTCACCCGCGCCTCGGCCGCCGCCGCGACCAATGGTGCCGAAGTTGCCCATGCCGATCGTGCCCTGCCCGATACCGCCACCGCCGCGGCCGGTCCCGCGCAGACCGAGCCCGCCGAACCCGAAGTTCTGGCCGATGTCGTTGCCGGTCATCGCGCCGAGAGCGCTCGCCGGGTCGTTGCCGAGAGCGAAGTCCGCGCCGTAGGGCGACGTGGGCGAGTTGAACGAGCCCTGCATGGACGCAAGCGTGCCGATGATCCCGGCGTTGCCCGCTTCTTCCTTCGCCTGCTCTCGTGCCATCTGCGGGTCCGGGTTGTCCTCGGGGCCCTCGATGCCGTACTTGTTCTTGGTCTTCTCGGCGGTTTCATCGCCCATCTGACCCTGCTCACCCTCGTGGGCTTTGCCGGTGCCGCCGCCGGAAGAATCCGCGCCGTTGAGCCACTCGGGCTCCGGCTCCTCGAGCTCGTCTGGCTCCATCAGGAATTGAATTAGGCGGGAGTCGGTGCTCAGCAGGTCGGAGGAAAGCCCTCTCGGCCGCGGAGGCTGGAAATAGAACATCGTGAGCACGAGGCTCGCGAAGAGCGCCGCGCCCGCGACGTAGATCATGGGCCGAACGTCGGGCCTCGCGTGTCCTGCGACCTTTTTGCCCGCTTTGACGTCCTTCACGATGAACGTGAAGTCGCGGTGCTTCACGCGCACCGAGCCGCCTTCGGGTATCGGCCACTCCAACGCACCGCGCAGGTTCCGGCTCTCGCGAAAATCGCCCTGCCCCCGCATCAAGTCGAAGGAGCGAGTCTGGTCGCCAATCGTGGCTTCCCCTTTGGCGCCCTCGGGAATGACGGCGGTCACGCCGGCCCCTTCAGCGACGCAGAGCGGCATCCGGTCGACGCCGATGGCGTCGTGACCGAGGATGTAGTCGACTTCTTCGTCGCTCGTCGGCTCTCCCACGAAATAGTCGCGGGGCGGATTGAGATAGTCGACGTTGAGCACGTTGCGATCGCCCCAAAGGACGGACACCTCGATGGCGCGCTCGTTGGTTTCGATTTCGTGGGCGGGGACCGCCGGTGCGGTCGCCACGAGCCCGTACACGGCGCCCTCTTCTTGTGCGACTGTCGCCGCCGAAGCAAAAGGCGTTCGGGACTTGCGCTTGGCGCCGACCTCGAAAGGATTGAATCTGGGACCGGAGTCGTCCTCGGGCTCGGCGGCGGGCTTCGTCTGCGCCTTCGCGCGCGGCTCGGACTCCTCGTCGAGCATGGCGGTCATCGCGGTTTCGTCGACGACTGGAGTGGCGCGTTCCGCCCCTGCCGCCATCGCCACGGGCGGGCTCGACGCGACAGCCACCGTGCCGGTGATGATGTCGACGTGCAGCTGCTTGTTGCCGACTTGCACCTGATCGCCGGTCTGGAGCTTCCGCTTGTTGATCTTCTCGCCGTTGACGAGCGTGCCGGACGCAGAGCCGAGGTCGATGATGAACACCTCCCCGGGCGCGGTCACCTCGATCACCGCGTGCATGCGGCTGACCTTGTCATCTTCGAGACGAACGTCGCTCGTCGCCAGACGGCCGATCTTGATGATCTCCTGACTCAGCGTCTCATTCCCGATCAGCTGCTCGCCATCGTAGATGGAAAACGCGACCGACGTATTGTGGCTCGTTTCAGTCACCCGAATCCCCCATTACAAATCTTCCACAGATTTCAGCATCTCGGGAATAAAGTGCTCTCGAATCTGAATCAGAGACGCCCGTCGGCCGCGGCGCCGAACGATCAGCTGCTCGCCATCCGGGCGAACGAGGTCACCGGTCACGAGGTCATCCTCGAAGTCGTAGGTCGTCTCGGACGGAGGCCCGTCCTGCGCCGCCGCGGGCAGCGAGAGCATGGAAACTCCGGCAAGGAGTGCAACGAATACGAGGGTTTGTGCAATGAACTTAGAAAGCCTGTAATCCACGTTTCCTCCTTAGCCCGCCACCTGCATGGCCTCGATCGAGATGTCGATGTTCTGCATGCGGCCCGGTCGGCACCTCGGCGCGCCGCGCTTCTTGCTCGGCTTCTGGGCGCACCGGGTGCTCACGTCTTTCACGCTCGATCGGAATTCGGCGCGGTTGCCTGCCCGCCTTAGGAACTCGTTGAAGAAGCCCTTCGCCTGCTTGAGGTCCGCCACGGAGCCCGACATGTAGTCCTGATAGAGCACACCGAGGTTGAAGTAGGCCTCGGGCCGGCCTCCATCGATCTGCTTGGCGCGCTCGTATTGACGCTGCGCCTCGCCGAACTGACCGAGACCGCGCAGCGCGGTGCCGAGGCCGACCACGGCATCATAGCTTTCCGGTTCGAGCGCCACGGCCGTCGCGAAGGCCTTTCGGGCGTCCTGATAGCCGCGGAAGGAAATCGTCACGCCGCCGAAATTCATCTGGGCCTCGAAGAGGTCGGGATCGAGCGTGATGGCTTTTTGGAAATACCGAAGCGCCGAAATCACGTCGCCCTTGAACACTTTGATGAGGCCCCAGGTGTTGTAGATCGGCGCGTAGTCGGCATCGAGCATCTGTGCCTGCCTGCAGACGACCTCGGCGAGGTCGAGCTCTGCGGGCTTGCCGGCACGGCCCCGATCGTAGTGAAGCAACGCCATCTGGTTGAAGGCGGCGAGGTAGTCGGATTCGATCGCCAGTGCGCGCCGGAGGTTCTTGAGGGCCTCGGCGTTGTTGCCCTCCGACCGCTGGACGATGGCGAGGTTCGTGTACCCGGACGTGCACTGCGGATCGTCCTTGATCGAACGCTCGAACGCGCTCTTCGCGTCTCTGGTTCGCCCATTTTCGAGGTCGCGAAGGCCGAGCGCAACGCGCGCTTTGCAGAACTTCGAGTCGACCTTGAGGGCCCGCTCGTAGTGGTCGTATGCGCCCGAGTCGCCGCATCGTGACAGGGCGAGCCCGGCCATGTAGTGGGCTTCGGCGAAACCGCCGCCTTGGGCGTCGGACACGCGCTCGAAGGACTTGGCCGACGAGCTGCACTTCGCGGAGGTCCAGCCGCTCTTTTCGTTCGCCTCGAAGTCGTCGAGCGCCGACTCCCACTTGCTGTGCGCCTTCTTGCTGACCGCGCTTCCGTCCGCGGTCATGATCGCTTCTCCGCCTACGGTGCGCGCCACGTCTGCGGCCGGCGCCGCGGTCGTCCTCGAGCTTCCCGTGCTCTCCCCTCCGCCGCCGCATGCGACGACGAAGGCCATGCCCATGAGCGCTACGCTGTGAATTCGCATCACGGTCCCTCCCTCTTGGCAACCGCATCTTCGGTGTTGAGGCGCTGCTGATTGATCGCGCCGAGGTCGACCACACCCGGCTCGCCGACGGTGGCCTTCACGTAATTCGGCGCGCCGCGAAGCTCCGCTGCGACCGGGTACTTCGTCGGATTGAGCCCGTTGAGCTCGTGCTCACATGCGCGAGACCACTTGTTGAACCAGCGCACCTGCGTTGCCGTCTTCAAACAGAACTCGAACTTGTCGACCGCCTGGCGCTGCAGGGGCTCGGAGACGTCGTCGAGCGCGCCTACGTAGATGTCGTAGAGCTCCGGGTCCCGTTCGATCTCACGCGGGATCGGCGCGTCGCGGAACTCGTCGACGAAGCTCCGGTACATCTCACCGGTTCGCGACGCGGCTGCGATTTGCCAGGGCGCCGACTTCATCTGAACGCCGCCGGCGTTGACGGTCATCCTCGCGACCTTGGCGTAGTCGGCTTCGGCGGCGCGAAGAGCCGACTGTTTGCGCTTGACCCACTTCTTGAACTCGGTGTCCGACCACTTCTTCACGCGCGCCATGCTCTTTCCGCCACGGTACTGCGGGAACGCGACCTTCTCGAAATCGGCAAACTTGAACTCGGAGAGGTAGAACTGTGACTCCGCTGCGCTGTCGAGCGCCTGACGGAGGTAGAGCACTTTGTCCCCCTTGGACGCTTTCAGAGCCGAGATCCGCTTCGGAGCCCCGGACGCCCATGCTCGAACGGCAGCCGTGAAGCTCGACCTGGCCTCGCTCTTCCGGTTGAGCTCCCAGAGCGCTCGACCGATCGCCGTGTGCGCCTGAATCACCTGATGCGGCATCCCGACCTTGGCGTACTTCTTGAGGTACTCGCGATAGTGCGTGATGACCTGAAGCCACCGCTGCTGGCGCTCGTAGATCGAGCCGATCGAGAAGAACACCTGCGAGGTCTGACGAGGCAGCTTGCGCCGATAATTTTTCGCGAAGAGATCGGAGTTTTGAATCGCGGTCTTGTCGTCACCGAGGCCGATCCGGAAGAACGTGGCCTGCTCGAGACCCTCGATCGCATTCGGACAGGTGCCGTTCTTCTTGTCCTCGGCGCTGCACCTCGTGCCGTCCTCGCCGGGGAACTTCTTTGCGAACTGCTCGTAGTACTTCGCAGCCTGCTCGTAGTAGGCGAGCGCCTGGAAGTTCTGCCCGATGAGGTAGACCGCCTTCTTCGAGAGCTGGCTTTGCGGATACCGCTCGATCAGGACGCTGCGAACTTGAATGGCGCGCCCGAGCAGGTGTGCCGCCTCGAAGTTGATGGCGGCGTTGTAGAGCATTTCGTCCATCTCGCCGCACTCCTCGTGGCGGCGGAAGATTCGAACGTAAGTGGCGGCGGCCTTCTTGAACTCGCCGGTCTTCTGATAGATCTCCGCCTCCTTGCGCCGCACCTGGCACTGAAGCGTGCTCAGCGTCCCACAGAGGTCCGGATGCTCCTCGGCGAGCGTTTCGGTCCCGCAGAAGGACGCCGACATCGGGTCGATCGAGGCGCTCAACTCCTGCACGCAGGCAACTCTCGGCTGGGAGACCTGCGTCCCGAGAATGTTGAGGCAGTCGAGATAGAGGTTTGCCGCGTACTCGGCGAGCTCGCTGTCCTTGTGATTGAACGCGATGTCGCGGAACAGCACCGCTGCCTCCTCGAAGCGATTCGCTTCGTAGTAGATGCGGGCGCGGCGGTATTTGATCGTGGCGAGGTCGTCCGCCTTGTCGACGTAGCAGACGTAGCGGTTGAAGGCCTCGAGCATGCCCTCTTGGAGCGGTGTGAGCTTCTTCGGCGCGAACTCGCTCTTTGGCTGCGCCTTGGCGTTCTTCATCGCCTTCTGGTCCGTGCGGCTGACGAACTTCGTCTTCGTCTCACGCGGCACGTACTGCTGCTGGTAGAGGTTGTTGTAGCAGAGCACCGCGGCATACGCGGCGTCACTCGTGAGCTCGCCCTGCGGATTGAGCTCGACGACGTGATCGAAAGCGGGTCCGCACTGGCCCCACTCTTCCATCTTCCACAACAGCTCCGCGTAGAAATACGAGATCTTGTATTTGGTCGGCCAGTCGCGCTCGTCGATGTTCGGGAACTCCATCCGCTCCATGTCCGGGAACTCCTTGAGGAGAGTCCGGTAGAGGACGGCTGCCTGCGACATCGTCTTTTTGTTCTTGGTGCCGGGGGCGGAGTCGGTGCCAATTGCCTCGCGATGCCAGGAAGTGCCTAGCCAGAGCATCGTCGTGGCGGTCTCGGCCTTACACGCCTGGACTTTGGCCGGGGGCTTACCGCCCTTCTTGAAAGTCCTGTAGACGTCGACCAGGCGCTTCAGCTCGACGATCTGATCCTGCTTCGGCCGGGACGAGATGACGGCGTTGGTGACTTTGGTCTGCCAGTCACAAAGCGAATTGCTGCGCGGCGAATCGGCCATCAGCTTGTGGTAGACGGTAATCGCCTGGGGCCACTGGCCGGTGTCGTAGTAGAGCTCCGCGAGGTTCTCGAGCATCTCGTGTGCCTCGGCGTCGTTTCGAGCGTACCGGCGGAAGAACGAGAGCGCCTTACCGGGCGAGCCGTAGCGCGAGTATGGCAGCACGAGCTCCTTGCGCGCCTGGCGCGCGAGGTTCTTTGCGTCGTTCGCGTGCTTGTTCTTCTGCGCGAACTCGAGAATGTCGACGAAGCCTTGAAGCGACTGCCGATACCGCTCGCGGTTGTACTCGACCCAAGCGATCTTGTAGAGCGCGTAGCCGTAGACCGAGTTCCGCTTCGGTGGGAACTCGACGACCTTGCGATAGAACTTCGCTGCGGCGTCCATGTCGCTCTCGTTGAAGTAGTACTCGGCGAACGAGAGATAGGCGTTCGGAACGAAACGGCTGTTCGGGAAGTCCTTGATCAGGCGCCTGTAGACGGAGCGCGCCTTTTCGAACTGGTCGACCTCCTGCAGCGCGAAAGCAAGGGAGAAGAGCACCTCGTCCATGCGCTTGAAGTTCGGGTGGTCGCGCACGAGCGTGGCGTAGGTTCGAATGCTGTCCGAACGCACCTTGTCGAGGTCGGCCTCGGCAGCCTTCTGGCCCTCGCGCGCCTGCTTACAGCGCGCCTTGTCCTTGTCCCGGGTGCACGCCTCGTAGATCGGGTCGTCGAAGGATCGCACCTTGGCGGTCTTTGCGATCTGCATTTCGAACTGGGTCTCCGCGAGCCGGAGCAGCACCTCGGGCCGGCGCGGATCGTCCGCAGGGCTGTTCTTCACGAGCCGCTGCAGAATCGCGATCTCTTTCTCGAGCAGGGTCTCTGCGCGCGCGCGAGTCTGCTCGCGACCGAGCCGGGTGCTCATGTCGATTTGAAGAGAGGGCCCGGTCGGACCGCTGCTCTGCGTCTTCTTGCGCTCCGCCGCCTTCATTCGCGAAACGGGCGCGTTGCCACCCTCCTTCGCGACTTCTTTGCGGGCGCCCGCGGGACACGCGGCAATGGCCCGCTCGGTATCCGGCGGAATGCACATGGGGGCAGTGCTCGTCGGCGCTTGCTCCGCCGCCGCCTCGCCCCCCATCACCACGGCGAGCAACCCGAAGAGAAGGCTCGCAGCGTACTTCGATCTGATTAGCGCGTGCATAGGTTAGTCACCTGTTGTCGATAGAACCCGAGCTCGTCTCGCCACCACTCCCCATTGAACGGCCACAACTGGTGTTCCTCGTCCGGGTTGACGTCGCCGCCCCTCGATTGTTTGGCGAGCGTCATCTGCTGTTGAAGCTCCTGATCGATCTGGCCGCGACGAAAGGTCGCGATCTCGAGCTCGACGGTATCGACCTGAAGGCTCAGGTCCCGGAGCTCCCGAATGAGCCGCTTGTACCGGCCGCGCGCCAGGTCGCCGGCCTGGTCGACGGCAAAGGCTTTGGCGAGTGCGATGTCCTCGAGGATCTGTCCACCGATCGGCGAGCCCTTGAGCTTCTCTCCCGACTTCTCGAGGCGGACCTCTTCCTGGTCGAGTAGCGAGACGTACTCGAGGTGCTGAAGAACGGTACGGTCGCTGAGCGCAGTCGAGACGATCGGGCGAACGCGAGGCGACAGCTCGGCGCTCCCGCTTCGTACGTTCCTGAGGAACTCGAAGAAGTCCGCATTGTCCTGGTGCTTCCGCAGCACCGCGTCGAGCTCGCGCTTCACCGGATCATAGAGGTCGTGAAACTTCGCGACCGTCGCCTCGGCGTTGTCGACCTGGCAGTTCACGAAGAACGTGACGGCCTTGAGCACCAGCGCTTCGGGGTAGAACGCGTCGGTGAAGTATGGCGAGTAGAGCGTGTGAACGTTGCCGAGCGCGCGCGAGTACTCGTCCGCCAGAAAAAACGCCCACGAGGACTCGAACAGCGAATCGAGCCAGTACTCGCTCGACTGCTCGACCTTGGTCCAGGACTCGACCGACTGCCCAAGCAGCGTTCCGTCGATCTGGCCGCTCTTCTTCTGTTGGTTGGCGGCGGTGTAGTAGACGCGCGCGAGGGAAATCCAAGCGAGGTTTTCCATCCGCTCCTCGTCGACGCCCTTCACGTCGCCCGCATCGATCGCTTCGAGGATCGCGCGGAAGGAAGCGATGGCGGGACGGGCCTTTCGCATGCGAATGAAGGAGATTCCCTCGAAGAACTTCGCGTACGTGTACTGCTTGGCCCGGGGATCGACCTCTTGAAACACGTCGATGGCCTGCCGGAACGACGCCTGTGAATAAAGGTGCCGGCCCATCAGATAAAGGAGCTGGTTGTAGAGCCCGGGGTCTTTCTCTTTGAACTCCTCGAGCGCACCGACGCCGTATCGTCCGACCTTCTCGATGATGCCGGAGGACTCGGGCAGCTTCGACGCGAGCTTGCCGAGCCATTCGAGCGTCTCGCTGAAGAACAGGTGACGCGGACCCTGCGCGCTGACGTCGTCGAACACGGTGAGCGCAGACTGGTAGTAACCCATGCTGTAGAGCGTTTGCCCCAACATGAACTGAGCTCGGTTGCGGTTGCCGCGGCCGTCCTTCGACTTGCCTGCGGCGACGCGCTCGAAGCCCATCGCAGCTTCCTCGTACTTCTTGCTCTCGAACGCGCTCAGCGCCTGCGCCAGACGCTTGGAAGGCTTGCCGAGCTTGACGGGTGCCTTGCTCTGCCCTGTCTCCTCGAGACCGAAGCTCATGTCCTGCGCGTCGGCCGGTGCGCCTACACACAGGCCCCAGACCAACACAGGCACCGCCCAGAAGCGGATCCAGTTCATAAAGTCCCCCAAAAATTCGAACGAAACCGGCCCCTTCCGGCTCGCTCGCGTTCCATCATAGAAAGCAGCCCAAGGGGTCGTCAAGGTATAGTCCCATTGGGCTTTTGACGGGCTGACTGCAATTGAGACTGGAAACCTGCGCATGGAGCTGACAAATACAGGCAGGAGCGTGGGCCTGCCCGGTGACTCTTCCGTATGACCCCGGGCGGCCGGGGAAGTTTGGGTCCGATCTCGGATTGCCGTTATGCTGAGGGTGACCGGGGGCTTCTTAGGGGGGCGTGATGTGTAGGAAATGGCTTGAATTGGTGGGTTTTGCGGCGGTCGTGCTGCTCGGCGCCGCATGTTCGGGGACCGGCGTCGGCGATCCGTGCGTGCCGGAGCAGGTACCGGCGGGCGGGTTCCTCGCCACGGAGACGTATCTCGAGACGAGCTCGGTTCAATGCGCAACTCGGGTCTGCCTCGTCCGAGAACTAGACGGTGACCCGAACAAGATCGTCGGCGAAAGCGAAGCGTGCGAAGGGGCGGACCCCGACCCGACCTGCGTCACCGCGTCCGAAGTCGCAGAAAGCGTCTACTGCTCCTGCCGATGCGGCGCACCGGCCGGAAGCGGCCTTCCGACCTGCGGGTGCCCCGGCGGGTTCACGTGCGAGGAAGTCCTCGAGACCGGAGGCGACGGCTTGCGCGGAAGCTACTGCGTCCGCGAAGAGCTCGCGACACCTCCGGAGAGCTGAGCTCGCTCGGAGCGGCGAAGCGCTCGTCGCGTCGCTCTTGGAACGACGCGGGTTCACGATTTGCGGCCGCAACGTTCGCGTCGGACGGCTCGAGCTCGACGTGATCGCCCGAAGCGGCCCGCTCCTCGTCGTGTGCGAGGTTCGCTCGCGGAAGCGCGCGCGACCGGTGTTTCCCGCCGAGACGATCAGCCGCCAGAAGCTACAGCGCATCCGGCGCGCAACCGCGATTTGGTTGCGCGAGCAGAAGCTCGGCCGCGTCCACGCGAGAATCGATGCAGCCGCCGTCGTCTTCGACGGCCCAAACGGAGAGCCGCAAATCGAATACTACGAAAACGTGTCCTTCCCTCTCCGCTAGGGGGGACAGTCTCCCCCCTCGCAAACGCCCTCTTTCCAACCACTTAGAACCCACACCGCGAAAACCCAGATTTCAGGCTGCCGAGATCGGAGAATCGGTCGCGACGCCCGTGCTCGCGAGCGGGACCCGGTCGCTTCGCTCCCCCCACTCGCTGTGCTGGGCATCCCGACCGATTCTCCTCGCGTGCTGGAAGCGGGCGGGTTTTCACGAGTTGGCCCTGGCCCCCGGCCCGGGCCCGAGAATTCAAGAAGGGTGGGCGGTATAACGAGACCTGAATGAAGAACAGCTTCGAAATCAGCTCTGTGCTGCAAGCCGACGTCGATGCGGTATGGACGCACTGCAGCTCGATGAAGGGAGTAAGCCGCGAGCTTCGGCCCTTGATTCGCATGACCTATCCGAGTGGCGCCGACTCGATTGCCGTGGATCCATTCGTGCCAGGCAAAGTATTGTTCCGAAGCTGGCTCTTGCTGTTCGGTTTCGTCCCAGTCGATCGAAGCGACCTGACGCTCGTCGAGATGGACCGCGGGCGGCGTTTTCTCGAACGCTCGCCGATGCTCTCGCAGGAGCTGTGGGAGCACGAACGTCTCCTCGAATCGGTCGCCGAGGGCACGCGCGTCACCGATCGCCTCGAGTGGCGTGGCCGCTTTCCTGGCGCGAGCGCAACGTTCGCGCTCACGGTGCCAATCCTCTTCCGATGGCGGCATCGAAAGCTCCGCAAGATCTTCGGATAGTTGGGCCCGAGGCCCGCGGGGCCATCTGCCGACCGGTTGCAGCCACCCCCTAGCACTGCTTTCGCTCCTGCCGTACCGTAGCGTCACCGGGAGGCTCTCATGCGAATACTCAAGATCGCGGTGCTGATCATTCTCGCCCTCAGCGTGCTCGTTTTCGGGGTCGGGGCCCTTCTCTCCAAGGACTTCGAGGTCGTGCGGTCGATCGAGATCGACGCGGAACCGGAGGTGGTCTTCGACGAGGTCAACTCGTTGAAGAAATGGAATGCGTGGTCTCCATGGATCGCACGCGACCCGTCGATTCAAAACGAGTACTCGGGTCCCGACTCCGGGGTCGGAGCGACCGTGGCGTGGACGAGCGAGAAGTCCGGCAGCGGCACACAGACCATCACGCTCAGCGAACGGCCGGACCGGATCGAAACCGCCCTCGACTTCGGCGACATGGGACAGCCGAACGCGTACTGGACTTTCGAGCCGACGACCGGCGGTGGAACGAAGGTCACGTGGGGTATGGCCGGGAGCGCCTCCGGCCCCCTCGGCGGCTACTTCGCGAAGATGATGGACGGCTGGGTCGGCAAGGACTACGAGGACGGGCTGGCACGGCTGAAGAAGGTGATCGAGTCCGCTCCCACGGAGTGATTGACGTGCGTCGACTCGGGTTGATCGCCTTCGTGCTGCTCTTGCTCGGGTGCCACACGGTCCCAAATCCCAACGATCCGGATCGGCAGAAGCGCATCGACGACTGCTGGGTGGTGTAACTAAGTCAAACCACGCCCCCAACTCAGCAACCACCCCACACCTCGTTCGGGTTTTCGCGGTGTGGGTCGTAAGTGGTTGGAAAGAGTGGGTTTGCGAGGGGGGAGAATGTCCCCGCTAGTCTACGGTTTGGCGGATGCGGTTTAGGACGCCGCGGAGCTCGGTGATGTGGGCGGACTGGACGCCTGCGGCTTCCATCTTGATCAGCGTGTCCTCGAGCCGTTCGATGTCTTCGGCGCGCTGCTCGCGAAGCGATTCGATCATCTCGGCAAACGAGTGGTAGAGCTCCTGCAGCTCGTCGCCCTTTCGAATGCCGGTCGTCACCTCGAGATGACCTTCGCTCACGTGCTTGAAGAGACGCTTCATTCGATACGCCGGTCCGACGACCCGGTGCGTGACGATGATCCCCGTAAGCCCGAGCGCGAGCGTCATGAGGAGCACGCCGGCCAGGATGGCGTTGCGCACCCTGCGATCCTCCTGCTTCGCGAACTGCTCGAGATCCTTGGCCGTGTCCGGATCCAGATCGGGCTGCGCAGCGAGCTGCGCCGTGAACGCCTCGGTCTGACCCTTCGAAAAGTCGTATGCGACGTAGCCCAGCACACCCGCGACCGCCACGGTCACGAACAGCACCATTCCGGTGTACTTCAGCTGAAAACGCCGATCGAGGAGGTAGTTCCTCACCTTGCGTTGTTTCTTTTGCCCCATCCCGTCACTCACTTCCTACGCCCATCGCTCATCGGGGGTCAAAGGCTTCCTGCCGGCTTGGCTGCTTCGAGCAGCGTGGGTAGACGGCGGAGCGCGCTCACGAAGGCTCCCTTGATCGCCTGCTCCGCCCTGTCCGCGCTGTATCGGCCGGTCGCGGTGGCCGCACCCCGCAGCATCCCTCGCATGTCGCGCCCCGGATAGGTGAGCACGATGATCGAGACCACCGCGCGGACCCCTCCGCTCGTGGGCTCGAGCGTCACGACCGAGCTCTCCAGATAGAAGCCGTGCAGCCCCCGCCGGACGATCTCGCTCTTGGCGTCGGCGGGGCTCAAATCATCGGGCGCCAGCTCGACCCCGCGAAGCTGGACGAGCTGCTCCGAAACGTAGATCCGGGCGTCGAACAGCATTTGGCGCGAGACGCGCTCGGCCTTGGCGCCCGGCATCCCCACCGCGACCAGAAATCGAGGCGGCCCGGGCCCTCGCTCGCGCTCGCCGATCGCCTCCAGCGCTTCGAGGGCCTCGACCGCAGCCCGCCGAACCGACTTGTTGCGGTCTCGTGTCGCTCGCTCGACGACCGGGAGCGAGGACTTGGATTGCAGCCGCCGAAGCGACGTGATCGCTGACACCCGCACGGCCGGATGCCTGTCTCGGACCGCCCGTTCGAGCGCAGCGACCGACCGCCTGGTCTCCTCGAGCTGACCGAGCGAGAGAGCCGCCTGAGCCCGAACGCGAAACGCGTCGGAGCTCCGCAGCAAGCGCAGGAGGTAGTCCTCGCGCCCATTGGCGTGCGCGGTCGTCGACACGAGGAGAATCCCCGCAACCACGAGTCGCCAACAGTGCCATCGGCCGATGTGCCCCCTCAAACGCGCCCGCCCTTCCCCAGCGTTTCCAGTATCACAGCTGCACAGCACCTTCGGCAAACGTTCCGCGCGTGCAGCCGCGTTGACTGCCCGGTGTGTGCCTCTCTATATTGCGTCCGTCCCAACGGCCATCGGGGGATGTAAGAGGTCGAATGGATTCGATAGATCTAAACAACCCAAACGTGCTCGCCGCGATCGCCGCGGTTGCCGCCGTCATTCTCATTGGAATCATCGTCGGGTTCGTCCGCGCACGGAAGAAGCGCGCACCCGTCGAGGAGCCCTCGCCAGCGCCCGAAGCGCTTGCCGAGGAGCGGCCAAAGGTCGAAGCACCAGAGACGACGGCCGAGCCCACGCAGCCGCTTCAGCTCGACGATCTCGTGCCGCCAAGCCCTGGCGAGCCACTCCCCACTCTGATTCCAGAGCCTACGGTGGTCCCTCCGCCGAAGCCGCCGGCAGACCTCGGCGCGTTTCGAAGCGGGCTCAAGTCGACGCGCGGCAACCTGATCTCCCGCCTCGCGGATGTGTTCCGAAAGGACCGCGAGCTCGATTCGACGATCCTCGATGAAGTCGAAGAGGTGCTGATCACCGCGGATGTCGGAGTTCATACGACCCAACGCATTTTGGAAGCCCTTCGCGCCAAGCTGACGAGCGGAGACCTCGGCTCTGCAGCAGACGCGTGGGAGGCGATTCGGAGCGAAGCGCGAGCGATCTTGTCCACGAGCGGGCGCGGCCTGGCGATCCAACACGAGCCGACGGTGATTTTGGTCGTCGGCGTGAACGGAGTCGGCAAGACGACGACGATAGGAAAGCTTGCAAGCCGCTTCGATCGACAGAACAAGAGTCTGCTCCTCGCGGCAGGAGACACGTTTCGCGCTGCCGCGGTCACTCAGCTGGAAGTATGGGGACGTCGCGTGGGATGCGAGGTCGTGAAGGGGAAGGACCGCGCCGACCCTGGCTCCGTGGTCTTCGACGCCGTTCGACGAGCCCAGGACGAAAACGTCGACGTCGTCATCGCCGACACGGCGGGCCGGCTGCACACCAAGGTGCCCCTGATGGACGAGCTGAAGAAGCTCGGCCGCACGGTCGAAAAGGCCCTCGGCCGTCCGGCGGACCACGTCCTGCTCGTGCTCGACGCCACGACCGGCCAAAACGCGATCCAGCAGGCCCAGCTCTTCAAGGACGCGCTGCCGCTCAGCGGGATCGTCCTCACGAAGCTCGACGGAACCGCGAAAGGCGGCGTGATTCTCGGAATCGTCGACCAGCACGAGGTGCCGATCGAGTTCGTCGGCGTCGGTGAACGCGTCGAAGATCTCAAAGCATTCGACACCGAAACGTTCCTCGAGGCCCTGTTCGAGGCTCCCGAGGCCGTCGACTCGGTTCCGGAAGCCGCAAACGCGAGCTAACTCCGCGCGACTACGCCGCTTTCATCGAAAATCGCCACACGATTTGGAGGTGCGAGATTCGCCATGGTATAGTCTTGTCGTCCGATTGAAACGGACACTTGTTACGTGATTTCAGCGAGTTGCCGAGGTGGGGGCCGAGGCGCTCGAGGGGGGAAGGCCGGAGGCCGATGCGAGTTTTTGGGGGGATTGCGCTACTCATGGCGGCGTTCTGCTTGGCGCTTCCGTCGGCGGTGCAGGCCCAGATGGAGTTCTCCCTCGACGAGGTCGAGGAGGAAGAGAGCAAGCCGGCGCCAAAGAAGGGTCAGGGCGATCTGATCGAGGAGCTCGCGGCAGGTGAAGATGCGCCCGAAGGCCCGGTGGAGCCCTCGCCTCAGCGCGAAGAAATCGCCGAGGAGATCTACGCCGTCCAGCAGATCTATGCGCTCCGCTTGAAGCGCTTCGAGCTCGCTCCGTCCGCGTCCTTCACGCTCAACGACCCATACCTGAAGCGGTACGGGCTTGGGTTTGCCGCGAACTACTGGTTCACGAACGTTCTGGCGGTCGGCTTCAACTTCATCTGGTACGACTGGTGCGGAGGCAGGCCGGGCTGCAGCCCGCTCGATCGGGGTACGGATATCATCCCGCGCATCCAAAACCAGTTCCGCCTCGGTGTGCCGGTCAACGACTGGCAGTTCGGCTTCTGGGCCAACTTCGCCTACGTGCCCTTCTACGGGAAGTTCAAGGTCCGAAAGACCATCTTCCAGTGGGACGCCTACGTCATCGGCGGTGTTGGTTTGATGCGTACGAAACCGATTCCGGTGTTCGATCCAGAGATCCGCAATTTCGACTGGCGGACCAATGTTGCGTTCAACGTCGGCCTCGGGCTTCGAATCTTCCTCACGCGCTACCTGACGTTCTTCACGGAGTTCCGCGCCTACATGTGGCCCGACAAGTTCGAAAACGTACGGGTCGCTCCGAACCCAGTGGACCGAGCCGATTCGTCGACTTGGCTCCAGTCGGGCTCCACCTTCGTGGCCAACACGTCGATCCAAATCGGCATCACCTTGTTCCTCCCGATCAAGTTTGAATACAGGCTACCGAAATGATGATGCGCGCACGACAGACGCTTTTGCGAATCAGCTTGGTGGCAGCCCTCGCACTCGGCCTCGTGATGGCCGACGGACTTCGGGCCGAACACGCCGTGCGCGCGCAGGCGGTCCAGGTGAGTGGACCGCTCGCGGACGCGCCTGCGGTGATGAACCAGCGCCTGTGGCGTGACATGAGGCTGCACGTGGAGCCCTTCTTCGCATTCACGATGGCGGACGAGTACTCGCGCTCCCTGATCCTCGGTGGCGAGCTTCGCTTTCACTTCCTCGATTGGCTCGGCATCGGTGGATGGGGCGGCTACTCCGTTGCAACGCTCGATACCAACCTCACGAAGGAGATTCGGGACAAAGGCGTCACGACCAACGCGAACCGGTTGGACCTGCCCTCGCGCGAGGGCTACCCGAACCAAGTGGGACGCCTCAACTGGTGGTCCGGGGTCGAGGTTCACTTCGTACCATTCCGCGGAAAGCTCGCCATGTTCCAAAAGATCTTCGTCGATGCCGACATCGACTTGTTCGTCGGCGCCGCCTTCGTCGGAATCGAGGAACGTGCGGATGCGGTTGGCCAGCCGGCCCCCGACGCAGTTACGTTCTGCGAAATCGCCGGAAACGCGACGGACCTCGGCTGCCTTCAGAGCCAGGGCGCCCGCGCCAAGCGTACGGCCATCGCGCCTTCCTTCGGCGTCGCCTTCAACGCATTCTTCAAAGAGTTCATTGGCCTCTCGTTCCGCTGGCGCGGGATTCCCTTCAAGTACAACACGAGCGGCACGGACAACAACCGAGACGGTCAAATCAACGGCGACGACCGCCTCCGCCAGTTCAACAACATGTTCTCCGTCGGCCTGATCTTCGCCCTGCCGCCGAAGATCAAGACCAAATAGCTCCTCATACGGGGCTCGGAAAAAACACGACATGGGCCTGCGCGGAGCGGGAGGGCCTGCAAATGTGGCCCGTAAGACTGGAGATGTAGGCCACGCACGCCCTCCCTCGGGCTGCGCGCCAATCGCCGGTGGTTGCTGTCTTGGCGATTGTCACTTGGCACGTCCGCTCCGACCCACGTCGCGTTTTTTCCGAGCCCCTA
>JAHELW010000132.1 GCA_024643985.1 Myxococcales bacterium | reverse complement strand
CGGCACGTTTGTCAACGTCGGCTCCGAGAACCCGACGTGGTGCCGCTACACCAATGGCGGCCCGACGCTCGTTCACATTCCGCCGACGTCGACGCCTCCACCGAGTCATCCGGGCACCTCGAACCCGCCACCCGGTGACGATCCCCACGGCGGCGAGGCTCCACAGACGCTGGCTCGAGGGTGAGAGCTTGGTCCACCAAGCGATGAGGGCCTCGAAGCGCTCGACGCCCATGAATGGAATCATGATGCCCGCGACGATTGCGACGACTCCGAGCACCTGCAGGAGAAGGGGCGCGCGGGACTCCGGCGCGGCGAACCAAAGCGCGAGCCCCAGCACGAGCCGTATGGCCGACGACGCCCAAAGCCCGCCTTTCGAGCTGAAACGGCTCACGAAATCGGTGATTTTCGCGGGCGCGAGGATGCCCCACGCCCCGATCAGCACGACGAGCACGCCCATCAAACCAGAAAGCTCGACAGCCAGTGGCACCTTACCCCGAGTCCTCCTCCACGGCTGGTAGCACATCGGACGCGGGTTCGTACATAGGAAGCGACTGCTCGATCTGATCTGCAGCGCGTGCGACGGCGTGCATGAACAGCCCGAGGTCGGAAAGGGGTAGCTGGTCGGACCCGACCGTGTGGCGGACGACATAGACGTCACCATCCAAGCAGAGCGAGCCTATGGCGAGGTTGAAGCTTTGCTGAAGCGCTGCGCGCGGGTCGAGCCGCTCCACGCGGCAGCAGGCCGACGAGAAATCGATCCACGCGCGATCCATCGTGTCGTAGTGCGCAACGATTACCGCCCGCAGGCGCTCACCGGGGTACTCGAAAACGACCTTGAAGCTTTGGTCGTGCTCCTCTGCGAGCTTGTAGCTGGACCTCGCGTGGTCCTTGATGTCAGTCCACGTCGGCACGGGCCGAGCTTTTGTACCATAGGAGCCTCCAAAAAGCGCTCGAATCTCGGTCCGCAGCGCGTACACTTCCCGACATGTTACGGCGCTTGAGCTCGCGACCGTGGCGCGCGTCGATCGCAGCAGAGCTGCGTGTAGGTCCACGTGCGCTCCGCGGCTCGGTCCCTTGGCTGCTTCGCACGAGCCTCAAGCAGGTCGAAAGTCTTCTCGATGTGGCCGCGATGAATGCGGAATCCGTTCCTCACGATCTCGCGTTCGAAATGGACGACGAGCACCTGACCTGGTCCGAGCTGTACGCGACGACTTCGCGAGTCGCTCACGCGCTAGCGGCCGCGGGGGTAAAGGCTGGTGATGTCGTTGCCCTTTTTGCAGAGAATTCACCGTTCTACATCGCCGCCGTGCTCGGGATTTCCCGAGTGGGTGCGACCGCGGCCCTGATCAACACCAATCTGCGCGGTCGTCCGCTCTCGCACGCGGTCGGAGTTTCGAAGGCCAAAGTCGTCTTGGTGAGCCACACGCTCGAGCCGGGGCTACGCGAATGCGAAGAGCTCTGCCAATCACTCGATCGCGTCCTGGTCTTCGACGACAATCCGTACGCCGGGCTTCTTGCAAACACTCCGACGACGCCCTTCCCCGCGGCCAAGGTCTCTTCGGACGGGGACTTCATCTACATCTACACGTCGGGAACGACGGGCCTTCCCAAGCCATGCCGCATTTCGCACTCGCGCGCCGTTCTTGCCGGCGCGGGATTTGGGCCGGTGATGTTTCAGTTCGAACCGAGCGACAAGCTTTACTGCGTGTTGCCGCTTTACCACGCAAACGGTCTGCTACTCGGCGCGTCGTCCGCCATGATCTGTCGCGTTCCGATGGCGATGCGCAGGTCGTTCAGCGCGAGCGCGTTCTGGGACGACGTTCACAGATACGACGCGACCGCCATCCTCTACATCGGCGAGCTATGCCGCTACCTCGTCAATTCGCCGCCACACCCTAGGGAGCTTCCAAACCCCATCCGGGTCGCAGTCGGAAACGGGCTTCGGCCCGACATCTGGCCGCGCTTCAAGGCTCGTTTCGGCATCGAAACGATTCGCGAGTTCTACGGGGCAACCGAAGCGCCTGGGTTCATCGCCAACATCAGCGGGCGCGAGGGTTCGGTCGGGCGGGTGCCGCTCGGAGGCGCGGGCTGGATGCGGCTCGTTCACTACGACGTCGATCGGGACGAACACGTCCGCGACGAACGGGGCTTTTGCATTCCATGCGGACCCAACGAGATCGGCGAGCTCTTGATTCGCGTGCCGAAGCTCTCCGCCGGCGGTCTCGCATACCGAGGCTACACCGACCCCGCGGCCACCGAAAAGAAGCTCCTCCGAAACGTATTTCGAAAAGGAGACCAATACTTCCGGTCGGGTGACCTGCTGCGGAAGGACGAGGATGGCTTTTTCTACTTCGTCGATCGCATCGGCGACACCTTCCGCTGGAAAGGCGAGAACGTGTCGACGGCCGAGGTCGCGGACGTCATCACGCACGGCGATGGAATCGACGAAGCGACCATCGTCGGCGTTCCGGTCCCGAACATGGACGGGCAGGCGGGGCTGGCCGCCGTCGTGCCCTCGGGGGAGTTCGATCCACATAGCTTTTGGCGGGCGGTCTCAGACCTGCCTGCCTATGCCCAGCCCCGCTTCGTTCGCGTCATGGAAGGGCTCGCAAAGACCGGCACTTTCAAGGTGCAAAAGGCCGAGCTCAGAAAAGAGGGCATCGACCCGTCGAAGGTCGAAGACCCACTCTACGTGCGCACCAACGCCGGCTACGAGCTCTTGACCCAAGAGCGATGGACCGACGTCAAAGAAGGACGGCTCAAGCTCTGATGCCGATGACGAGGCGCGACACTACGAGCTCCCCAGCGCTTCCTCGATGAGCGCCAAGTCCTCGGGGGCATAGTCGAGCGCGAGCGCTGCAGCGTGGCCCCTGTCGGTCATCTTGTTCCACGTCTTTTGAACGATCGGGATGAGTTTTTCTTCTTCGTGCTTCTTCGCGAAGTCGTGAAAATAGTGCTCGAGAAACACCAGGCAGATCACGTCTTCGAGGAGCTGAACGTCGGGATCGGTCTTGAGGCCGCGCTTGCGCAAGAGCGTCTGCACGCGCTCGATCGCCGAGTCGTCGTAGCCGACGTCTTTCATGATCTTGCCCGCGATGTCGCCGTGCCGCTTGTAGAGATCGGTGCGCCACTTGAGATAGCCTGCCCGGCCCTCGGGGTAGCTCTCGCGGGGGATTTCCCACCGGCGGATGTGCTGTGCTCTCGCGGCGAGCTTGACGACCTCGGGCGCCTCGGGCGCGAACGCGTCGAGGCGCGCCGACATGCGTTCGCCGTAGATCAGCTCTTTTGGCATCGGACGGCCGTCGACCTCCTCCACGTTCGGGTCTTCGGCGTTTGCTCGGTCGAATCGGCGATAGGCTTCCTCGAGTCGTGACATCGCATTTAGTCTATCACCGCATGCCCTTTTTCCGAGATTCGGCGTATAAGGTCCCTAGTGCGATAGGAGGGCCCGTTGCCGCAATCCATGCTCGCCGTGACGATCGTGCTCGCGAGTTGCGTTCCGGCATGGGGCTGCGCCAGCCGCGCAGGGGAACAACCGACGCCGGAGCCGCAGGCCGCACCGCGATCGAGCACGCTCGGGGCTCCTCCAGCGACGCTCCCCGCGCCGAAACCCACGCCGCGCATCCGGCCGACGCCCGCTCCCGAGCCGGTCATGTCGATCCCGCCGGCAAGCGATTCACCAAGCAAGCCGGCGTCGAAGCCTGCGCCCGCGAAGCCCGCCCCCGCGCCGTCGAAGGTTCGACGACGCTGCAGGCCATTGGTCGCCTAGCTAGCGGAGCAGCTTGGCGAGCGCACGCGGAAGCGCCTCGCTTCGCGGTACGCGCTGATAGAGCTGCACGGAGACCTCGCCGGAGCTCTCTTGCAGCCGATCGAGCACTTGCGGTTGCAACGCTCCATCGCACGCCGCCCGATCTTCGAAGCGAAACATCACGGTCTGCTTGAAGACGAGTGGATTCGTGTTTGCCGGATGTTCTCGCTTCGTGATCCGGATTGGAGACGTTTCGACGCTCTCGTACACGCGTACTCCCCCGACGCTCTCGACGAGGCGTCGAGCGGCATCGGGCGCTTTGCCGAGGTGCAACACGAGCACCCACTCGCACCGTCGCAGCGCGTCGAGCGTATCGGGGGAGTGCGTGAACGACGCCTCGAAGCGGCGCACCGCCTTCAGTCGCTGCCGGTTCGCGACGGCGACGTAATAGGGATTCAACGCGAGCGCGAAGAAGCGCCGCTGATTCGGGTAGCGAACGACGAGAAGCTCTTCGGCACGCGGCTCGCCGAGGTAAGACTCGGCGTGCTTTCCCATCCAGCCGACTTTGCCGCCCACCGCACTCAAAAGCGGCGTGACGGAAACCCCGTACCATTTGTAGGCCTCCTCGTCCTTGAAGTGAATCAGGTTGAGGACGTCCACGGGCGTCGGGATGTCGGCGCGGTACGCGGCTTTGATCGCATCGAGATCGAGCTCGTCGAGGAGACCCATCGTCGGGTCTTAGCACGCCGCGGCAAGCTCAGGCGGCTCGCGCTTCTTGCGCTGCGCTTCTTGCCGCTGAGCACACGGACTCGACCGACGAACCCCGTCCAGCCCGCGGGGCTGACCATGAGGGCGATGCTCACGTCGCTCGTGCCCGAATTCGCGCGGCCGACGTACTCTTCGATGGTTTTCGGTTTCGTCCCCGCAGCCTGCATCAGCGCGGGGGACTCGACCAGCTTCGCCGTTCAGCGCTCCTTGCCTGTTGCCACTTCGGTCTTCTAGGACCCAAGGTGAGCGTCCCCCAGATGCTGTCGAAGACTTTGCGCTCGTGGTTTCAGTCGCGACGGCCCGTGGTGGCCTCCTCCTCGCCATGACAAACGTCGATCGAGCCACCCGCGGTGTGGCCCCGTCCCGACGGGCCGCACCCGCCGCCTCAATCAATTAACCCCTCCGAAAAGGGGTCTGACCCCATTCATTTTCGCCTCAGCAAGCGGAACGGCACCTTCGACCTTGCTTTTCACGGTGTTAACGGGCTCTGACGCTCGATGAGACGGTCGGAAAACGGGGTCTGACCCCTATTCGTGGGGTTGATTTTTGTCTACCGGGTGGTAGGTAAGTGTTGACCGGATGGTAGGCATGGGTGTTCGCGCTGAGATTCTGACGCACGCGACCCGGCTCTTTGCAGAGCAAGGGTATGACGGGACGTCGGTTCAAGAGATTGCCGACGCGGTCGGAATCAGGAAGCCGAGCCTGCTCTATCACTTCAAGTCGAAGGACGAGCTCCGAGAGAACGTGATCGCGGAGATGCTTGCGCACTGGAACGCCGTGCTGCCGGGGCTCCTGCTGAAGGCGTCGACCGAGGAGCGCTTCGACGCGACCATGGAGGCGCTCACCGAGTTCTTCATCGAGGACCCCGACCGGGCGCGTCTTTTTCTCCGGGAGACGCTCGATCGACCCGAGCGCATGCGGGCGATGCTCGCGGATTTCGTGACGCCGTGGGTCGACCTGCTGAGCGCGCAGCTCGAGCGCGCCAAGGAGCAGTGCCTCGTGCAGCAGGACGTCGACCCGCAGGCCTACGTGGTCGAGGTGATCACGATGGCGGTCGCCGGGACCGCAGTGATCGATACCATGAATGTGATTTTGCCGGACGATCCGGCTCGAGGAGGCACTCGGACGCGGCACGCACGCGAGCTCATTCGCGTCGCGCGGTCGAGCCTCTACACGAACGATGAAGGCGAGAAGTAAACGATGGCTAATTTCTTCAAAGACAACGACGATCTTCAGTACTACTTCGACGAGGGCGTAGACTGGGATTCGCTGGTTCGAATTACCGAGCGCGATTTTGCCGATGCGGACGGCGAAGGCTTCGCGACGACGGAAGAAGCCGTGAGCTTCTACCGGGACATCATCGAGATGTTCGGGGAGTTCGTCGCCAAGGAGATCAAGCCCTACGAGCGGGAAATCGACGCAAACGGCGTCGAGTTCGTCGATGGAGAGGTCGTGTTTCCCGAGCGGCTCGCCGGGATCTTCGACAAGATCGAGGACCTACACCTGCACAGCCTCCCCATCCCGCGCGAGCTCGGCGGCATGAACGCGCCCATGATGGTCTATTTCATGAACAGCGAGCTGATGGCGCGCGCCGACGTCTCCGCGATGGCCCATCACGGCTTCCACGCTGGAATCGCGATGGCCGCGATCGTCTTTTCTGCGATCGAGGGGAGCTCGGACATCGATCCCAAGACGGGACGCATCAAGGAGACGCGTTGGCAGCACGTCGTTTCCGAAATCGCTTCGGGCGAGGCCTGGGGCTGCATGGACATCACCGAGCCCGGCGCCGGCTCCGACATGGCCGCGCTTCGAACGGTCGGCGAGCAAGACGCCGATGGCAACTGGACCGTGACGGGTGAGAAGATCTTCATCACCTCGGGCCACGGCAAATATCACTTCGTGATCGCTCGAACCGAAGATGTGGATCCGGACGACCCCATGGGAGGCCTCAATGCCCTCTCGATGTTTCTAGTTCCGGCCTACGAAGAAGACGAAAACGGAAACCGCAAGCGCATCGTGCAGCTCAGCCGCGTCGAGGAAAAGCTCGGCCACCATGGCTCCGCGACGTGCGGGCTCGTTTTCGACAAAGCGCCCGCAGATCTCGTCGGCAAACGCGGCGAAGGCTTCAAGTACATGCTGACTCTGATGAACAACGCTCGAGTCGGCGTGGGCTTCGAGTGCCTCGGCCTGAGCGAGTCGGCCTATCGCACCGCTCTCGAGTACGCCGCGGAGCGCGCGTCGATGGGCAAGACGATCGATCGTCATGAAATGATCGCCGAGTATCTCGAGACGATGAAGACGGAAATTCAGGGCGTACGCGCGATGGCCGTCACGGCGGCCTTTCACGAGGAGATGTCGCAGAAGCTCGCCCTTTCGATCCGCTACGGGGATCTCGACGACGCGGCCCGCGCGCAAATGGAGCGGCGGATCAAGTCGCATCAACGGAAGGCGCGCCGGATCACCCCGCTCCTCAAATACTTCGCGGCCGAAAACGCGGTCGCCCACGCACGCGCGTGTTTGCAGATTCACGGTGGCAACGGCTACACGACCGAGTACCTCCCCGAGAAACTACTCCGTGACGCGCTCGTGATGCCGATCTACGAGGGTACCAGCCAGATCCAGGCGCTGATGGCGATGAAGGACACGCTCGGCGGGATCATCAAGAACCCGCAGCGGTTCGTGCGACGCATGGCGCAGGCGCGCTGGCGCTCGGTTTCGAGCCGCAATCCGTTGGAGCGACGCGTTGCACAGCTTCAATCGCTATCGCTTTCCGCACAGCAGCAGCTCGTGTTGAAGACCGCCGGCGACAAAGTGAAAGCGCTCCGGGGCAAACCCATTGCCGAGTGGACCGACGAGCTCACCAAGAACTGGGATCCGAAGCGCGACTTCGCGTTTGCGATGCTGCACGCCGAGCGTCTGATTCAGCTTCTCGGCGATACGATGATCGCCGAGCTCCTGCTCGAGCAGGCAGAGAAGCACCCAGAGCGCGTAGATGTCCTCGAGCGGCATCTCGAACGCGCAGAGCCCAAGGCGCGGTACTTGCACGATCAGATCACGACGACCGGACAGCGCCTCTTGGACAGGCTCTCAGCGTCCTCGCCGGAGATGACCGACCAAGCGGCGGAGTGACCGAGAGGAAAGAAGCTCTTTCGGATCGAGGCTCTGATACCAGTCGTTCTCGCGATACCACCGATGCGTCTGGCGTATGCCATCGGCGAGCTCGACCTCGGCGACGAAGCCGTAATCCTTGCGCGCGGCGTCGCCCGAGCAGGTCCAGGCGTCTTGGGCACCAAGCCGCGCCTTTTGAAGGTTGAGCAGCCGGGGTTTCTTGTCGAAACGCATCGCGAGCTCGCCTCCGAGCGCAGCGGCCCAGAGTGCCTGCTCGGGTAGATCGATCGTGCAGACCGGGCGGCCCACCGCAAGGGCGATTTCCGTCTGGAACTGATCCCAGCTGAGCTGGGCCGGGTGGGTCAGGAAGTAGCCCTTCCCTACCGTGCGCTCGTGGTCCGCCGCTTCGAGGATGCCGCGAACGCAGTCGTCGACGTAGATCCAGGACATCCTGCGATCCCGGTTGCCGTAGAAGAGATTCAGCCCGAGCACCGCGGCTTGAAACAGGCTGAAGTGGTCGACGTCACCGGGTCCGTAGACCGCGCAAGGTCGCAGGATCGTCCACGGCACGTCGATCGATTCCTCGCTGACGACACGCTCTGCCTCGAGCTTGCTGCGCCCGTAGTGCTCGATTGGCCGAGGCGGGTTTTCCTCGCGCTGCGGTGCTGACTTTGCCGAAGGCCCGTATGCGGCGCTCGAGGAGACGAGCACGAATCGTTTCAGGTCGGGATGCTCACGCCGGACTGCGGCGAGCAGGTTGCGGGTCGGCATCACGTTGCCACGCTGGAAATCCGCATACGAGCTGCCCTTCGTGACGCCGGCGACGTGCAGGACGTAGTCTGGCTTCTCTTCGGCAACGGCTCGCTCGAGATCGCTCACCTGCGCATAGTCGGCCTCGACTGAACGCCCCGTTTTCGATGGCGGAGAGCCCGAACGGCGAATGGCGACGACGTCGGTCCCGCTCCGAAGCAGCGCATCTCGGAGCCGTCCTCCGATGAAACCACTGGCGCCGGTGATCAGCACCTTTCCGTCGAGGCTCGGGGTTGCCATCGGCCCGTCGTGCCTCGCTCGCGGCCGTCGCGCAAGCCCAGATTGACGCGCGAGCCCCCCTGCGAAAGGCTACCGGCCATGTCGAAGAGCTTCCAGACGATCTCGCCCGTGGACGGAAGCGTCGTTTTCGAACGGACCCTCGACGAGGGGCCACGCCTCGAAGAAGCGCTCGGTCGCGCCTCGAACGCCTTCCAATCCTGGCGCCGCGTGAGCCTCGAGGAACGGTGTGAGATGGTGCTGCGGTTCGTGGAAACCGCGGTCGCAGACGTCGACGCGGTGTCGCACGAGCTCACGATGCAAATGGGGCGACCGATTCGCGATGGCGCCGGCGAAGCGAGCGGCTGGCTGCTTCGCGGACGAGCCATGATCGACCTCGCGGCGGAAGGGCTCGCGGACATTCGCCTCGGAGCGCGTGACGGTTTCACACGCTTCATTCGGCGCGAGCCTCTCGGCGTCGTCTTCGTCGTCGCCCCCTGGAACTACCCGTGGCTGACCGCAGTCAATGCGCTGGTCCCCGCGCTCGTCGCAGGCAACCCCGTCGTGTTGAAGCACTCCGAGCAAACTCCTCTCGTTGCGAAGCGCATCGGTGAGGCGGCGACGGCCGCGGGCCTTCCGCCTGGGTTTCTGCAGGTGATGTATCTCGATCATCAGGGCGTCGCGGAAGTCATCGCCGACGACCGGGTCGCGTTCGTGGCGTTCACGGGTTCCGTCGGAGGCGGCCACGCCATTCAAGATGCGGCCTCCAAGCGATTCATCGGCGCGGCACTGGAGCTCGGGGGCAAAGACCCGGCCTACGTGTGCGAAGACGCCGACCTCGTCCGCTCTGCGGCCAACCTGGTCGACGGTTCCTTCTACAACGCCGGCCAATCCTGCTGCGGCATCGAGAGAATCTACGTTCATCGCGGCGTGTACGCCCCGTTCCT
>JAHELW010000131.1 GCA_024643985.1 Myxococcales bacterium | reverse complement strand
GCAGGGGGCGAACGCTCCCCTCGCGCAGGCGGGCTCTCGTCTCGAAAAAAGACAGCCGCACCCACGAGCACGACACACAACAGTGCCGCGCTCGCGACGAGTGAGATTCGGCTTGGCCCCTGCGACTCCTGCAACGCCATCGGACCTGGAAGCTAGTTGACGACCTCGGTGGCCGCAGCCGCGCCACCTTCCTTCGCGCCCTCCTTGGCTCCTTCTTTGGCGCCCTCGGACATGCCGGTTTCGACGCCTGTTTGGACGCCCGTCGTCGCGCCTGCTTCGGCGCCCGCGGTCGCCTCCTGCGCAGCAGGGCTATCGCTCTTGCACGCAGCCGAAAGGCCGAGCGCCAACAATGCGGTTCCGATGACCAAATACTTCAGAATCGTGCTCATGGGTCTGTTTCCCTCCTTCATGGGTGGCGGCGAGGCTACCAAAGAACCGTCGCTCTCGGGTACTTCTGTGTCATTTCGACGCACGCCCAGCTGTCATTGCCGAGCTCCGTACAGTCGAGCGGCGCATCGCTGGCAGACGTCGCGTCCTCGAGCCAGCCGACTTTTGGGCCTGCAAGCGGGCCGTGAAAGATCGTCCTGTCGCGCGTGTCTCCGCTGAAGACGCCGAACACGTGGGGCATTCCGTCGACGTCGAAAACGAACGGGGCGCCCGAGTCGCCCGGGCAGAGCGCATGCGGCCTTCCCTCGAGGTCGACGCCGAGCGCGTTTTCGAAGGGTCGCCCGGTCGTCTTTCGGTAAACCAAGCCGTCGTAGCGCTTCTTCGAGCCCACGCTGGGGCCGCAAAGCCCCGTGTCGGGGTCGGGCAAGCGACCGTACCCGATCGTGTAGAGAGGCGTGCTGCCGTCGAGAAGGAGCGCAAAAGTACGGGTTAGTCCGCAAATCCTCGGAGTCGACGTCACGCCGCTGATTTCGGTTTTCAGTCCGACGAGACCGACGTCGTGCCAGCGGTGCCCGATCTCGCCGCGTCCCACGTACTCCGGATGCAGGATGAGGTCGGCGGGCCCATCGTAGAGGGTGGTCCGTTTCTCGAAGATCACGTGCTCTATCTCGACGGCGTCGGCGACGGCCTCGTCCACGCAGTGACCTGCAGTGAGAACCCAGCGAGGGCTCAGCACGATCCCGGTGCAGATGTGCTGATCCGCCAACGTGACGCGTACGACCCACTCGCCGTCGTCCGTAAGCCGGGGCAAGTCCGATCCGATGCTGTCCCCGCAGCCAGCCGAGAGCAGGCCGAACGTGAAGGCCGTGAGGAACCGCAGCTTCATCACGCCAACAGGTCGCCAA
Source organism: Myxococcales bacterium (assembly GCA_024643985.1). Taxonomy (GTDB): domain Bacteria; phylum Myxococcota_A; class Polyangia; order Polyangiales; family Houyiibacteriaceae; genus SG8-38. Next base: position 8,571 of record JAHELW010000131.1, on the reverse strand, counting down.
GCACCGAAATGCCGCGGCGCTTCGCTGTTCGTAAGAGCCGAATCGGACGACATCGATCGTTATCCTTCGAGCGCTCGCTCGACGATTTCTCCGACATCCTTGGAGATCCCGGAATGTGAGGCAATGCGTTCGAGCTCCACTCGCATCTTGCCGCTTCGAGACGGCTCATATCGCTTCCACTGGTTGAAGGTCGAGACGAGCCGCGACGCCACCTGAGGATTGATTCCGTCGAGCTCCAGCACACGGTCGGCGACGAACCGATACGCGGCGCCGTCCGCGCGGTGAAAACCGGTCGGATTGCCGGCAGCAAATGCATAGAGGAGCGAACGGGCGCGATTTGGATTGGTGAGCGTGAAGTCCGGGTGCTCGGCCAGGGCCACGACGCGGTCGAATGCGTTTGGGGCGCGCGACATGGCCTGCATGCGAAACCACTTGTCGAGCACGAGCGGCTCGCCCCGCCAGCGCGCGTAGAACGCGGCGATCGCCTCTTCCGTCTCCTTGGATACGAGGTCGACGAGAACCGCAAATGCGGCCTCGTAGTCGGTCATGCCGGTTGCGCTTCGAAACTGCTCGGCGGCGAGAGAAATGGTGTCCGGCTCCTCGAGTGACACGAGATAGCGCAGCGCGCGATTCTTGATCCGGCGCCGATTGATTTCGGCTTTGTCGATCGCATCCGTGCCCTTTGCGTTCGCACGGTAGGCGCGTTCCCACTCTGGCCGAAGCGCGGACGCAAGCTCGCGGACCACGCGCTGGCGCGCTCCGTGCACTGCCTCGGGATCGACCGAGGTGAGCTCTTGCGAGAGCAGCTCCTCGGAAGGAAGCGCGAGCGTCAGCGACTTCATCGAGCCGTCGAGCCCCGGGTCCAGCAATACCTTGCGAAACGCGTCGACGAGCTTGGCATCGACCTCGAGCGGACGGTCCGCACGCACGTCTGCGACCAAGCCGAGAATCACTTGTTTCGATAGCTCCTGACCTGCCTCCCACCGGTTGAACGGGTCCGTGTCGTTGGCGAGAAGAAACGCGAGCTCCTCCTGGCTCCGTTCGACCTCGAAGCGAACCGGTGCGGAAAAGCCGCGACCGATCGACGCAACGGGCCTGCTCTCGATGCCGTCGAAGGTAAAAGTCTGCCGCGCCTCGGTGAGGAGCAGCGTCCGCTCCGAGCCGGGGAGCTCTTCTCCGCTCGCGTCGAGCAGACCGACCCGGACGGGGATTGGCAGCGCACGCGGCGGCGGATGGTCGGGCACCTCTCGAAGGGACTGCTCGAGCGTCAAAGCATAGGTGCCGTTGGCCTCGTCCCAGAGTCCGCTCGCCCGCACCACTGGCGTCCCCGGCTGCGAGTACCAGCGTTCGAGCTGCGTGAGGTCCGCGTCGTTCGCGTCGGCCATGGCGGCACGGAAGTCATCGCAGGTGACGGCGGCTCCGTCGTGCGTCTGAAGGTAGTGCCGTAGCCCTTTTCGAAACCCTTCCTTTCCGAATAGCGTCTGGTAGAGGCGGACCACCTCCGCCCCTTTTTCGTAAACCGTCGCCGTATAGAAATTGTTCATCTCGATGTAGGACTCGGGTCGAATCGGGTGCGCGAGCGGTCCCGCGTCCTCGGCAAACTGCGCGGTGCGGAGCCGCGTGACGTCTTTGATTCGCTGAACGGCCGGCGAAATCATGTCCGCCGAGAACTCCTGGTCGCGAAAGACCGTGAGGCCCTCTTTGAGCGTGAGCTGAAACCAGTCGCGGCACGTGACTCGGTTGCCGGTCCAGTTGTGAAAATACTCGTGCGCAACGACGCTTTCGATTCCCTCGTAGTCGTCGTCGGTGGCGGTGACGGGCTTTGCAAGGACGTACTTCGAGTTGAAGATGTTGAGGCCCTTGTTCTCCATCGCGCCCATGTTGAAGTCGTTCACGGCGACCACCATGTAAACGTCGAGGTCGTACTCGAGGCCGTACGTTTCCTCGTCCCACTTCATGGCAGCCTGAAGCGACGTTAAGGCGTGCGCGCACTTGTCGGCGTTTTCAGGCTCGACCCAGATCTCCAACGCCACTTCGCGACCCGAGGCCGTCTGGAAGCTTCCACGGTGGCAAACCAAGTCGCCTGCGACCAGCGCAAAGAGGTAGCTGGGCTTCCGAAAGGGATCCTCCCACTGAACCCAGTGGCGACCGTTTGGCAGCTCCCCCGACCCGATGCGGTTTCCGTTCGAAAGAAGCACGGGATACTGGGATTTGTCGGCCTCGATGCGGGTGCTGTATCGAGCCATCACGTCGGGTCGATCGAGGAAGTACGTGATCCGGCGGAACCCCTCGGCCTCGCACTGAGTACAAAACGCGTCGTTGGACGTGTAGAGCCCCATGAGCTTCGTGTTGTCCGCGGGCCTGACGACCACCTCGGTTTCGAGCTCGAGCTCGTCGGGCGCTTGCGGGATGCGCAAGCCGCTGGCGTCCGCTTCGAGCTCCGAGTCGGCAAGCGGCTGGCCGTCGACCCGAACGCTCCGCAGCTCGAGCTCGTCTCCGTGCAAAAAGAGCGGGCCGAGGGGCGCTTGGACGCGCGGGTTCGGCACGATACGCATCTTCGCCGTGACGATGGTCTCTCGGGGGTCGAGCTGGAAACGGAGCTCGACCGCGTCGATGAGACGCGTGGGCGGCGCGTAATCCTTTCGATGGACTCGACCGCGCTGGACGTCAGACACGCAGGGAGACTAGTGCAGAGGCGGCCTCGAGGCACGCGCCCGTAAGACGCTCACCAGTTGACCGTCACCGCCCCGGTCTCGGGCGAATCGTTTCCCTTGGAGCGCTGCGAAATCACGACGCCCGCGGTGACCCCGCCAACCACGACGAGCGCCGAGGCCGCGACGATCCACGGCCACTTTTTCTTCTTCTTGACTTCGCCCTCGTCGCGCCGCTCGTGCCTGGGCGCCTCGACGCGGCGACGGGAGATGGGCGGCGCGGAGGCGATGGTGCCGTCGATGCTCGACCGATAGAGGACCCCCCCCTGTCTCGTGCGGGCGGTCGCTGCACAGCCGTTGTGGGCTCCGTCGAGCTTGACGCTGGTGGCGGTGCCTTGCGACGTGCGGGACACCGTTCTCGCGTTGTTGTCGACACTGCATTGAAGCGTCGTGTGATCGACTAGGCTCTCGGGGACGCGCAGCACCTTCGCAACGACCCAAAGCTCCCCCTCGATCCGCGTTTCCTCGATGCGAAGCTCCACGCTCCCGGCTTCCGCCGCCGCCGCGCGTGCTTCTTCGAACGCCGACCTGACGGAGGGCGGGGCAAGCCGTCCGAGCTCGTAGCTCGCACGAACGGCGAGAAGCCGCTCTAGATCGGCGCGCATCGAGGCGTCATCGCCAAGCGCGTGGTGTACCAGCGCCCTCATTTCGAAGAGCTGCAGGAGCTCCTCGACCGAGAGGTCGGCATTGGCGGCCGCCATGTCGAACGTCTGGAGCGCCCGCTCGAAATCCGCCTCCTCGTACGCGACCACGGCACGGTCGAGCATGGGATGCGCGCGCGCCGAGGCCGGTGCAAGCGCGACCAGACCAAAAAACGCAATGATTCCAGCGCTGACTCTCATCTCCCCACTCGACTAGCAAGATAGCCAAAGACACACAAATAATCAAAGATTCCGTTGGCGCTGCTCGGGGCCGCCTCGCTAGGCTGTAAGGGGGAAATTGATGAAGTCCGGTGACGAGGCAGCGGCGCGCGATGCGCCTCTGGCGGAGGTCCCGCCAATTGCAGAAGAGGACTCGGTTCGGCCGGAGCGGACCGATCGCGAGCGCATCGGCCGCTACGAGCTCTGCTTCGAGCTTGCGGCGGGCGGCATGGCCACGGTCTACCTGGCGCGCGTGGATGGCGTATCCGGCTTCGAAAAGCTCGTCGCGCTGAAGCGCATCCACCCTCACCTCGCCAAAGAGAAGCGCTACGTCGACATGTTTCTCGACGAGGCGAAGATCGCCTCACGCATCACGCATTCGAACGTGTGCAGCGTATTCGACTTCGGCCATGCCGACGGGGAGTACTTCATCGCCATGGAGTACTTGCTAGGCGAGCCTCTTTCGCGGCTCTGCGGCAAAGTGGCTCGAAGCAGGGAGCAGCGGCGGCACCCGCTGCTGCCGCTCCGCATGGCTCGCATCGTCGCCGACGCGTGCGAGGGCCTTCACGCGGCACACGAGCTGAAGGACGCAAACGGAGATCTGCTCCGCGTGGTTCACCGCGACGTCTCGCCGCGTAACCTCTTCGTGACCTACGACGGCTCGGTCCAGGTCGTCGATTTCGGAATCGCAAGCGCCCGCCAGCGCATGCACCACACGGCCACCGGTCAAGTCAAAGGGACGTTTGCCTACATGTCCCCGGAGCAGCTCACCGCGAGCTCGATCGACCGTCGCGTCGACATCTGGTCCCTCGGCGTGGCGCTGTGGGAGATGCTGACGCTGCGCCGGCTGTTCCGTCGCGACACGACCGCCAACACGGTGCACGCGGTGCTCTACGACGAGCTCGCTCCTCCCTCCAAGTACCGGTCGCAGGTGCCCGAGGAGCTGGACGCGATCGTGATGAGGGCGCTCGAGCGCGACCCGAACGAGCGGTGGCAGACCGCGCGCGAGCTCGGCCGAGCGCTTCGAAAGTACATCGGCGCCCAGCCGGAGGTGATGGGTGCGGCGGAGCTTTCCGAGTGGATGGGGGAGCTCTTTCCCGAGGGCGAGGCCCGAAAGAGCCAACTCATGGAGGTCGCCCGGATGTCCCACGATACGGTCCCGGCCGTACCGCGCGCCGGCGAGAACGACGTCACTCTGACGGCCACAGGGTTTCAAACCGAAGAGCTGACGCACCCCTCGAAACCGCCGTGGCGTTCGAGGCCGGCGCTCGCGCTGCTTGCGCTCCTCGGTGCGCTCTTGCTCGTCGCCGCGCTGGCGAGCGGGCTGAGCGACTCCGAGCCGCCTTTGGAGGAAGGACCGCCCGCGTCGGTGTCAACGTCCCCCGCGCCGTCGCCGCCGCCGGTTCCCGACGCCGTTCGGGAAGCCGTCCCCGTTGCTCCGCGAGCCGACGTGCCCGATGCAAAACCGCCGGAGCCGACGAATCCGATCGGGGTCGACGAGGAAACAAAGAAGCCAACAGACGCCGTCGCGCCGAAGCCTCGCCGCACCAAGACGACTGCCAAGGCTGCGACCGGAACGATCAACCTGGTGACGCGCGGAGGCTGGGCGGAAGTCTACAAGGGCAGGAAGCTCCTCGGAAGCACGCCCCGGCGGCTCACCCTGCCGGCGGGTCGCCACAGGCTCCTCTTGAAGCCGTTTGGCGAAGGCAAACCAAAGCGAATCGTCGTGCACGTGACTGCCAACGAGACGAAGAAGGTGTCCGTTCGTCTAGAGTGACGCTTCGTCCCAGAGAGTCTCCGGGGAATAGGTCTCGCCGATGAACCAGAACTTCCCCTCCACCATCCGCTGGTGCCTGTCGAGCGATTCGATCGCGGTCATGTCTGCGAGCGTCAGCGAAAGCTCGAGCGCCCCCCAGTTCTCGGCAATCCGACCCGGGTTGACCGACTTCGGAATCACGCTGGTTCCACGCGCCAAAGCCCAGGCGATGAGCACTTGCCCCGGGGTCGCGCCGTGCGCCTCGGCAATCGACACGATGGTGGGATGCTTCGTGAGCGGCACCTCGTCGCGGCGGCCCAACATCGCCGCCGAATCCGGGGAGCCGAGCGGAGAATACGCCGTGACTGCGACGTCGAGCTGCTCGCACGCGGCGAGCAGCGCGGCTTGCTGAAGGTACGGGTGAAGCTCGACCTGATTGACGGAGGGAGCTTCGCCGGTCGCTTCGCGAACCCTCGTGATCTGGCCTTTGCTGAAGTTTGACACACCGACCTGCCGCGTGAGCTCCTGATCGCGAAGCGCGATCATCGCCTGCCAGGTCGACTCCAGGGGCGCCTCGGAAAGCGGAATGAAGTCCTCGGGTCCGCTTGGAAGAAGCGTCCCCGGTCGGAGCGCCACCGGCCAATGGATGAGATAGAGGTCCAGGTACTCGAGCCCGAGCTTTGTCAGGCTGCTTTCGATCGCCGGCTTCGCGTCTTTCGGGAGGTGCGAATCGTTCCAGAGCTTGCTGGTGATCCAGACGTCTTCGCGCTTCGCGTCGCCAGCCCCAAACGCGTCGGCCAAAGCACGGCCGACCTCCTCCTCGTTTTGATAGATCGCTGCGCAGTCGATGTGCCGGTACCCCACCTCGAGGGCGGCACGAACGGCGCCATACACCTCGGCGGGCTCGGACTTCCAGGTGCCGAGTCCGAGCGAGGGCATCTCGGTTCCGTCGCGGAGTCGTTGGGTCTTCATCGCCATCTCTCCTACCCCCTTGCCGATCCCTGTGGTAGGCGCACCCGCATGGAGATCGTGAAGCAGACGGAAGAGTATCAAATCGTAAAAAAGCGCTCCGGGCGATACGGCGTCCGGGCCAAGAACCGGAGATGGATCACCGGTGACGACAAGGTGAAGATCCTCGTCGCCGAGGGCCTGATCAAAGCGGCGGAGCCCAAGAAGGAGCCGGAGCCAGCTGAAGAAGCCAGTGAGGAACCCGAGGCTGGCGCCGACGCGGCCGCTGAGGCGGACACCGAATCGGGCGACGAGACGGGCACCGAGGCGGGCTGAGTGCGCAGCGCGATCCCCTAATGCCGCCTAAGACGCTGATTTCCTTACGTTTTTACACTTTCCGACAAGTGTAATCTACGATTGATCTCGGGCTCAAAGGGCGTAGGATGACATCCATGTCAACACAACGCCCTACCCCGCCTAGCCTCTGGCATCGGGTGCCGCTGCTCGTCGCAGCCGCTGCTCTCGCGGCCTTGGGCTGGAGCTGTGAGTCCGAACAAGTCGGCTACGACGTGAAGCTCCCGTTGATCGGGCCCATGGAGTTCGACGAGACGAGCTGCGAGGTGTCCGGTGACCTTTGCAGCACGGACGCCGACTGCGTCGACGAAGACGGGTTCCCTGTCGGCCCATGCACCAAGTCCATGGAAGTGCTCGAGCCGATCACGGTTTCCGTGTCCTTGTCGCCCAGCACGCCGAGCTACACGCTCCCCACATTCGACACGGCAGCTTGGATCGCACCCTTCGCCGTGCAGCAGTCGGGTCGAGGCCTCCCCATCGACATGACGATGGACAACTTCTCGTTGCAAGGCGGGCCGGTCAACATCTCGGTGCGCATCTTCTCGCGGATCGGCCGCGTCATGGGACGGGACCTCGGTTACCAGCCGGTGACGCCTTCGAGCTGCGGCTTCACGCTCAGTGACGGATCGACCGGCGAGGACTACGCCGGTGGCATCCTCACCTGCCTCCGCGACTGGATCGACGAGAACGGGGCGCCGCTCGAGTTCGATATGGAGGTGACGTCGTCTGCTGGAGCCGCAGCGTCGGTGCTCGCTGCCAAGTCCGGCTTTGGGCTCAAACAACAAGGCTACCAGGTCTCAGGTCAGTGGACACAGCTGACGAGCGAGGAGGAGTGCGAGAGCGACTACACGAACGACGTGCTCGACGCGGTCGAAGAGGGGAGCGATTTCTTCGGGCTCCTGACCTGTAGCGACTTGGACTTCCAGGGCAGCGGAACGACGGCGCAGGAAATCGCGATCAGCGGCGGCTCCATCGTTTGGGATCGATGCGGGAACTGGCTCGGCACGGGGCTGTTGCTGCAGACGGGCTTGGGCCCAGGCACGTATACGGTCACCGTGTACGAGGAAAACAACGTCGTCGAGGTGGAGCAGGACGTGCCTGTGATCTTCATCCCAACTGCGGCCACATTCGTCGAAGCGCTTCTCGGCGCTGCGGCGGGCGGCTGCGTGGCCGGACAACCGGTGGGAGATAGCGGTTTCGCGGTGGCCTGGTGGGATCATTGCGGACCCGAGCCCCCGCCGACACGCACGGGCAGCATCGACTTCGCCGCCCAAGGCTTCTGCACGGTGGCCGACACGTCGGGCGCGGGTGGAGACTCGGGACAGTAGCACTCGACGATGAGGAGGGATGAAATGGCGCGTCTGATCATGATTCTCAGCACTGCGCTCCTGCTGGCTTCGACCGCCGAGGCGCAGGGGGAGGCCGCAGTTGGCACCGTCGAGGGAGCGGCCGCGGCCGAGCGCGCGGCGCTCGAAGCCGAAGCGGCTGCGATGGACGAGCGGATCGCCGAGGAAGAGGCCGTCGAGGAGGAGGAGCCCGCGCAGGAAGAGCCCGCCGAAGAGGACGGAGACCCCGATTGTCTCACCAACGTCTACTGCAAGGTCGTCAAGGGCACTCTGTGGATCGAAGGAACCATCGGTCCCGCGAAGTTCAATGCAACGAAGTTTCGTACGATCAATCTGCTCGAGGATTTTGGAGGGAACCTGTCGCCATCCGTGGTGGTATCCGGGCCCGAGTTCGGCGCGGCAATCGGCGCGCAGTTCGACCTCTTCAGCATAGGAGTACGCTTCAAATACGCGAACTTCGATCCCTTCAACCTCCTCACGGTGGGCATCGACATGGGTTTCCTCGTGAAGCAGGTGCCGTTCGTGCACCCGTACGCGAGACTCGGCCTCTTCTACAACACGACGAGCGGCGGCACGGTGATCCCGCTGCTCGACCA
>JAHELW010000009.1 GCA_024643985.1 Myxococcales bacterium | reverse complement strand
CAAGATGAGGATGCACCTCATGAAGTACCCTTATTCAAAACCGGAGCCTCAAGTCAATCCGGGTAGGGTGGACCGCAAGAACCGGCGCACGACGGGCCCCGCCCTCGGCGCCCGGCCGCCGACGCTTCGTGCCGACGACCCACCACGCCGCGCCGCCCGCAATCGAGGCGACCCCGACCGCCGACCAGGCCGCGACCGCCGAGGTGTCGAGCTGCTGGTCGTCGCGCTTGACGGCCGCGCTCACGCCGATGGCGACGAAGGCCGCCGCGCCGCCGGCGATCAGCACGATCGGCCCTGCCTTCCACGCGTGCGGGTGCTTCGGCGCCGCCTCGCGCCCCGCGTCCGGCTCTGCCGCGAGCCCCGCATCGGCGGCAGGCGCGCTTGGCGGCGCCAGAGCGGCACGCTTTTCGAGCAGCACGTCGACGAGCGCGTCGGCGGCATCCGCCGGATCCTCGCCGACGCTGCCGCTCACGTTCAGGTTTCGCCCGGCCCGCCGGAGCAGCGTGAGCGTGAGCTCTTCCTCACCGCTCTCCTGAGCCCAAAGCGCAGGCACGATGGCCAGCTCGGCCTCGGCCGCATCGAGGTTCTGCTCGATGCACTCGGGAGTCCGGCACGCGACGACGGCGCTCCCGAGCAGCGCCTTCCCGGCGACGATCGCGTAGCCCCTCGCCTCGAGCGCTCGCTCTACCGCATTGGCGACGCGCGCGCGGCGCTCGTCCGCGATCGATTCACTCCCCTGCACCGGCGCCACCAGCACCGCACGCGAAGCGTCGACGACCCCTGGCTCCGCCTCCTGCGCTCCGGCCGAGGCCGCGAGCATCGCGACCGCTCCCGCTACCCAGCTCAGGCTGCGCCCCCCCGGTGTCATCAAAACGCCTTTCGTACCTGTACCACGATGCCGGCGCGACTCGCGGAAACCGTCGGCTCCGCGCGAAGCGGCCGAATCAAATAGACGAGCGGGACCGTGAGAAGCGGCGCCGCCCCCGCGAGCGCCAGCGACAAGCGCCCGGCCTCCTGCCCCCGAGTGACGCACGCCTGCGCCCGTCCGGCATCACCGATGAAGGGCTCCGAACAGCTCGTCATCGTGACGCCCTCGTAGATCGCGTAGCCGGTGAGCCCGAGCCCGACGGCGCCAAGCGTCCAACCCCACCACGGCGTCCGGTCGTAGTCCGGAAGGAGAAGGGGCATTGCCGCGGCCGTGGCCGCTCCGCCAAAGGCCGCGGTCGTCCACACGCCGATCCGCACGTCGTTCCACTGCTGCGCGGCGCTCAGGTTCCCCGGCGAGCCGACGAAACGATCGCCGAGCTCGCCTCGCCACACGTGAAGCCCAACGCTCGCGCCCACGCTTGCCACGCCGAGCCCAAAGAGCGACCACCCCGCAACCCGCTGGCTGCGCGGCCGGGGGACCCCACGCCAGCTCGGCCTCCCCTCAGACTCGGCCGCCGTCGTCGCGGCCGTGAGCGCACCGACCGCTGCCCCGGTCTTCTGCAAAGCCTCGGCCTTCCAGCTCGCTCGCGCCATCGGGTGTGCTCCCGTGAAATCGACCGACCGCCCGTCGAACATCGCATCGAACGCACGCCGCAGGTCCTCCGACTCGGGCGCGCCGTCGTGAACGGCGATCCACGTCGACGCCGGCTCGCGCTGCGGCCCGCCGAGATCGAGCCGGACGACGTCCTCGCGCACGATGCTCAGCACCAAGACGTCGGTGCCGCCGAGCGTTCGCGCGACGAGCTGCGAATGCTGCATCCGCTCCCCCCACGCTTCCGCCGACGCGTATTGAAGGTGCAGGACCGGCCGCGTGCGCACCGCGCGCTCCAACCCTGCATCGAACGCAAACGCGTTGGCGCCGCTCACCACCGCCACGCGATGAATCCGCCCCCGCCGGCCTTCTTCGCACTCGACCTGCAGCCGGTACGTCCCCACCGGAAGCTCGATGCCGGAAAGCGGCGCGCGCCCGAACTCGACGCCGTTGATGCGGACGAGACAATCGGCCGCGGTGCTCGTCACCTCGAGCGTGCCCGGCGCCTCCGCGGCCATCTCCGCGTCCACCTCGGCAAGAAGGGCACGCACCTCCGGCGTGTGCCGAAACGCGCTCGGCTCCACGCGCGGAACGAGCTGCCGGCACTCGCGCGCCTGGCGCCGGGCCTCCGCGCCGTTGTTCGTCTCGACGTAGGCCCGCACCATGAAGAGGCAGGTATCGAGGACCTGCTGTGCCCGCGCCGCCTCTCGGTTGAGCTCCTCGGCGGCCCGGTTCGCGAGCCGCTGCGCCGCCTTGAGCTCGCGCCGCGCGGCTTTGTAATCGGCGCGCGCCAGATAGCGCACCGCCGCACGCGAGCGCTCGACCCACCGATCGATGTCGCTTTGGCTCACCTTGGGCGCAGGGGCAGAGCCCACGACCTCGAAGCGTTCGGAGGCCCGGTCCGCCTGCCAGACGTCTTCGCCGCGAACGGAAAGCTCCTGCCGGAGCGCCTCGGCCGTGAGGTGCAGGGACTCGACGCTCGTGCTCGCGCCGCCCCCGACTTCCCCATTCCGCGCGGGAATCACGAGCCAACTCGACGCGGCGGCCTCGGAGGAGGGCGCATCATTCTGTGAGTGGGCCGAACCCCACGGGCACAGCAGGAGCGCTCCAAGAACGACGCCAGCGACCCACCGCATGAAGCTCCTAAAAGCACCCCATGAAGGTGAGCGTCGAATCCCCCCTCTCCTGACTCTGCACGACGGCCGCCGTACCCCCGCTCCACGCGACGTCGACGCGCGTCGGAGGGTCGTCGCCCGTGACGCTCGCAAACGTCTGCGTCACGACTGGCCCCGCCTCTCCGCGCGCGACGAGCCAAACCCGCGAACCGACGACGACGGCCCAGGAGTCGGTCTCCGGGTCGTATGCATGCCCCGTGGGCGTGATCACCGTCGAGTCGATCGGGCCAGGGTCGACCTCTGCGTTGCAGAGCCCCGTGTCGGTACACTGCAGCGTCAGCCCGCCGAGCTCGCTCAAGAGGAGCCTCCCGTCGCGCAAGTAAGCGACCGACGGACCGTCCGCGCCAAACGCAATCGAGGGCCTGCTGCCGCGCCCGACGTCGATGTCGAGCACGAGCTCCCCGTCATCGAGCAGCCACCCGATGCGCACGTTGTCGTCGTGCTCCCACGCGACGAACGCACCGGCCGCGTCGAAGTACGCGAGGTAGGGAAACCCGGCCGGGAGCAAGGGAACCTCGGAAAGCGCCGTCAGATCGCCCTGCCCAAAGGGGCTCAGCGCAAACGTGACCACGTCGCGGTGGCCGAAAAAGCGCGCCGGCGACGCCGAGACGCGCGGGTGATAGGGCGGCTCGTAGATGCCCCAGTCGATGCCCTGATCCCAGGCTTCGTGAAGCGGCTGCGTCGCCGTGACGATCGGGACCAGCTCCGAATCGATGAGCGCCTCGACGACGTAAAATCGCTGCTTGCCGAGGCCGATCAAGAGACGCCCATCGGCGACGCTCGACGTGACAAAGGCACTGTCGAGCGCCGGGTTCGCGATGTCGTCGTGGTGGCCCGTGCGCGTCCCATCCGCTGCGTACGTCTCCACGCGGAGCTGATCGGCGAGAAGCTGCGTCAGCACGAAGCCGCCGTCGACCGCTGCCACCGTGGCGTGGTCCGAAAAGCTCTGTTGCTTCACGGCGAGGACGCCTTCGTCGACGAGCCCGTCACAGTCGTTGTCTTCACCGTCGCACACTTCGTCGGGGCCGTTGTCCTCGACGCCGTCGCAGTCGTTGTCTTTGCCGTCGCAGACCTCGGCCGTCGGCCCGATGGCTCCTTCGCACACCACCCCGCGGCCGTGCTCGGCGCAGACGAACGTGCCTTCCACGCACTCACCCACACCGCCGAGCCCGCCGCACGATTCTCCGAGCTCGGGCCAGTCCTCGTCGATGTCGTCGTCGCCGTCGTTGTCGACGCCGTCGCACTGCTCGACGAGCGGCGCAGCCGGCCCCTCGACGAAACGACCGACCTCTTGGCAGACCCCGTCGACGTCACGAAGACCGTCGGGACAGCCGACCGCCCCGCAGCCAGCCATAGCGACCAGCAGCGCGAAAGCCGCCCAGGCCGGGGCGCCAAAGACAGCGAAGCGCCGCAGCCGGCGCGGACTGAGATGCAGCAAACGAGACATGTCGATGATGAGTTATCGACGCGTGCGGCCGAAAGTTGCGTCCTCCGAGCCGAACGCCGAGAGTACCGTCATCGACGCGCTTTTTGGGATCGAATCTGGCGCACCAGCCGCCTCTCAGAGGAAGGAGCGTATCGAAGCTGATTCCGCTCGTGAGTTTGTGCGGTTCAGAGCCTGCCTTCCGCGACGAGCCAGGCGTGGGTATCTGCGAGCATTTCGTCACATAGGCGACCGGCATCCCGCGAGTGCCGATCGGGCCCAGACGGATTACAAGGCTGGCGATCCGCAGGCAGTCGCTACTGCCGGGCGAACACCAGCGTCGGCGGCGCGGGGTTCCACGTGCAGGTTGGGTCGGGGCCGGCGGTCGTCAGGGTCTCGTCGAAGGGGCCCACCGTGAGCCCGAGCTCGACGTCGCGGAGGGTGAGCCCTTGCTCGGTGGCGGACTCCTGAAGCGACCAGGTTGCCGCGACCGGCTCGGATGCGAGGCCGACGCTCGAGCCGTCGTCGACGAGAGCCAACACGCAAAGCTCGTCGGGCTGCTCCGTCATGATCGGATTCGGCTCGACGCTGCCGAGCGTCGACTCGACGACACCGCTGAACTGCTGCACCGGCACGAAGCGCTCCAGAAGCGAGAGGAGCTCGACGGCCTGCGGCAGAAGACCGATGGAAGTCTGAATGGTGTAGTCGATCGGGCCTGGAGAAATCGGTCCGAGCGCCTCCGCGGCGACCGAGGCGGTGAGCTCGATCGGAATCCCGAGAAAGCGGCAGTCGAGCATCGCCGAGGCGCTCTCGAGCGCCGGATCGAGCATGCTGCACATCTCGATGGGGGTGCACGCTCCCCGCTCGCAAATGCCGTCTTGCCCGTCGACGCGGCACGCGGGGCCGGTCGTCGCGGTGTTGGCGCAGCTCCCGTCCTCCGGCACGCAGAAATCCCTCGTGCACGGGTCTCCGTCGTCGCAGTCGGGCCCCGGGTTGCAGAGATCGATCGGACCCTGGCCGACGTCGATGGTCGGCGCCTCGTCGTAAAGCGCGCTTTCGAAGAAACGGTACCGCTGATCGAGCGCGACCGGCGCGATCTGCGGACAAAAGTGCCCGTTGTTCAGGAACTCGCAGCCCGGCGTCACCGCGAGCCCCGCGACGCTTCCCGGGACGTACTGCGCGTAGGCGCTCGTCGTCTGCGCGTCGACGTTGCCGGTCAAGGGCGCTTCGGCTCGCATGAGATAGGGAACGGGCTGCGCGACCGGTTGAATGAGCGGCGTCGCGCTGAGCGCATACACCAGGCTGCGGGTCGCGTTGTTTGGCACCAGCAGGTCGGCAATCCCTTCTTGAACCAAGACGCTCGGCTTCTTGAGCGTGCCGCCGACCTCGAGCGGATTCGCGTACATGAAAGAGACGTGGTTCTGCGGGTCGGCGGGGTCGATGGCGAGCTGGTAGAGCGAGAGCCCGATCCAGAGGTCGAGCGGTCGGATGTTGGGAGCAAACAAGGACACCGCGTTGAGAAGCGGAGTCCCGATGCCGTCGGGTGGAATCTCGTCCTGATAGAAAAGAATCTCGCCGCGTCGCGCGCCGCCTACGATGAGGGCAGCGGCCGCGATCTCCGGGGCGTACGGAACGAACCCTTGCCCCTTGTTCGCGCCCTCGCTGATCCCGTCGTAGGTGAGCGGAAGGCCGAGGTCGAGGTCGGGCTGTCCGTCGGGCGCGCCGAACGGCACCACGTCGAGGTCCTCGAGCTCGCGAATGAATCGGAGAAACGAGAGCTGCTCACCGGTCGTCTGCAGGTCGAAGTCGGGAAGCACGCCCGACAGCACGAGCGGGCTCAGAATGGCGATCTGCTGAAGCTGCCCGTCGGACCCCACCTCGCGGTTGAGGTTGTCGGTGAAACCGATGACCGCATGGCCCTTCTCGGCCAGGTATCGATTGGCCTGGCCCGGGACCTCCGCCTCCGCGCTTCCCGGGTTTCCGTGCTGATACATGGTCACGGGGGCAGGGATGTCTCGTGCCGAGCGCGGGATCGCGAGGATGAAGGGAACCGGACGCGTTTCGACCACCATCGGAAGCCCGTCGGCGTCGCGCGCGATGCTGTCGCCGTCACGCCACTCGGGCGCTTCCCAAGTCCCATAGACGACGGCTTCTACGTCGAACGAGTTTCGGTCGATGCGGTCGATCGTGAACGCCGGCGGCGGAAGCTGCTGAACCTGCTCGCGCATGGTGATCGGCGTGAGCGGGAAGCGATTCGTCGAACGAATCGTAAAGCGCGTCACTAGCGCGATGTCGTCGGCAAAGACCGGCGGAGATGCCGACGAGAGGCCCGCGAGGGCCGGCGCGAGGATGTCGCGAAGCCGGGGTACGGTCGCTCCCTCTCCCTCCGACGGCGCGTCGAGCACCGACTCCATGAACGGCGAGGGCTGGAACGCTCGGTCGACCTCGGCCAAGGCGCGCTTCGTGACCACCAGCGCGTACTGGCCGGTCGACGTCAGCGGGATCGATGGAAACAAGATGAGCGCGTGCTCGGCAACACTCGGGTCGCTCACGGGCGCGACCGAACGCACGTAGAGCTCGAAGGGAATCCGCGTTCCGTACGAAGCACTGCCCGGATCGACGTCGAAGAGTCCAACGGTCGCTAGCGGATCGAGGGAATCGGTGGGCGTCCGCGGCAACGAGGTCGGCTCCGGTGCATCGGAGAGCTCGACGACGAGCGCACCGAGCGGGCTGAACCCGTCGAGCTCGCCGATCGCGGTCTTGAGCTGAAAGACCAGGTTGACGACGTCGATGGTGCGCCCGGCGAGCGGAAGGTCCAATCGCCGGCCGGTGGGTGAAGATTCATCGGGCACGACCCAGAGGTCGTCGGGGAAGGGTGCGAATCGGGTGGGGTCCTCGCGGTCGTAGGGTACGTCGGCGAGGCCGCCGTCCGGAAAGGTGAAGAAGTCGAGCGAGGTCGGCCCCTCGGGGCCGGTCCATCGAAGCGAGCACGTCGCGTCGTACGGAAGGTCGCCCTCCGGATTCATCACGAGGCGCCGGTCGTCGCCGCCGACTCGGTGGACCGAAATCGGAGTGGCGCCGTCGTTGCACCTCAGCGCGAAGCCGCGGAGCGCATCCGCCGACACCTCCTCGGCAAACAGGAGATCCAACCAGGCGCTCGAAACCACGCGCGAGCCGGCGGTCGGGCTGCTGCCTTCGAGCGCGGGCGCCGGGTCCACGGCGTTCGGGTCGACCACGCAGGTCACGTCGATGGTCCAGTCGTCCACGCACTGGTCGAAGCCGTCATCGGACACCTCGACTTCGACGGTCTGCGGACCGTCGACCTCGCAGGTGTACGTCGTCACCGCGGACGATGGATTGGAAAGCGAGCCGCCGGTCGCCCTCCACCGGTATGCGATTGGGTCCCCCTCCACGTCACTGCCTTCCGCGCTGAGCGCGAGACCGTTCGCGATCGAGGTTTGCAGCGGCGACGCGACGACCTTGGTCAGATCCGTGCAGACGTTGAGCTTTCCGTTTGCACGCACGCTGCCGAGCCGCGGGGCGCGTTTACACCCGAGCATGACGTGCACTTCGGTGGCGATGCCGGCCGAGACGTCGAAGCGCACCGCACCTTCGCACGTCCGCTCACCATCGATGGTCGTCGCCGTCATGGTGACGAGATACTGAGTGCCGGGCGGAATCCCGAACACCTCGACGGACGCGGTCGAACCCGGCGCGCTCGTGTCGATGACACCTTCCATGGGGTCGATGCCGTTGCCGGTGATCGCGTACGAGACCTCGTCGACCGGACTGCCGTCGGCGAGCTCGAAGCCCAGCTCGAGGGAGGCGACCGGCGCGCCGTCATCGGGTGTGCTCGAGCACGCCGCACCCAGGAGAACGAAGCTCGACAGCCAAGCAAATCGAAGAAGCCTCATCGCAATAGCCACCGTTGCTACCATCGCGAGCGAGCGCTTCACAAGTCCAAACGACTCGGTGAGGCAGATCACGTTCGAACGATGTGCCCGTTCTTCCAGCGCACGCGGGGCCTGTCTTGTGGCGCGCCGCCAATTGGGACACTCTCGGCGCATGCGGACTCTTGCTCTGGTCGCCTCCGCGGCCCTGCTCTCGATCGGATGCGGCTCGGAAGCGGCTTCGGGCGCCGGCGCGTCCGACGGAGCCGGTGGCGCTGGCGGGTCGGGGACGGACGACCCGCCCGGTGACATCCAGCAACCGGATTTCTTCATCAACTCGCTGTTGCACGAGTTTCCCCCGGTGTTCGTCGACGTCGGGGGCGAGGTGGCAGACGTGTGTCAGAGCTGGACGCTCAATAACGACGAGCCGCTCTACGTGAACGCCGTTCGCCAGACCAACGAGGGCGGATGGCACCACTCCAACTGGACTTTCGCGCCCGAGGAGGTGTTCGACGGGCCGGACGGGACGTGGGACTGCAGCGAGCGCGGCTACTCGCTGCAATTCGCCGTGGCAGCCGGCGGGGTCCTGTTTGCGCAGTCGACGCAGGCCTTCGAGGAAACCCAGAGCTTTTCCGAAGGCGCGGTGATCGTCATCCCGCCGAGGAGCCGCATCACCGGCAACATTCATTTGCTCAACGTGACGCCCGCGCCCATCGAGAACTCACTCAACATGGAGCTCGGGCTTCTTCGCGAAGAGGATGTCCAAGTGAGGCTTCGGCCCATCGGGATTTTCAACACGCGAATCGCGGCCGACCCGCAGGCGCAGTCGCGTTTTTCGATGAGCTGCGACCTCGCCGAACGGTTCACGAACATCCTTCAGGTCGACGAGATGCCCGATTTCAGCATCTACTACGTGCTCGGGCACTACCACGCGTGGGGCAACTATCTGAACCTGAGCTACATCCAGCCCGATGGAAGCGAGCGAGCGATCGTCGAATACGAAAGCCGCCCTGGCGACGTGCTCGGCGTGAAGCTCGACCCTCCGATGCCGTCCGAGGGCGCGGTCGGCATGCGTTTGACCTGCGGGTACGACAACAACACCGACGAGACGAAGACCTGGGGCATCGGGACGCTCGAGATGTGCGCGTTCTTCGGCTACATCGATCTGGAGCTCGCGTTTCAGGGCCTTCCCGGGCCTCAGGACGCACTCGTTCCGATGGGCGTCGATGAAGCGGGTCGGCGGCTCTACGACCTCTCGGGCTGCGATGGTGCGATCGCGATTCCTCTGAGGCAGTAGCGACCGGTTCGCGTTGACCACCGCGCCCGGACGCGGCACGGATCCCCAATGCAACGACTGCTCATCCTGGCCATGGCCGTGTCCCTGCTTTTCGGCTGCACGTCCAAGAGCTCGAACGAGCCCGTCGACGAGGCGCCCGGGGAAGTGGTGAAGTCCTCGAAGCCGCGGGACACCTCGCCCGACGTGACCGCCGAGGAGGTCGCGGAGCTCTCGGCCGACAATGCCGACTTTGCGTGGGCCTTCTACCGGGAGATCGTCGAGCCGGGGAAGAACCTCTTCTTCTCGCCCTACAGCCTGTCAGTGGCTCTCGCGATGACCTGGGCGGGCGCGCGCGGGAACACCGAAGCCGAGATGGCCGAGGCGCTTCGGTTCCGGCTCGGGCAGGAGCGGCTCCATCCCGCGTTCAACGGTCTCGACCTCGAGCTCGAGAGCCGCGCGGAGGCGTCCGGGGAAAACGCGCCGCTTCCTTTCGTGCTGAACGTGACCAACGCGCTCTTTGGGCAGATCGGGTTCGCGTTTCTCGACGCCTTCCTCGACACGCTGGCCGTCCACTACGACGCGGGCCTGCGCCTCATGGACTTCATCGAGGAGACCGAGGCCTCGCGCGTCGCGATCAACGGATGGGTCAGCGAGCGGACCAACGAGCGCATCAAAGAGCTGATCCCTCAGGGCGTCATCACGGCCGCGACGCGCTTGGTCCTGGTGAACGCGATCTTCTTCACGGCCTCGTGGCAGAGCCCGTTTGACGAAGCCAACACGAGCGACGCTCTCTTCAAGCGTCTCGATGGGAGCACGGCCGACGTTCCGACGATGCGTCAAACCCTCGAGGGTCCGTACGCGGACGGTGCGGGCTTTGCTGCGGCCGAGCTTGCGTACGACGGGGGCGCGCTCGCGATGCTTCTGATCGTGCCTGACGAGGGGCAGTTCGAGGCGGTCGAGGCGCAGCTCTCCTCGAGCCGAGTTGCCGAGATTCGGGGGACGCTTCAGCGACATCAAATTGACTTGGCGATGCCCAAGTTCTCGTTTCGCTCGAACGTTCCGGCCAAGGAGCCGCTTCGGGCGCTCGGCATGGTCGAGGCGTTTGGGGGCGGCGCCGACCTTTCCGGCATGAACGGTACTGGCGGTCTCTTCATTCAGGACGTCGTGCACCAGGCGTTCGTCGCCGTCGACGAGAACGGGACCGAGGCCGCTGCCGCGACCGCCGTGATCGTCGGCGAGGTGTCCGCGCCGCCGCCCGCAACGCTGACGATCGATCGGCCCTTCATCTTCGCGATCCTCGATAGACCGACGGGCGCCACGCTGTTCATCGGCCGCGTGCTCGAGCCGTGAGGGCGCCGTCCCGGCGCCGGGTCAGTTCCCGCTCCGAACCGCTGCGAGATCCCGCTCGCACTCCTCGCCCCACGGGATCACGGAGTCGCCCGTAAGCGCGGCGACGAGCTCGGTGAAGTCGGTACCGTCGTAGGCCCAGTACATGACCGACTCGCGCGAGATGTCGTGGGCGGGGTGGTCGGGGTCCTTGTGGTCGTTGACCATGGGCGTGCCTCGATCGACCAGGCCGATGACGTGACCCACCTCGTGCGTCCAGATCGTGGCCTCGGCGAGGCCGCAGGTGAGCGCTCCGATCAGGAGCCCGTTGCACGCTCGGTCGATGCGCTCGCCAAACATCGCGAGGTGCCGGTTGCCCCAGGCAATGCCGACGACGTTCGACTGCTCGTACTCGCCGCCGAGCCACATGGTGTGGAGTGAAATCTCGCCGTCCGATTCCTCGATGCCGACGCGTTCGCCCGCAAGGGCTTGAAGCTCGCCGAACGTCCAGACCCCGTCGTCCGCGGCCGGAAGATCGCTCTCGTCCTCCACGATGACGATCCCGCCGGGCTTGTCGAGCACTCCGGAGAGCGCGTCGATGAGCTCGTCGGCCGCACCGGCGCGCGGGGCGAGCCCGCTTTGTACGTCGAGCTCGATCTTGAGTGTGTGAAATCCAGTGTTGCGAATGTAGTCGGCGGGTCGCTCCGCGGCCGAAGGCGGCAGCCCACCTCCGAAGCCCCCGGAGGCCGCTGAGCCCCCAGAGCCGGCGCTGCCACCGCTGCCGCCGGAGCCTGCCGCGCCGCCCGAGCCCGAGTCGCCGCTACACCCCACGAACAATGCTGCGCTGAGGCAGCATGCCAAGAATCGTCCCAACCCCATTTCTACAAGATAGCGGTTGAGCCTGGCAGAATCACGATGAACGAAAACACAGCACGCGCCGCGGTCGGTCGACCGTGGTACCGTGCCCGCGGCGCAACAGGGCGCCACGAGGGAGGGGACGATGAACCGGCTTGTCTTTGGACTTCTGGCTTTTGGAACTGCGGTTTCGGCGGTTGGCGGTATGGAGACCACAGCGTCTGCACAAGAGCCGGCGATGGTCGATGCGCCTCCGCCGCTTGCGGAGCCGACCGAGAGAAGAACGTACGACGAGTTCCGGCGCGACGAGCTCGAGGTGCTGGCGCGGCGCTCGCGCAACGCGCTCATCGGGCTGTCGGCTGCGACGGTCGTCGGCGCGGCGCTCGTGTTTCCGGGCCTTGCGCGCCAGTGCTACACCGTCGTCGTCAACGGAGTCGAGGAGCTCCGCTGTAGTACCGCAGGCAGCTTGCTGGTCGGATTTGGCATGCCGCTCTATGTCGGCGGCATCACCGGCGTCTTGGTCAGCGGCATCATGCTAGGCGTACGGCGCGGCAAGATTCGCCGGCTCAACAATCAGATCGAATACAGGAAGCGCGCCGTTCAATGGGATCCGCGCACATCCCGATTCGTGTTCTGATGAGGATGAGCGCTTGCGTCTGGCGTGCATTGCATTGACCGTTCTGATCGCCTCGTGCGAGCGGGGTGCGCCTGCGGCTGATGGCTCCGAGGCTTCTCGACCGGCTGCCGCCGAGGGTGACACGCCGGCCGTGATCGACGCTGAATGGGTCGCCACCAAGTTTCAAGCGCCGCCGCCGCCCGAGGAGAAGAACTGGGCACGTGAAATCGAAAAGGACCCGATCGCCGCGCTGAAGCAAATGGACCCGGGCGCGCTTCAACCAAAGCGCGCCGCGCCTCCGCGACCGTCGCCCACGTCGACGAGTGCGCCACGCGAGCGCACTGCGAAGTATGATCCCGAGGCGTCGCTTCGCGGCTGGCCTCCGTCGGTCGGCCAGCTCTACCCGAGCTTCGTTCTCGAGGATCAAGACGGACGAGCCACCGCGATCGGCGATTTTCGCGGGAAGGTGGTTCTCATCGAGGTCGTGGGGCTCACGTGCAAAGCGTGTCATGCGTTCGCGGGCGGCAACGACCCCGGCAGGCCGCGCTTTCGAGGGATCACGCCGCAGCCCGGCCTTCCTTCGATCGAGCGATATGCCGTTGGGTACGCGAACGTGTCGCTTTCGCGCCCCGACGTCGTGTTCGTGCAGCTCGTCCTCTACGGAATGGACGGGCAGACGGCCCCGAAGAAAGAAGACGTCCGTGATTGGGCCCGGCACTTCGATCTTCGCACGAGCGAGAACGAGTACGTCCTCGTCGGCGACGCGCGTTTCATCGGCCCGGAGACGCGCCGGCTGATTCCCGGGTTCCACCTCGTCGACCAGAACGGGATCCTCCGCTCGATGAGCAGCAACGACCCCCGCCACGATCCGCTGCACTCTTCGCTCCTGCCGAAGCTCGCCGAGCTGGTGAAGGCCCGGTGAGTTGGCCGTTCGGCCCGACGGGCCACATACTGTCGAGATGGGGAACGCTAGCTTGCTTGGTGCTGGAGCGACGCGACGTTTGGCGCTGTTGATCCTTGCTCTGACGATGGGGGTCTCGATCGGCTGCGGAGAGGACGCGCCGCCGGCACCGGTTGCGATTCAAGACCTCGCGCGCTGCGACATCACGCAGAGCGCGTGTCAGACCGCCGTCTACAGCTCGGTCGCGGAGATGCTCGAGGCAGAGGGGTTTCCGATGCCCGGCATTCGAACCATTTCGGTCGACCAGCACGCAGACGAAGTGCGAAGCGGTCTCGACCTCGAAGACCTCACCGGAGAGGACGCGGCGACGCGGGGGCTTCGCATGCTCGGATTCATTCCCGAAGCGAGCGACAGCCTCACTGCGGCACAGGCCGACTATTGGATTACGCAGATCGCCGCGTACTATCGCCGCAACGGTCGGTCGATCACGATCATCGACAGAGACTACGAGCCCGGCAGCGCGCAGATCATTCTCGCGCACGAGTTCATTCACGCGATTCAAGACAGCGAGTTCAACCTCAGCACGGTGAACACCGGCGCCGAAACCGAAGACGATTTCATGGGAGTGCGGAGCGTCGTTGAAGGCGATGCGGTCTTCAGCTCGCTTCAGTGGTATTACGACGTGCTCGGCATCGGCACCTCTGCACCGGACTGGGAGGAGATTTACGCCGAAAGCACCGGGCGGCTGCGGGAGCTCGTCGCGGACCCGGAGGCCGCCCTCATCGATTCGGCATCGAGCTTCCCATACTCGTACGGTTTCGAGCTGATGGCGCGCGCCACGCTGGCCGAAGGGTTGAGCGCCCGCGCCGATGCGTTCGGGGCGCCGCCAGGCTCGGCGGTCGAGGTGATGGCAGGGTACGGTGCCGGAGCGCCCGTGCTCTCGATTCCCGACGTCGCGCACCCCGCGCCTCTCGACGGCCAGTCGCCCGAGGTGCGAAACAGGTACGGGGCCTGGTACGTGTACGGTTTTCTTCGCCGCCAGGGCGTGGCCGACGAAGAAGCCTGGGCGACCGCGCTGAGCTGGGCTGGCGACGAGCTGGCCATCTATGACGACGGAACCGAGGTCGTCGCCGTGTGGCGAGTCCGGTTTGACGACGCCACCGGCGCGGGCACGCTCGCCGACGGCGTGAACGTCGAGGGCGGGGACCCTGGGCGGTCTGCGGTCGTGTTTGGCGACGACGCCTTCATATTTGCGGCCGAGAGCCCCGAGACGCTGCTCGCATGGGCGGAGCAGCCGCTCGACGAGATGACGGCCGCGATCGTGCTAAAGGGTGGTCCTGCGATGGCGGGGGCCGTCTCGGTCGGCAACTGCATGTTATTGCACGATTCTTGGGCGACGAAGCCCTGGGCTCTCTTGCACTAGCAAGAAATGAGTCCTATAGTTGCTCCTGAAAGGAGCCCCCATGTCGGTTGCAGCCTCGATCGCGCCTGATGAAGCCGCCGTGGTCAGCAAGGCGTTGCTGCGGGCGAGCGAAGCGCTCGGGCTCTCTTCCTCCGAGCTTGCGCAGATCGTCGGCACCAGCGAGTCGACGCTTTCGCGCATCCGCAACGGGAAGCGCGGACCGATCCCGCTCGACAGCAAGGAGGGGGAGCTGGCGCTGCTGTTTCTGCGCGTCTTTCGAAGCCTCGATGCGCTGGTCGGGGGCAACGAGTCGCATGCTCGTGCCTGGCTCGAGGCCGGCAATCGTCACCTGGGCGGCGTTCCGCTCGAACGCATGAAGAAGGTCGAAGGCCTGGTCGATGTCGCCGAGTATTTGGACGCAATGCGCGGAACGATTTGAGCCTGCTCGTCTGGCAGGGGTTGCGTGGCGTGCCGTCGAATCGCAGCACGTGACCTCGACGCGGAAGCTCGTCGATTCGGACGACGAGCAGCAGGTGCTCGAATCGCTCATCGACACCGCAAAGCCGCCGTGGCCGCCGGGACGCCGCTTCGCCGGGCTTCACTACCTGCTCGCGACACCGTTTCGGCATCCGCCGCTCCGATACGGCTCGCGCTTCGGTACCCGGCGCGAGCGCGGCATCTTTTATTGTGCCGAGACGATCGCGACCGTCCTCGCGGAGAAGTCGTACTACGTGTTGCTTTTTCTCGAGGGCACCGAAGCCGATCTTTCGCCGCTGACCCGTCCCCTCACGGTGTTTCAAGTACGCATGTCGACGAAGAAAGGGGTCGACCTCGTCGCGCCCCCTTTCGACGCTTTCACCGATCGGATCTCGTCTCCGGTCAGCTATCGCGCCTCGCAGCCGCTTGGTGCCTCGATGCGAGAGGCCGGCACGGCGGCGTTCCGTTTTCGGTCGGCGCGGGATCCGGAGGCAGGCGCAAACCTCGGGCTGTTCGAGCCGGTGTTCACCGTCAAGAGGCCGCTCCACCCCGAGCAGTGGATCTGCACCGCTAGCCGGGAGCGCGTGGAGCTCCAGCCGGGTCCGGCAAGCGTGCGTGCGCGCACGAGCTTCGAGCGGGCGGTTTTTGTAGTCGATGGCGTGCTTCCCGCGCCGGGCGCCACCGTCTGAAGGTCACTCCTGCAGGACCGGGCTCGTGTGAATGACCACGCCAGCCGACACGATCCAGCTATCGCGCAAGGGCAGGGCGTTGATTCCGCCGCCGCTTGGTGGATTGACGTAGACGAAGGGGTTCCAGCCGCCGCGCGCGAAGAAGTCGAGCATGACGATGTTCTTGACGACGAGCGTGTAGCCGCCGCCGACCGCGAGGGGTACCAGCACCTGATTGCGTGCCACCGGGAACGCGAGATTCGTGTCGATGTAGCTGCCGCCCGTCAGCCGGCGCGCGAGGTTTTGAAACGAGAAACCGCTGTCCAGGGTGATGAAACCTGCCGGCTTCGGACTGTAGGTGAATTTGAACGGAAGCTCGATGTTGAGCCCCGCGCCGTTCGAAAGAACCACGAGCTCGGTGCCAGTGTCGATGCTGACCTTGTCGCGAACGCGGATGCGCGTCGGAAGGCCGAACGTGGCGGAGAGGTTGGTCCACGAGGGAATCGACAGCACGAAGTCGGCCGCCATCTCTACGTAGTCCTTGCGCATGAAGCTGTAGCGGACGTAGACGGGCATGTCGCCGAAGGTTCCGATCGGCGAAACCACGATGGGGAACATCGCTTGACCCGTGACCGGTCCGGTCGAGCCGACGCGGTAGTTGGTGACACCGACCTCGAGATTTTCGAGCGGCGAGAACGCCGCACCGAGATCGATCGAGACGAGCGGGCGGGTCGTTCGCACGCCGGCCCGATCGACCGCGGCGCGTTTCACGTCCACGATGAATGTGCCGCGAATCATGTATTTGTTCATCACGAGCGGGCGCGCGGCATAGGCCTTGGGATAGTGCCATCCCGGCGCGGCGGTCTCGATGACGGCGTCCCCTCGGCTCGTGGCTTCGACGATCGCTTCGCGCTCGGCGGGCGCGGCGTTCTCGGCGGATTCGTCCTCCGCATGCGCCCACACGGCGGAGGAAGCGATGACCAACGCGGCAGCAAACAGGTTGGACGCGCGCATACGAGCGGGAGGCTAGCATCGTTGACGGGCCGGACGCAGCAGCGTAGAACCGCCGCCAACTGACCGATGGAGCAATCGCGGAGGAATCGATGAGATCAGGTGTCTTGGCTTTGGGTTTGAGCGCAGTCGTTGCGCTCGTGGGTTGTGGCAGCGATAGCGGGACGTCGGGAACCGCTGGAACCGGCGGTTCCGGTGGCGCAGGCGGAGCCGGTGGTGGCGGCGGTGCGCCGGCACCGAGCTTTGAAGAGCTCTACGACCAGGGGCTCACGAAGTACGTGGGGATGTTCACGCCGGAGAGCAGCGGTGCGGCAAAGCAGGCAGGCGACGTCATCACGCATACGTTCTCGGTTCCGGCCGAGCCGCTCGAGGAACCGCGCGGGCCGCTCTGTCTGCGGGGGACGGAGTTCACGGTCGACACGCGGGAGGGCACATCGGATGACCTCGTGATTTATCTTCAGGGCGGCGGGGCGTGCTGGGAGGATTTCTGCTCCGCGTTCGAGGTGACCAACTCGCTGCCGCCGACCGGCATTCTGAATCCGGCCTTCGAGGGCAATCCGCTCGCCGACTGGGACGTTCTCTATCTGCCTTATTGCGACGGCGCGCTCTTTGCGGGCGACGTCGATAGGGTCCTTCCGAACAGTGTCGTTGGAGAAGGCGAGCCCGGGGAAAGTCAGGCCTATCAGCGCGGCCTTCAAAACCTCACCGCGGCCCTCGACATCGGCCTCGAGCAGTTCCCGAACCCCGGGCGCATCGTGCTCACCGGCATCAGCGGCGGCGCCTTTGGCACCATCGTCGCGCTGCCGTTGGTACGCTTCTATTATCCGGAGACCGAAATCGTCGTGATCAACGACTCCGGGGTGGGGGTGGCCAAAGAAGGCAATCCGGACTTCGTCGACGAGACGCTTCTCGCCGGCTGGAACGCCACTTCGCTCGTGCCGGACTCCTGTACGGACTGTACGAGCAACGGGCACGTGACGCGGCTCATCGAGTGGCAGCTCGAAGCCGACGACAACTTCACGATCAGTGCCCTCAGCTTCAGCGCGGACGCGGTCATCGGGACGTTTTTCCTGATGATCCCTCCCGCCCAGTTCACCGAGTCCCTTCTCGCGGAGACCGGCCGGACCACGATGCTCTACGAGGACCGCTACAAGCGGTTCATCGCGGAGGGCACCGCCCACACCTTCCTCCTCACCGAGATGGCCGAGCCGGACGGCGGGGGCCTCGACGTCGAGATCTCGGGGGTCACCGTCCTCGATTGGGTGACCGCGCACATCGAGGGCACCCAGGTCTGGGACGACCTGGTCGACGACGGCCTGCAATAGGGTTGACTCGCGGCGCTCGACCCGTCAAAATAGAACACGTTCTATTTTTTTAACCCCTCGAAAACGGGGTCTGACCCCGTTTTCCGGCCGTGTTTTCGTGGGGTTGGACGGGTGTTTGGATGAAGACCGAGATTTGTGAGCGGCTTGGGATCGAGTTTCCGATCTTTGCCTTCAGTCATTGCCGCGACGTCGTGGCAGCGGTGAGCCGGGCCGGCGGGCTCGGAGTGCTGGGCGCGGTGGCCTACAGCCCGGAGCAGCTCGAGCTCGAGCTGAAGTGGATCGACGAGCACGTCGACGGGAAACCTTACGGCGTCGATACCGTCATTCCGGCGAAGTACATCGGCAAGGACCAGGGCGACGTCTCGAAAGAACAGCTCGAGCAGATGATCACGCCTGCGCACCGCAAGTGGATCAACGACCTGCTCGACAAGTTCGGCGTTCCTCCGCTCCCCGACGACGTCGAGCAAATCGAGGGCCTGCTCGGCTGGTCCGCGGCCGGCGGCCGCGCGCATTTCGAGGTCGCGATGAATCATCCGATCGCGCTGATCGCCAACGCGCTCGGTCCGCCTCCAGAAGACATCATCAGTCAGGCGCACGACAAAGGCGTCATGGTGGCTGCGCTGTGTGGCACCGTGAGGCAAGCGGTCAAGCAGAAGAACGCCGGCGTCGACATCGTGATTGCGTCAGGGTACGAAGCCGGCGGCCACACCGGCGAAATCGGCACGATGGTGTTGCTCCCGCAGGTCGTCGACGCCGTTGCGCCGACGCCCGTGCTTGCCGCGGGCGGCATCGGCTCCGGAAGGCAGATGGCCGCGGCCATGGCGATGGGTGCAGCCGGAGTCTGGACCGGCTCGATTTGGCTCACGACCGAGGAGTCCGACTCGATTCCAGCGCTCGTCGACAAGCTGCTCGTCGCTGATTCCACGAAGACGATCCGCTCGCGCGCCATCAGCGGCAAACCTGCCCGCCAGCTCAAGACCGAGTACACGCGCGCCTGGGAGGAAGATCCAGATTGCCCGGGCTTCTTGCCGATGCCGCTTCAGTTCATGGCCACCGCAGAGGCGACCCAGCGCATCACGCGCTTTGCGCAGGGCGGGACCGAGGGCTCCGCTGCGCTGCTCGGCACGCCTGTCGGACAGGTCGTCGGTCAAATGAACACGCGAAAGCCGGCGCGCCAGATCGTCGAGGAGATGGTCAGCGAGTACATCGACGCGGTCGAGCGCATGTCCGGTCTTCTCGCCGACGTCGACTGACGCTCACTTCGCGCATTCACGGCGGAGATCGCGGGCTTTTCGCGCCTGCTTTCCGTTTCGGTTCGCCTTCAAGTAAACCGCCCCGAGCTCACAGCCCTCGTCGGTCGGACCGAGCAGCACGGCAAGCCGTCCGGCCGCAATCGGCATGGGAATCGGCGCGGCCACGGCGGAGCGAAGCGCTTCCTCCGGGGAACGCTCCCGGTCCTCTTCGATGTCCGCCTGCAGGATGTGAACGTCCGCGTCGTCCGGGCGAATCGCGGCGGCCTGCTTGGCGTAGCGAACGGCCAAGCCCCGTTTCTCGTCGGCGAGCGCGAGCCGCGCTTTGACGATCAGCTCCCAGACCTGCACCTCGGGCCCCGCCTCGAGGCGCTTCCCCTCCTCATCGACGGCTTCGAGGGCGCGCTCGAGGCTGTTTTCAGCGCCGAGCTTCCGCCGTCCCAACACCTGGGCAAGCGCGAGGCCGGTTTCTGCCATACGCGCATCGGCGCCGTTGCGTTTCGCTTGCTGAAAGTACACGCCCGCGCGCGTGTAGTCTTCGGCCTGCAGGCACGCGCGCGCCGCGGCGAGCCTCAGCGGAACGTTCTTGCTGTGGCGCGATACGGCGCTTCTCACCGTGCTCATCCCGCTCTGCCCCGCGCCCGTCCTCACGAGATAGCGAATGCGCTGCTCGTCGGCGCGAAGGTCGCGCACTTTCGCTTCGTCCATCTGTTTGATGATCTCGGCTGCACGCGGGAAGAGGCCCATGTCGATCAGCAGCGCGACGAAGCCCGATAGCGCCCGGGGCTCGCTCGCGTCGAGCTGAAGGGCCTTCTCGTAGCTCTCCTTGGCTCGCTCGGTCGCACCCTCGTTGCGCGCCGCGTCGCCGCGAAGAGCGAAGAGCTGAGCATCGTGTGGGCTGAGCTCCACCGCGGTGTCGAGAGCAGCCAGAGCGTCAGCGAACTCGCCCTTCGCGAGCAGCATGCGGGCGTGGCTGCCGTGCGCCCACCCCTCGTTCGCGAACGCTTCGAGCGCCGACTTCGTGATGCGGTGTGCTTCGCTCACCTGTTCCGCATCGATGTGTGCGCGCGCTGCCGTGTCGACCAGCATGAGGTGATTGGGATTCGCTGCAAGACCGGCTTCGATCACCTCCAGCGCCTCTTCGGTCTCGCCTCGTTCGAGAAGGTCGTTCGCGAGCGCATTCGACGCGACGACGCCCCAATCGGGATCCGAGGCGGCCTCTCGATAGAGAGATGCCGCGCGCGCCTGCTCGGAGCTTCGCGGGGAACCCTTCAGGAGCTCGGCGATCACCAGCGCTCGAAGCGCCGGTTTTGCCTCCTTATCCGGGCCAAAACCGGCGCCGGTGAGGGTGGCGAGCCCCGCGCGCATGTCGCCGCTTTGCGCGTACCACCACGCGATCACGTGCGTTCGCGTGAAGAGGTCTGCCGACGGACCGCTCGTGAGGCGCGTGAGCAGGCGTTTGGCTTCGCTCGTTCTTCCGAGCGCCAGCAAGAGCTGCGCGGTTTGCACGAGGAGCGGCTCGTCGACGCGAAGGTCCGGCTCGCCTGCAGCTCGCGCATGCGCGTACGCGTCCCCGATTGCCCCTTTGCGGAATGCGACCAGCCCCTTGACGTAGTGCGCCCACGCTTCGTGCACGACCGCTGCACCGTCGTCGCCGAGCACGTCGTCTGCGAGCGAGAGGGCTTCTTCGGCCTGCGTCTGCGTCGACGCGAGGACGCGCGCGCGCGCGATCTTCGTCGCTGACGTGTCACGGCTCAGCTCATCGAGCGCCGCAAGCGCAGCCTCCGGACCTTCCGTCTCGGCCTTGACCCGGGCGAGAAGGGCGGCAGGCTCCGGTGCTCCGGGACGCGCCGCGACCACCGCTTCCGCGTCTTCGAGCGCCTGGCCCCACTGTCCGCGCGCCACGGCCGTCATCGCGCGCCCGCGAAGGAAGGCGTCCGCCTGATCCGTGTACTTGGCCGTCCGTTCGGCTTCGGCGTGTGCGGCGCGCGCGTCGCCTTTCGCGAGCAACACGTAGATACGGGCCACACGCTGATCCGGATCGTCCGGAGCGGCATTTTCTTCGAGGGCTGCCTCGGCCTCTTTGAGCTTCCCGCCATCACCTCCGAGGGCCGCAGTTGCGAGAAGCCGAGCGCGAACGCTGGGGTCGGGCTCACTTCGGAGCAGGCTGAGCGCGTTTTCGATGGTTTCCGGGCTCGCGTCGTCGATCACCTCGTCTAGCGCGGAGGCGAGACGGGCATCACGGATCAGCCCGAGCACGAAATGCGCGATCAGGAAGAAGATGACGGCAGCGATGCCGGCGGCGATGAAACGTCGAATGCGCCGCTTCAGAGCCTCTGCGGGCGGCAGGACGATCTTGTCGACCGGCGCAAGCGATGGTGTCGGCTGGTCGACCTTGAACAGATCAGACGGTTCTTTTCGCGAGCTCGAGTCCTTGTCGGCCACCGTGCATCCCTCCCCGACGACGTGCGCCCCTGGCCGCACATTGTCGCGTCAATCGGGGCAGGGACGCAAGTCTGCGGGCTAAAGCAGAAAAGGAATGATCGCGCGCCGGTTTTTCGGGTAGTCGCTGAAGTGCTCGAGATACCAGCGATGGTTCGAAAACGCGCGTGGAATGAGGTTGGTTGCCGTGAACCAGGCGAAAACCCAGGCTGGGACCGTCCACGCGGCGACGGCGAAACCGATCCACTCGACGATCTCGCCGAAGTAGTTCGGGCTCGAGAGCCACCGATAGAGCCCGCCGTAGGGGATCTTGTAGCCGCTTTCGCCAGGCTTTCGGAGGTTTCGGAGCACTGCATCCGAGTGCTGGTTGATCGCGAAACCCGTGAAAAAGACGGCGACGCCGAGGATGAAACGGGGATCGTTCAGCCACGCCGTGCTCCAGAGGTGAGGGGCGAGCTCGGTGATCGCGAATGCATTGGTGGAGCCGTTCGCGACGTTGAAGGCAAACGCCAGCCCACCCGTGACGAGCGGCTTTCGCTTGTGACCCCCGCGCATCCGGAACGGATAGATGAACGAGCGGTACACGTAGTGCAGCATGAACATGCCGAACAGAATCAGCGGCACCGTCTCGAACGCCCTGTCGGACATGAAGTAGACGAACGCGAACGAGATGGGAGACGGCGCCTCCATGATGACCCAAAGCGCCGTTGCGTTGATCGTAGGGCCCCAGCCCGGGCGAAGGTGCCGTCCGTACGGCGCCGAGATGAACAAAAGGAGCACGAAGCTCACGACTCCGAGCATGATGATGCCGAGGACTGCCCAAGTGTATAGAGGATGCGCTCGTAAGGAGTCGCTGAAGGCTTCAGTAATCGGCATGAGTCTCGCAAGCGATCTTGGATGGGCCTAGACTCGCGGCGTGGCCCCTAATTGGTTCATCGCCTTTCCGATGCAAGTCGAGGGCTTCGAGCTTCCGCAAGCGCCGCCCCGGGTTCGCGTGTTCGGCGCTCACGACTTTCACGTCACATTGGGCTTTCTGGGCGCCGTGCAAGAGCTGGACGCTCGAAAAGCGTGGACGCTGATCGAAACGTTTCAGTCACTGGCGCAAGTGCAGGGCACCTTCAGTGGGGTGAAGCCGCTTGGAAACCCACGCAAGCCTTCGGCGCTCTCGGCCATGATCGCGGACGGCCGCGAGGCGCTGAGCGAGATGATACTCGAAGCGCGCGCACCGCTGCTGACGGCGGCGGACGCGCCTCCTGACGATCGTCCGCCGCTTCCGCACATGACCATCGCGCGCATCCAGCGCCGCGCAAAGGGGGGCGAGCGGCGGGAGGCGCTCCGGTGGGCCGAGGCGCTCGACGTGGGCAGGGCCTCGTTCACGGTGCGTTCCGTCGCCCTCTACACCTGGTCGAGCGATCGGGAGCGACGGCTTTTCGAGATCGTCGAGCGGCATCCTCTTTCGGCGTGAGCAGCCCTCGCAGGCACCCGTTCGGGTGGCGGCCCGGCCCCTTTTGTGTGCTCCCTCGCCCTTCGAGCCGATCCCGCCCTGTCGGAACATGGCATTTTCCCGGCGAATCGGGTTCAATGCGGCTCGTAGGCAACCCTCGCAATGTGGAAGAAGGCAGTCTTTGGCACGGCTTCGGCAGGCTTCCTTGGCTATGTCGTGTGGTTTTCGTGTCTCAGCAGCGCCCCTCACCAAATCGAGTGGGATGTGGCTACGAGGGTGACGCAAAACCTCGACCGGGCCGGCCTGACCGAGGTGGTTCCA
The DNA here is from genome assembly GCA_024643985.1 of Myxococcales bacterium. Lineage (GTDB taxonomy): Bacteria > Myxococcota_A > Polyangia > Polyangiales > Houyiibacteriaceae > SG8-38. The sequence goes on along the minus strand of JAHELW010000009.1, from coordinate 12,886 downwards.
GTGGTCGACGGCCGCGACGTCGAGCTTCGCGGGCAGGTGGGCAGCGCGTCGGAGGCGAGGCGTGCGGAGCGAATCGTGAGCATGGTCCGGGGGGTCCGTATTGTGCGCGCGAGCCTGCGAGTCGCCGAAGAGAGCGGCGGCGGGGGAGGTGACTCGTGATCTATTTGATGCTGCAGATGATCGGCGTGCTGCTGATCGCGGCCGTAGCAGGTGCGGCGCTGCTGTGGCTCCTCCAGGTGCTCTGGGGGAAGCTCATCGCACCGATGCGGGCGAGAACGCTCGAGCTCGAGCTCGACGAAGCACGCTCGGACCTGATCGCGCAGGAGCAGCGCAGTCAGGCTCTCGAAAGAGACCTCGCGGCGTTCCGTGAGAAGACCGACGCACTCCAGCGCGCGAAGCGCCAACTGACGGCCACCCTCGATTCGCGCAATCGTGCTTTGAACGTCGCCAACGAGCGGCTCTCCACGATCGACGCGCAGGAGCAGCCGACCTCCCGCGAGTCCGCAGAGGACCTGAGGCGCGAGCTCAAGCTCGCCGTCGAAGAGCGGGACGAGGCCCAGAGCACTCTCCGTCAGGCGGAGGCGCGCGGGCAGCGGCTGCAAACCGAGCTCGAGGTGCTCCACGGCATTCACGAGCGAATGCTCGACGACATCGAACAGCTCAAAGCACGGCTCCGCGAGGCCGAGCTCGAGCTCAAGACGAGCGGCGAGTCGAGACCTCCCGCGTGGCTCATGGTGCAACCCTACGGTCCGCGCGACGACCTCCAGCGGCTTCAGGGCGTCGATCCCATGCTGGAGCGCACACTCAACCGTTTGGGCATCTATCATTTCCATCAGATCGCGCGATTCGAGCCGTCCGACGTGGAATGGCTCGTCGACCACATCGAAGGCGTTCCGGAGCACACGATCCGCGATAGCTGGATCGCCGATGCGATGAGACTTTCCGGCGCGCCGCAGGGCAACTAGGCCGAACGCCTCGCTAAGATGCGGCGTCGAGAGCTCGGTCGGCGAGAGCCGTCAGGGCCTCTCGAGCACCTTCGAGATCGTGCTCGAGGTCTCGTACGATCGGCGCGGCCTCACACGCGACGTCTGCGTTCTCGAGCTTGGCGCACGTCGCCCCGAAGCGTCGTGCGCCCAGCTGCTGGCTGCTGCCTCGCACCATGTGGGCCGCCGCGCGCAGTGACTTCAAGTCGTCATTTGCGACGGCATCCTTCATTTTGGCGATGCTCTTTTCGGCGGTCGCGAAAAAGCTGGCGATCACCTCGCAAAGAAAACCGGGCTCTTCCTCTTCGAGCTCCAACAGCTGGGAGGTCACCGTCGTGTCGAGCACCTCACGAGGAAGCGCGGAGGGACCCAAGGAGCGACGAGCAGCCCAGCGAACGAGCGCTTTTTCGAGTTGCTTCTGCGTAAAAGGCTTCGAGAGGTAGTCGTCCATCCCTGCGGCAAACGCCGTGCTCCTATCTCCGGTCATCGCGTGCGCGGTGAGTGCGATGATCGGCACGCGTGGCTGGCCGGTTTCGGCCTCGCGCAGGCGCTGCGCGCGGGTCGCTTCGTAGCCGTCCATGCGGGGCATCTGACCATCCATGATGACCGCCGCGTAGTCGGGGTTCTCGTTCAGTGCATCGATGGCCGCGACGCCGTCGCCGACGATGTCCACCTCGTAGCCGAGGGCGTGCAGATGGGCTTGCACGACCTTTTGGTTGACCGCGTTGTCCTCCGCGACCAACACCCGCATTCCGTTGGACTTGCGGGTCTTCGGGGGTGGCGCGGGAAGCGACTGGCGCTCGGCTTCCTCGAGTCGCTCACCGAGCGCGGGGTCGCGATTGCTGGCCTCCAACAGAGCGGCGATGATCTTGGCGCGACGAATCGGCTTTTCCACGTGCACACGAACACCGGCGTCCCGAAGCTCGCTGATTTCGTGCTTGTGTGAGCAGACCGCGATGAGGGCACTTCTTCGCAGGGTCGCGGCTTTGGCTAGCTCCGCGAGCCGCGGCCGCCATTCGCTACCGAGGCTTCGGAGGTCGACGAGGGCGACGTTGGGAAAAGGTGGAGCTCGAAAAGCGCGCAGAGCTGCATCGAAGTTCGGCATGGTCGTCGCGCTCATGTCCCACGCTTCGAGCTGTGCCACGAGCGTTTCGCGCGCCTTGCTGTTGCGGTCGAGGACGAGCACGCGCATGCCCGAGAGCGCTTCCGTCACGGCTTCGAATTCCCTGCTCAAGCGCTCCTCGAGCTCGAAGCGCGCGTCGAAGTAGAAAATACTGCCTTCGCCCGGTGTGCTGTCCAAACGAAGCCGGCCGCCCATCAGCTCGACGAGCTGGCGGCAGATCGGAAGCCCGAGCCCGGTCCCGCCATACTCGCGGGTGGTCGAAGCATCGCCCTGGGAGAACGGCCGGAAGATGCTTTCCGCGTGGTCTTGCGAGATACCGACGCCCGTGTCCGACACCCGGATCTCGAGCGTGGCATGCGCAGCGCCGAGGTCCACCAATCGGACGCCCACCACGACCTCACCTTCTTTCGTGAACTTGATCGCGTTGTTGACCAGGTTGGAGACGACCTGGCGCAAGCGCAGAGGATCGCCGCACACCTCTGCCGGGACTTTCGGGTCGACCTCGGTGAGGAGCTCGATGCCTTTCGCGTCTGCCGCAGAGGCGTAGTTGATCGTGATTTCCTCCATCATCGCGGCGACGTCGAAAGGCACCGATTCGAGGCGCATCTCGCCGGCTTCGATCTTCGAGAGGTCGAGCAGGTCGTTGACGATCGCCAAGAGAGACTGGGCGGACTTGTGCACTTCGTGCAAATACTCCGTCTGACGCGGTGGCAGCGCCTTGGGTTCGATCAGCTGGAGGAGCCCCAGAATGCCGTTGAGCGGCGTGCGCACCTCGTGACTCACGTTGGCGAGGAACTGGCCTTTGGCCTGCGCGGAAGCGAGGGCGGCGTCGCGGGCGCGTTCGAGCGTTCGGGCCTGCGCCGTCGCGAGGCGGCGCATGGACTGGGCTTCCTCGGCCTCTTCGTAGAGCTTGAACATGAGGTGCTGGCGTGACCAGAGCACGAGGCCGCCGACGACGGTTGCCGCCCACAGGTGAAACATGCCGAGGCTCACTTCGCTCTGGGTATGGCCCCAGGCGAGCGGGATCCAACCGATGAAGACCACCGCCACCATCATCCCGAACATCGCGAAGCGGTAGAGAAGAGCGCCGGCGGCAACCGTGGCGATCGCGAGCGTGGTCGTATTGCTGATCGCGCCGCTCACGGCGAACATCGTGAGCCCCATGCCCGCGGCGATGGAGATCGTGATGAGGGAGACTGGAGTGTCGAACCGCGGGTCGTCGGTCTGCATGCTTGCCCAGGTCAGCAGGCAGAGCGCGGAGGCGGTGCCGCAGATCAAGACGTGGGGCTGATATGGGATGAAAGGCGGTGAAACGAGGAACAAGACGGCGGCCATCGCATAGATGAAGGCCAGCACGGGGAGCATGTGAGACAGCGCCTTCAGGGATCGAAGGCGCGTCTGTCCGTCGCGCTTGCGCTTCTGCTCGCGTCGTCTGTCCATCCCCCCAACAAACAAAGTGCCTCAGCGGCCGTGCCTTGTCACAGCATCACCCCAAAAGACGACGAAATTAACCCCTCGAAAAAGGGGTCAGACCCCTTTTTCGAGGGGTTAATTCTGGCAAGGTTCGGGGATGGGCGGTCGGGCGAAGGCCGAGGCCGAGCTGAAGCAGCTCGCCGAGCAGATTCGGTATCACGAGGCCGCGTATCGGGCAGGGGCGCCGGAGATCCCGGATTCCGCCTTCGACGACCTCGTCGACCGCTACCAGGAGCTCGCCGACGATCTGGGCATCGATGCCGAAGAACGCGTCGACGTGCGTCCCGGGGAGGACCACACCGCGGGCTTCGAGACGGTGGAGCACCGCGTGCCCATGCTCTCGCTCGAAAAGCTCTCGCCGAACCGGCGCGACAGCAGCGGCGAGCCGATGTCGCTCGAGGATCAGCTCTCCGCTTGGTTCCGGCGCCGTCAAAAGGAGCTCGAGATCGACGAGGTTCCCGTCATCGTGGAGCCGAAGGTCGATGGAATCTCCGTTTCGCTCCTCTACGTCGGCGGTCAGCTCGCGCGGGCCGTCACTCGCGGCGATGGGCAGCGCGGCGACGTGATCACGAAGCAGGTTCGTCAGCTCGGCACGGTGCCGCTGAAGCTCAAAGGGGTACGCAAGGGCGAGCTCGAAATTCGCGGCGAGCTCTACTGGCCGCTCACCGAGTTTGCGCGCCACAACGCGACGCTCGAGAAGCCCCTCATCAATCCGCGAAACGGCTGCGCCGGCATGATGAAGCGCAAGGATCCGGCGGGGCTCGAGACGACCGGAATTCGCGCGTTCCTCTATCAGGTCGCCTGGGATGAAGGTGTCACCCTGCCTCCGACGCAGCTCGAGATGCTGAAATGGCTCGCCGACCGCGGGGGCGAGGTGTACCTGAGCGAGGTCTTTCGAACGAGCTCGGACGCGGAGGCGCTTCGATACTGCGAGGACTACGACGCGCGGCGGCAGAAGCTCGACTACGACATCGATGGGATGGTCATCAAAATCGACGATCTCGCGATGTACGCGCGGCTCGGGGCGACCGGCCATCATCCGCACTGGGGCGTCGCCTACAAGTTCCCTCCAGAACGAAAGCCGACGAAGGTTCTCGACATCGAGGTGTCGGTCGGGAAGTCCGGGAAGCTCACCCCCGTCGCGATTCTCGAGCCGGTTTTCGTGTCGGGAACGACCGTCAGCCGTGCATCGCTTCACAACTTCGTCGAGCTCGAACGCAAAGACGTCCGCGTCGGCGACACCGTGCTCGTCGAAAAGGCCGGTGAGATCATTCCCCAGGTCGTCGAAGTCGACAAGAGCCGGCGAAAGCGGGGCACGCGTCGCTTCGTTCCACCGAGCGCCTGCCCGACCTGCGGGACCGAGGCGGTGAGCGAGGAGATCTTCGTCTACTGTCCGAACCCGGCGTGTCCCGACCAGGTTCGCGAGCGTCTCCGCCATTTCGCGAGCCGAGGCGCAATGGACGTCGATGGCATGGGAGAGGTGCTCGTCGACCAGGTCGTCGACAAGCTCGGCGTGCGCTCGCCCGACGACTTGTTCCGGCTCGACGTCGACGCGCTGGCGTCGCTCGACCGCATGGGGAAAAAGAGCGCGCTGCGCGTGAAAGCCGGCCTCGACGAAGCCAAGGGGCGGGGGCTCGGCCGTGTGCTCAACGGGCTGGCAATTCGGCACGTCGGCGAAACGATGGCCGAGGACCTCGCCGCCTACTTCAAGACCGCAGACGCTCTGCTGGAGTTCGCAGCCCGCTACGTCGCAGAGGATGAAGACGCGATCGAAACCGTGGCTCCTTCGAAGTCCACCGAGCGTGGCGCGATCGATGGGCTCGCCCGGAAGTCGGCGGACAGCATCTTTCACGAGCTCGACTCGCCCGCCGTTCGTCGGGTCTTCGAGGGCCTCGCGGAGGTCGGCGTGGACTTGGGCGTCGAGGCGGCGGACGTTCGAGAAGTTGCTGACGTTGCCGGTAAGACGTTCGTCCTCACCGGCACGCTTCCCACGCTGAAGCGAACCGAAGCGACCAAGCTCATCAAGGGCGCGGGAGGCAAGGTGTCCGGGTCGGTTTCAAAGAAGACCGACTACGTCGTTGCGGGGGACGAGGCGGGAAGCAAGCTCGAAAAAGCCCAGACCTTGGGCGTCAGCGTCATCGACGAAGCGGAGCTTCGCAGCTTGCTCGGAAGCGCATGAGCCGGGTCACAGCTCCGGAAACGCCCGCTCGAGCCTGCGCAGCGCTTCCTCGATCTCGGGTCGCGCGGTTGCAAAGCTGAATCGGACGAAACCCTCGGCCACCTCGCCGAAGTCGCGGCCGGGTCCGAGGGCGACGCGCGCTCGCTCCAGAATGTCGAAGCAGAGCGTGAGCGAGTCTCTCCCGAAGTGCCGCATGTCGACCAAGACGTAGAAGGCGCCCGGAGGGTCGATGGGAATCGAGAGCCCCATGCCCCGTAGCCCGTCGAGGAGGATTCGCCGCCGAATCGCATACTCTCGACGCATGTGCTCGACGTGATCCGCGCCCTCGGCGAGCGCCGCGAAGCCCGCCTGCTGCACGAACTGCGAGGTCGAAATGAAGAAACTCTGCATCAGGCTTTGAAGGGAACGCATCGCCTTCTTCGGCGCGATGAGATACCCGAGTCGAAAGCCGGTCATCGCGTAGCGCTTCGAAAACCCGTCGAGGACGTAGGTGTCTTCGGTGAAGCCGAGTGGAGACGTCACCTCGGCGTCGTCGTAGGTGAGCCCATCGTAGATCTCGTCCGAAAGAATCGGGATGCCGAGCGAGCTGAGCTCTTCGACCACTTCCCTCGGCTGCACGGCGCCGGTGGGATTGGCCGGAGAGGCGAGAAAGATTGCCCGTGTCCGTGGTGTGATCGCCGCGCGCACCTTTGCGACGTCCATGACGAAGCCGTCTTCCGGACCGGTCGGGACGAGCACCGGCGTGCCACCGCAAACCGCAATCATGTTCGGGTAACACGGGTAATGCGGCGTTGCGAGAACGACCTCGTCTCCAGGGTCGACCAAGAGGTTCAGGCAAAGCAGGATCGCGGGCGAGGTTCCGCTCGTGACCACGATTTGATCCGGGTCGACCGCCACGCCGCGCCGCGCTTCGCACTCGTTGGCAATCGCCTCGCGCAGGTTGAACAGACCCCGACTGTCCGTGTAGTGCGTCTCTCCGGAGCGCAGCGAGTCGATTGCCGCCTGAACCGCAGCCGGCGGCGCATCGAAATTCGGCTCCCCGACCCCAAGCTGCACGATCGACGTGCCTTCGCGCGCCATCGCCATCCCGCGTTCCATGACCTCCATCGCGAGGAAGGGCTCGACCTCTTGCGTGCGCTTCGCGAACATCGGGACAGGCTCTAAGCTCCTAACTACGCGAGATCTAGCCGCTTCTCCTCGAAAAGGACGGCGCCGCCCCGAGCGGCACGGCTCCGCCGCCGAACCGTTCCCTCAAAAGCCTTTGAATGTCGGGTGCTTAAGGCTATGGAGCCTGTCCGCGCATGGAGTCGCTCGTCGTCACGGTGATTGGAAAGGATCGGCCCGGCCTCGTCGAGTCCGTCTCCGCCGTCGTCGAGGAGCACGGCGGTAGCTGGGTGGAGAGCCGGATGAGTCGGCTCGCAGGCGAGTTTGCGGGCATCCTTCGCGTGAGCGTGCCCGCCGCGAGCGCCGCAGCCCTGTCCGAGGGGCTCGAGTCGTTGGAGTCGACGGGACTTCGGGTCGTGGTCGAACGGGGCTTCGAGGAGGCCGACGACGGGGGGCACGTGATCCTGCTCGAGCTGATCGGCAGCGACCGGCCGGGCATCGTTCACGCGATTTCGGAAGCGCTTGCAGCGCGCGACGTGAACGTGGACGAGCTCAACACCGAGTGCGATGGCGCCCCGTGGTCGGGAGACACCCTCTTCAAAGCGACCGCACGCCTGAGAGCGCCAAAGACCCTAGACCTCGAGCAGCTCCGAACGAGCCTCGAGGCGATCGCCAGCGACCTGATGGTCGACATCACCATCGGCGAGCTCGAGTAGCGCGCCTGCGCGTTTACGCCGATGACGACGTACGAGCCGCCTCGCGGCTTTGGCCTTTTCGCCTGCGGTCATCCACATGCGAAGCGTCGCGTATCGATACATCGCCCGAACGTTCGGAAACAGCGCGAGGTAGATTTCCCACGATCCGTCGTACGCGCTGGCGTCGAGCGCGTAGGCGAGGTCTTCATCGCGCAGCGCCGACGAGGTGTCACCGCGTCGCGTCGCCGCCAGCGCTTGCAAAAACCGGTCGACGGTACGTCCCGAAGCGCTCCGGGAAGAGGCGCCGCGGGGATTGAAGGATGCTCGCCGGCGCATCCAGCTCTTCCTCCAGCGCTGATCCCACGCATAGAGAAGGGCGTTATCGAAGTGCGCGAGCGCGATGAGCCGGCTCCGCTGCATACATCGCTGCACGGTCTTGCTCGCTCGAAGGCTCACCTCGGCGACCTCGTCCCGCGTCATCGGCGCCCGCCGAGCGCGAAACCGACTCTCGATCCACGCGAACTCGGCCGGGAAGTCGTTTGCCGCGATCTGCAGCGGGTAGCTCGGCTGCTTTCCGAGGTCGAGCGCGATGTCCTTGAGGTCGTCGAAGATCTGAAACGAAGCCAAGAGGTAACCCCATCGCCGAATGACGTCGGCCTGGCTTTCCGGTGAGAGCCGCAGCAGGCGCGCCCGAAGATCGAGCCAGAGCATCATCACCATGTTGTTCTTGCGATAGAAGTGCCACGAAGCTTCCTCGAACCGCAGCCGGTCGGCTCTTCGTTCGGGTGCGCCTTGGCAAAGCTCGACCTCGTCGAGATACGTTTGAAAGCAGTGATGAAGGAAGAGGTGCGTCGCGCGCGAGATGTCTTTGCTCGCTCCGGCGAGCAGCCGGTCCATCGAGGCGGCTAGATCGTCGAGCACCGAGAAGAGCGCGGCCAGGGTGATTCCAAACTTCGTGACATGAGCGTCCGGGAGCACGCCCGCGGTGGCAATGTGGTCCAGCGTGAGGCCGCGAAGCGGGCGCTCCGACGTGTCATCGCGGTACACCGACCGAACGACTCTGCCGACTACGTCGTGCCCTCCAGCGGCCGCAGCGAGCTCGTCCAACAGCTCGTCGGCGAGCTGCATGTACAGAAAGGCGATGTCGGCGAGCCCCACGTCGGAGGACAGCGGCAGCCCCGCGGCGCCCTTGAACGCGAAGTTGTCGACCAGCGGGCCGATCTGCTCGATGGCGAAATACGTCTCGCGAAGCGCGGAATGATCGAGCACCGAGCGCGGAATCAGCTTTCGAATCCGCCGGCGTCGCGCCCAGTAAAGAGGAAGCATCGCGCCGTGTCGAAAGAAGTCCCGGTTCTGCTCGAGCTTCTCGATGACGACTTCTCGCCTGGACCGTTGCTTTCGCCAAGCCTCCCACTGCGTCGTCACGCCTGCTCGAAGGCCGGCCGCATCGAGGGGCCATGAAGCGTTTGGCTCGGGATGGAGGAGAAGCGCGGTCTCGTATCGCATTCGGATCGGGCCTGGGCCCGTTCGCTCGGCGAGCTTCGCCTCGACTCGGCGAAGCTTTTCGAGGACGCCTGCCTCCACGCTGTCGACGGCAGGCACGCCCTCGGTGTGCAGCAGGCCGAGTCTCGCGCTCAGCACTTCTTCGAGCGCGCGGCTCGCGGCGCAGCTGGCTCGGAGATCGGCGCGCAGGTACGGATGACGCCGAAGGACGTGATCGATGCGTCGCAAGACTGCGACCTCATCCTCTTGAAAGCGAAGCGTTGAGATTGCGTCCACTGAGGTCATGAAACGAAGGGGGTTGTGACACGGCTCGAGCTGGCGCTCCAACTCTTCGAAGGTTGGTGCTAGGGTCATCGTCCGAGCGATGGCAGGAACCGGCCGAAAATTCGACTGGCGGGCGCCGTTTCGGCGTGTCGCCATGGCGACGGAAAACGCGCTCGAGCTGGCGCGTCTAGGACACTTCACCGATCCGGAGCACGCTCCCTACAAGGTCGTCCGTGATGTCTCGTTCGCGCGGCTGCGCCGCTACGGCGGAGAAAACCATCGTCCGACGGTCGATGCGCCGGTGCTCCTGATCCCTCCACTCATGGTGACCGCGGAGATCTACGACGTCTCACCGGACATCAGTGGGGTGGGGGCTCTCGTCGGGCTCGGGCTCGACGTATGGGTCATCGACTTTGGCTCGCCCGAGCAGGAAGAGGGCGGCATGAAGCGCACCTTCGACGATCACGTCAAAGCGGTGAGCGGCGCGGTCGACCTGGTACGCGAGGCGACCGGCCGCGATGTGCATCTGATGGGGTACTCCCAGGGAGGCATGTTCGCCTATCAGACCGCCGCGTATCGGGAGTCCGAGGGCATTGCCTCGCTCGTCACGTTCGGAAGCCCCGTCGACATTCATCGAAACCTTCCGATGATCGACGACACCATCGCAGGCCGCGTCTTCGAGCTCGCCCAGGGCGCGATCGATGCGCCGATCGACAGGCTCGAGGGGTTGCCGGGTTTTCTGACGAGCACCGGTTTCAAGCTCCTCGCGGTCCACAAAGAGGTCGGCCAGCTCATCGACTTCGTCCGCAAGCTCCACGACCGGCAGGCGCTCGAAAAGCGTGAGGCGCGACGGCGTTTTCTCGGCGGTGAGGGCTTCGTCGCGTGGCCGGGGCCTGCGCTCAAGACCTTCATCGACGAGTTCGTCGTGCACAACCGGATGCTTTCCGGCGGCTTCGTCATCGATGGGCGCACCGTGACGTTGACGGACATTCGCTGCCCGGTCCTTTTCTTCGTCGGCGAGCGGGACACGATCGCAAACGAGTCGGCGATCCGCGCGATCCGCGGCGCAGCTCCCCAAGCCGAGCTTTTCGAGGTCGCCATGCGGGCCGGGCACTTCGGTTTGGTGGTCGGTAAGCAAGCGATGTCGTTTACCTGGCCGACCGTCGCGGGCTGGGTGCGCTGGCGAGAAAGAGCGGGGCCGGAGCCGGCCGCGCTTCATAGGCCGCCGCCGCTCGAAGAACCTGAAGAAGCGCGATTCGACGACGTCGATTTCGACGTGCGGCTCTTCTACGAGACGGTCACGGGGACCGTGGGCGCCTGGTGGCAGCGTCTCGGACGCGCGGCGACCGATCTCGGTGAGCAGCTCGACAGCTTCCGGTGGCAGGTGCCGCGTCTGAGCGTGCTTCAACAAATGACCCCCGACACCCGCATCAGTCTCGGGCTCGCGCTGTCGGAGCAAGCGACCTCGCATCCCGAAGGGACGTTCTTTCTTTGGGAGGGCCGGGCGTTTTCCTACGCCGAGGCCGATCGGCGCGTCGACAACGTCGTTCGCGGGCTGATTCGCTGCGGTGTCCGGCGTGGCGACTCCGTTGCCGTCCTGATGGGGCCGCGCCCGAGCTACCTCTCCGTCACCGCGGCGTTGAGCCGGCTCGGCGCGGTTCCGATCCTGCTGAGCCCGGCGCGGTCGCGGGAGACGCTCGAAGATGCGATTCACGCGTCGGCGCCACGCTTCCTCGTGACCGATCCGGAAAACGCGGCGCTCGGCAAAGACCTCTCGGGCGAGGTGCTCGTTCTCGGTGGAGCCAACGAGGCGCGAAGCCTGCCCACCGGCGTCGTCGACATGGAGCAGATCGACCCCGACTCGGTGGAGCTCCCGGGTTGGTACGAGGAGAACCCTGGCTGCGCTCGCGATCTCGCGCTCATCATGCTCACGGCGGGCCGCGGCCGAAAGCCGCGCGCCGCCAAGATCACCAATCAGCGGTGGGCGTTTTCCGCTTACGGCACGGCAGCCGCGTGCACGCTGTCGCCGAGGGACACGGTGTATTGCTGCCTCCCGCTCCACCATCCCGCGGGCATGCTGGTGACGGTCGGAGGAGGGCTCGTCGGGGGCTCCCGCTTGGCGCTCGCAGACAAGCTCGACCCCGAGATGTTCTGGGAAGACGTCCGCCGCTACGGCGCGACCGTCGTCTTCTACGCGGGCGAGATGCTCCGCGAGCTCCTTTGCGCGCCGCCTTCGTCGATCGACAACCAGAACCCGATTCGACTCTTTGCGGGCAGCGGCCTTCGCGCCGACGTGTGGCAGCGCATCGTCGAGCGGTTTGGTCCCGTGGGCATTCTCGAGTTCTATGCTTCGACCGAAGGCAACGCGGTCTTGGCGAACGCGTCCGGAGAAAAGGTGGGCGCGCTCGGCCGTCCGCTGCCGGGCAGCGCCGAGGTCGAGCTCGTGCGATACGATTTCGATCGTCGCGAGTTCTCGCGGGACGACCGAGGTCTCTTGCAACGCTGCGAGCCCGGCGATGACGGCGTGCTCCTGGCGAAGCTCGACGCGCAGCATCCGATGGCGAGCTTCACCGGAGGTGCGGAGGCGGGGAACCGGCTCGTCCAGGGTGTGCGCGAGCCCGATGACCATTGGTTCGTCACGTGGGACGTGCTTCGTCGCGACGACGATGGCGACTTCTGGTTCGTCGATCGAGTGAGCCGCATGCTTCGAACGGCTCACGGGTGGGTGGCGACGCGATCGATCGAGGATGCGCTCTACGGCTTCCCTCCCTTGCGGCACACGGTCGTCTACGGCGTCGAGCAAGACGGCCGTGACCGGCCGGTCGCGGTGGTGGCGACGCGCGAGAATCGAGCCATCGATTTGCAGGCGTGGAATCGGTTCGCCTCGGAGCTGGACCCGGCAGAGCGTCCGCTTTGGGTGAAGCGGGTCGAGCAGATTCCGATGACCGACGGCTTTCGGCCGGACAAGTCCGCCCTCGAGCGCCAGCCCCTCGACGCCGCGGCCGAGCTTCTCACCTATGACGACGCGAAAGAACGCTACGAAGCGTCGGCTCGCCCCGGCCCAGCGGCACGCGCCTAGCTCCGGGTGTACAAAAATCGCCCAGACCGGGCTGTCTTGCTACATACGGACTCGATGAGCGCCCGAATCCCGCTTTTCGTCTTCGCGTCGACCGTCGTCACCGTCATTGCTTGCGCCAAGCCGGTCAACGACGGAAACGCGTGTTTTCAAACCAGCGAGTGCAACAGCAGCTCGGTCTGCGCCCAGACGGTCTACGGGAAGTTCTGCATGAAGCAGTGCAGCGCAGACGACGTTCGCTGCACGAACGGCGAGTCCTGCCTGCGGTCGTCCGACATCGGCTTCGGCGGCGCCGGGGGTGAGGGCGGTGTCGGTGGCGCCGGCGGTATGGCTGGTGACGGCGGCTCGGGTGGAGCGGGCGGCACCGCCGGCACCGGTGGCGCGGGCGGTGACGGCGGCTCGGCCGGCTTCGGCGGTACGGGCGGACTCGGGGGCGTAGGCGGCAGCTTCGACGACGAGATCTGGGTGTGCCTGCCGGGTGGCAAC
>JAHELW010000130.1 GCA_024643985.1 Myxococcales bacterium | reverse complement strand
TGATCACCTTTCCGTCGGGTCCGATCAGCACGGTCGAGCGAATGATGCCCATCGATTTCTTGCCGTACATGTTCTTCTCGCCCCAGGCGCCGTACTTCTCGAGCATCTTCCCCTCGGGGTCGCTCAGAAGAGGGAACTTGAGACCGTACTTGTCAGCGAACTTGCAGTGGGACTCGATCGAGTCCTTGCTGACGCCGACGACGACGGCGTCGCGCCCCTTGATCTTGCGAAGCGCATTGTTGAAATCGTTGGCTTCGGTGGTGCAGCCCGGCGTGTTGTCGCGCGGGTAGAAATAGAGGATCGCGTACTTGCCAGCGAGGTCCTTGAGCGCCAACTTGCCGCCCGTGGACGAGGGGAGATTGAATGCGGGAGCCTTGCGACCTTCTTTGATCATGGGCCCTCTATTGCGGGTTTGCGCGGCCTGTCAACGGCCTCGTCTCGGCACGAACTTGGATTCTGGCGGGGTCATCCCCAAGATCGAGATATGACGGCGCGCACCCTGATCGTCGGCGATCTCCACGGCTGCCTGGAGGAGCTCGAGGATCTGCTCGAGCAGGCAGGATGGCAGGAGGACGACGAGCTGGTGTCGGTCGGAGATTTGGTCGCCAAGGGGCCGGATTCACTCGGGGTCGTGCGGCTCTTCCGGGAGCTCGGCGGCCTTGCCGTCCGCGGCAACCACGACCAGCATTGCCTGCACTGGTGGGACGCGAAGCTCGCGGACGAGCCGCCGCCTGCGCTCCGGCCCGCGCACCAACGGGTGGCCGACGCGCTCGAGGACGAGGATTGGAAGTGGCTGGCGGCCCTTCCCCTCTGGCTCGAGCTCGACGCGCACGACGCCCTCGTGGTGCATGCCGGGCTCGTTCCAGATCTCCCGCTCGAAGAGCAGGACCCGTACGACCTCATGAACATGCGCAGCATCTTGCCCGACGGGACGGGCTCCCGAAGCTACGAGGACGGAACCCCATGGGCCGAGCTCTGGCCGGGCCCGCGGCTGGCGATCTTCGGACACGACGCGGTGCGCGGCCTCCAGGTTCGTCCTCATGCAATCGGCCTCGACACCGGATGCGTCTACGGGGGTTGGCTCACGGGGGTTTGGCTGCCCGAGCGCGACCTGGTGTCCGTCCCCGCCCGCGCGGCCTATACCCACCCGGGGAAGGATTGACCGGGGTGGAAGCTCTCGTGTGCCGAGAAGACGAGCTCCGGGCCGGCGAAATCCGCACTGCGTTTCTCGGCCACGACGCCGAGGGCCGCCCCATCGAAGCCCTGCTGCTCCGGGACGGCCAGGGTCGAATCGTCGCGTACCGAAATCTCTGCCGCCACCTTCCCGTGCCCTTGGACGGGGGAACCGGTGCGTTTTTCGCTGAGGATGGGAGGCATCTCGTCTGCGGGACGCACGGCGCGACCTATCGTTCGGGCGACGGGTACTGCATCGACGGACCCTGCGAAGGGATGTCGCTTCACCCGCTGCACATCCGACGAAGCGGCGGAAACCTCTACGTGTCGCTCCCGGCGTAGGCGAGCGTCCGAGCCTGCCAATTTGGTTCCCCACCCCGCCTATGGCTATCCTGACGGGCTCACGAAGAAGGGGGTGGCATGCGCAAATTCGCATGGTTGATATTGAGCATTGGTTTGACCGTGAGCCTCGTCGGCTGCGGAAGCGATTCGGGTGATGGCGGGTCCGGCGGCAGCGGCGGATCGGGTGGCAGCGGTGGCTCAGGCGGCAGCGGCGGCTCGGGCGGCGGCGGCACGGCTACCGTGACGGGCACCGTGTTCAGCACCACGCTCGAAGGAGAATCAACGCCGCTAGCGGGCGCAACGGTCTCCGTGATGGGCACGTCGACGACGGCGACGAGCGGAGGAGACGGAACCTTCTCGCTCGAGGCGCCGGTTGGTACGGTGATGTTTCTCACGACGGCGTCCGACAGCTGGGGCGAGATCCTCGCGGACGAGGTAGGCCCAGGCGGTTTGAGCATGTTGGACCCGGAAGTGGTTCCGGACGCTCTCGTGGCCGAGGTCGAGGCCGCGTTGAACGAGACCGTCGATCCGGCGAAGGCCTTGGTCGGCGTGGAGTTCAACGTGGATCCCGTCGTCGGCGGAGAGTCTGCCGACCTTGGTGTCAACTACGGTTTTGCGTTCACGTTCGATTCGAACGGGGATCCCGTGGTCAGCACGGACCTCGTCGCCGGGGGCGATCCAATCGTCATCTTCGCCAACGTGGACGTCAGCGCGGACGTGATGCCTACGGCGACGGACTCCGTCGGGGCCAGCTGCGCGCTCGAATTCCCGAGTGCGGTTTACTCGTCGCAAGCGAAGGTGTTCACCGCGGTGGACGTCGTCTGTCCGTAGCGAAGCCGGTACGGCATGGGAAACGGGCTGGCGACGCGTTCGTCAGCCCGTTTTTTCTTGCCGCGCGGTCCACGCCGCGGGCGAGGACAGCGGACCGACGTCCGCCCACGGCTTGTCTTCGCAGTGGGCGACCACGGCCTTTCTCGCGGTCAGGACTTCGCATCCCTCGCGCGTGACGAGGACCGTGTGCTCGAACTGGGCAGAAAACGTTCGGTCCATCGTGAGCACGGTCCACTCGTCGTCCATCAGCTCGGTTTGGTAGCCGCCGAGGTTGATCATGGGCTCGATGGTGAACACCATCCCTGCCTTCATGCGCTTGTCTTTTCCGCGCCGGCCGAAGTGCGGAATCTGAGGCGGCATGTGGAACTGTCGTCCGACGCCGTGGCCGACGTAGTCGCGCACGACCGAGCACCCCCGTCCTTCCGCGTACTCCTGAATTGCGGCCCCGATGTCGCCGATGCGCTTTCCGTGCTTCACCTCGGCGATCCCGAGCTCCAGACAGCGCCGGGCGGTCTCGACGACGTGAATCGCCTCCTCGCTCGGTTCCCCGATGTAGAAGGTCACGCTCGTATCGCCGTGGTAACCGTGCTCCTTCGGCAGGTAGGTCGTGACGTCGACGTTCACGATGTCGCCGTCACTCAGCTGGTACGGGCCCGGGATGCCGTGACACACGCAGTCGTTGACGCTGGTGCACACGCTCTTCGGGAAGCCTTTGTAGTTGAGCGGCGAGGGCCGGGCATCCCGGGAAACGATGTACTCGTGCACGAAGCGGTCGATCTCGTCTGTGGCGACGCCGGGGCCTATCATGTCGCCCACGGCCGTCAGGCAGTCGGCAGCCAGCTGGCAGGAGCGGCGCATGTCTTCGAGCATGCGCGGGGTCATGAGCTCGATTGCGGACAAGAGGAAACCTCAGGCGTTGGCGTATCCGGTGTAGGACAGACCGGCAAATTGTCGAGGGATCCTGCGCGCGCGGGCGCGTTTGACCCGCGGGCCCGATGGCACTACGTAGCGACACCGAGAGGGTTTAGAGGGCTTTTTCCGATGTCAGACACCTACAACAACGTTCCGATGAGCGAGTCGATGGCCGCCCGGACCGAGAAGGAAGATGCCTTCTGGAGCGGCCCGAAGCTCATCATGCTGAGCTTCGTGACTCTGGCGCTTGCTTTTGCCCTTCTCTGGGCGATGGCGGAAGGCGTCATTGGCCCCTCGCAGCACGACTCGAACGAGGGCCACGAGGTGCATTTCCTTCAGCCCGGCGGCGGGCCGCTCGACTGAGCCTGACTAGAAGTCGAAGTCGAGCTCTTTGGGCTCCTCGTTCTTCAGGGAATCGTCTTCACCGGGATCGAAGTCGGCTTCGGAATACAGATCGTCGAGCGACCAACCGGCCTTGTGGTGGCGGCGAAGCTCTTCGCGCTCGAACTCGGCCAGCGAGTGATAGCTCTTAGGTCCCTTAGGGCGCATCTCCCCTCCCTTTTGCCGCCTCGCCTACCCGGTCGATGGTATGTCGAGTGACTACTTTGTCCTACACTGCAGCACACCCTACCCACGCGGATCGAGATGGCAAAAAAACAGACGAGATTGAAACACTCGACGGCCACTGGTAGACGCAATCCATGAGTCGGGTGGTGGCGATCGCCAACCAAAAGGGAGGCGTGGGGAAGACGACTACTGCGGTCAATTTGGGCGCGAGCCTCGCCGTGGCGGAGCAGCGGGTGCTCCTCGTCGACCTCGACCCCCAGGGCAACGCTTCGACCGGCGTGGGGATGAGCCCGAACGATGAAGAGATCGAGGGGTCCTACGAGCTTCTGCTCGGCGACGCGAATGCCGCCGACGTGATCTACGAGACCGAGATGCCGTACATGCACGTCATCGCGGCCACGCAGGACCTGGTTGGCGCCGAGCGCGACCTCTTGCAGGCGGACGACAGTGCGCTCCGTTTGCGCGAGGCGCTCGTGTCGGTGCGGGACGACTACGATTTCATCGTGGTCGATTGTCCGCCCTCACTCGGCATGCTCACCATCAACGCGCTGACGGCGGCCGACATGGTGATCGTGCCGCTTCAATGCGAGTACTACGCGCTCGAAGGGCTGTCGCAGTTGGTCGGTACCATCGAGCGCGTGCGCGCGTCGGTCAACGAATCGCTTCAGATTCACGGCGTCCTCTTGACCATGTTCGACTCGCGCAACAACCTCGCCAACGAGGTGGCGGACGAGGTTCGCAGGCATTTCCGGGTGTATGAGACGATCATTCCGCGAAACGTGAGGCTTGCCGAGGCGCCGTCTCACGGCAAGCCGGTGATCCTGTACGACGCGTCATCGCGCGGCTCGTACACGTACCTGAACCTCGCCCGCGAGCTCCTCGACGATTTGGAGGTAGCGGCCTAGTGGCCCGCCGGCGCCTGGGGCGTGGGCTCGACGGGCTGCTACCGGCGGTACCGCCACCGTCCGAACGCGGCTCGAAGAACAGCGTGGCGATCGAGGAGCTTCATCCGGGTCGCATGCAGCCGCGGGCCCGGATGAATGCCGAAGCGCTTGCAGAGCTTGCCGCGTCGATTCGGGAGCACGGAGTGCTCGAGCCGATTCTCGTGCGAAGCCGGGCGTCCGGCGGTTTCGAGATCATCGCCGGGGAAAGGCGATGGCGCGCGGCGCAGCAGGCGGGGTTGAAAGAGGTTCCTATTTTCGTGCACGAGCTGGGGGACGAAGCTGCATTCGAGGCGGCGCTCGTCGAGAACCTGCAGCGGGAAGACCTGAACCCCATGGAGACCGCGCGCGCGTTTCAGCGGCTCGTCGACGACTACGGCTATACGCAGGAGACGATCGCGACCAAAGTCGGCAAGGAACGATCGACCGTGACCAATGCGCTTCGTCTCTTGAAGCTGCCGGACGACGTCGCGGAGCTCGTCGAGGACGGGCAGCTGAGCGAAGGGCACGCGCGAGCGCTTCTTTCGGCCCCGACTGTATCGACGATGAAGAAGCTTGCCCGTGCCGCGGTCACGAAGGGTTGGAGCGTTCGAGAAGCTGAGCGGCAGGCGCGGCGCGCCGCCCGCGGCGATGTCAGCACGACGGCAAAGACGAAGACCGCCAAGAGCGCGAACGTGCGCGACCTGGAGCAACGCCTCTCCCGCGCTCTCGGCTCCACCGCGACCATTCACGAAAGCGGCAAAGAGCGCGGTCACATCCGCATCCACTACGCGAGCTTCGACGAGCTAGACCGCCTGATCGACAAGCTCAGCTAGGTCTCATCCCCTTTACATGATGCGGGCTTCGGCGGCGTCGACCGTGTTGCTGAGCAGCATCGCGATCGTCATCGGGCCGACGCCGCCTGGAACCGGGGTGATGTGCGAGGCACGCCGGCTGGCGCCTTCGAAGTCGACGTCGCCCGTCAGCGTGCCGTCCTCGAGCCGGTTGATGCCGACGTCGATCACGACTGCGCCCTCCTTGATCCAATCGCCTTTCACCAGGTTGGGACGCCCGACGGCTGCGATGACGATGTCCGACTCGCGAACGCGCGACGCGAGGTCTTCGGTGCGCGAATGGGCGACCGTGACCGTTGCGTGCTTCTCGAGGAGCATCATGGCAATGGGCTTGCCGACCAAGGTGCTTCGGCCGAGCACGAGCGCGCGCTTGCCCTTCGGGTCGCATCCAATGTGCTGGAGCATGCGCATGCATCCGCTCGGCGTACAGGGGCGCAGGCCCTTGCGGCCCACCGAAAGCAATCCCGCATTGAAGGGATGGAGGCCGTCCACGTCTTTCGCCGGATCGATCGCATCGATGATGTTCTGGTCGTGCAGATGATCGGGGAGCGGAAGCTGAACCAAGATGCCGTCGATGTGATCGTCTCCGTTCAGCTCGAAAACCAGCGACAGTAGATCGGCCTCGGACGTCTCCGCGGGGAGGCGATGCACCCTCCCCTCGATGCCGACCTTGCCCGCGGCCCGCTCCTTGTTTCGGACGTAGACGTGCGACGCCGCATCCTCGCCTACGAGCACGACGTCCAGTCCCGGTGCCCGGTTGTGCGTGGCCCTGAACGCCTCCGCGCGCGCCTTGACCTCCGCCCTCACCTCTTTGGCAAGCGCTTTGCCGTCGATCAACTCTGCCATGGCGGGGGTCTAACAGGACCGCAGGGCCTTCTCAAACCAGCGGCTCCCAGTGGAAATCAGGCCCTGTCGTGGTATGCCGCGTGGCCATGTTCGATCCGGTCTCCCCGCAGGTAGCCTTTCCCGAGCTCGACGCGACGCAGCTCGCGTTTTGGGAGAGCGGCCGCATCTTCGAGAAGACGCTCGAGGGCGGCGAGGGGAAGCAGCCGTTCGTGTTCTACGAGGGGCCGCCTACCGCAAACGGTATGCCGCATCCAGGTCACGTGCTGACCCGCGTGATGAAAGACGTGTTTCTCCGCTATCGGACCATGTGCGGATACCACGTGCCTCGCCGGGCCGGCTGGGATACGCACGGTCTGCCGGTCGAGGTCGAGGTGGAAAAGGAGCTCGGCATCAGCGGCCGCGAGGCGATCGAGCAATACGGCGTCGAGGCCTTCAGCCGCAAATGCATCGATTCGGTTTTCAAGTACATCGGTGAGTGGCGGAAGATGACCGAGCGAATCGGCTTTTGGGTCGACTTCGACTCCGCTTACGTGACGTTTCACAAGTCGTATGTCGAGAGCGTTTGGTGGGCGCTCTCCGAGATGTTCCACCAAGGACTTCTCTACCAGGGCTACAAGGTCGTGTGGTGGTGGCCTCAAGGCGGTACGGCGCTTTCTGCCGGCGAAGTCGGCCAAGGCTACAAAACCATCGACGACCCCTCGGTGATGGTCCGGTTTCCCGTCGAGGGCGAGAGAAACACTTCTTTCCTCGCGTGGACGACGACGCCGTGGACACTTCCCTCGAACATCGCGCTCGCGGTCGACCCCGACACCGACTATGCGACGGTCGAGCTCGATGATGGGGAGCGCCTGATCCTGGCGGCCGCGCTCGTCGAGAAGGTGCTCGGCGGCGACGGCAAGGTCGTGAGCACCCGCAAGGGCGCCGAGCTGGTCGGCATGTCGTACGAGCCCCCGTTTCGCTACGCGGAGGCCGAGGGCGGCCCCGCGTGGCAGGTAGTGGACGCCGACTTCGTGTCTCTCGAGAGCGGGTCGGGACTGGTCCACCTCGCCCCCGCGTTTGGCGAGGACGACTTCCGGGTTTGCAAGGAAAAGGGCATGGGCTTTCTCCAGCTTCTCGAGCCCGACGGCACCTTTCCCGATGAAGTGACCGATTTCGCCGGCCGCTTCTGCAAGGAAGCGGACCGAGACATCATCCGCAACCTTCGCGCTCGCGGCGTGCTCTTCAAAGAAGAGGTCTACCGCCACGATTACCCTTTCTGCTGGCGGGCCATGGACGATCCGCTGATCCAATACGCGCGTCGCTCCTGGTTCATTCGAACCACACGCGAGATCGAACGCGTCAAAGAGAACAACCAGCGCGTCCACTGGGAGCCCGAGCACATCAAGAACGGCCGCATGGGCCAGTTCCTCGAAGGCAACGTGGATTGGGCCCTGTCCCGCGAGCGTTTTTGGGGCACGCCGCTTCCGATCTGGAAGAACGACGAGACGGGCGAGGTCGAGTCCGTGGGCTCGGCTGCCGAGATCCTCGATCGCAATCCCGACGCATTCGCACACTTCACGAAAGCAAAGGCAGAGGACCCGACGCTTCAAGATCACCTGATGGTTCACAAGCCGTGGATCGACGAGGTGACCTGGACGAAGCCGGGCGAGCCCGGTGTGTATCGCCGCGTCCCGGAGGTGATCGATTGCTGGTTCGATTCGGGCTGCATGCCGTTCGCTCAATGGGGTTACCCCCACCAAAACCCGGAGGGGTTCGAGCGAAGCTTTCCAGCGGACTTCATCACCGAAGCGGTCGATCAGACGCGCGGTTGGTTCTACTCGTTGATGACGATCAGCTCCCTGATGTTCGAGAAGCGGCCGCTGCCGCATCCCTTCGAGAACTGCGTCGTCCTCGGGCTCATGACCGACGCCAAAGGAAAGAAGCTCAGCAAGCGCGACAAGAACTACACGGACCCGCTGGTTCTCATGGATCGCGTCGGTGCCGATGCCGTGCGCTGGGCGCTCTACGCGGGAACCGTGCCCGGGCAAAACACGCGGTTCTTCGATGATGCGGCGACCGACGCCGTGCGGGAGTTCCTCCTGAAGATCTGGAACGTCTACAGTTTCTTCGTGACGTACGCGAACATCGACGGTTGGACCCCGAGCGCGCCACGGCCGCCGCTCGCCGAACGACCGGACATGGATCGTTGGGTGCTCGCGGAGCTAGATGCGACCGTGCGAGCGGTTCGCCGCGAGCTCGACGACTACAAGAGCCACATGGCGGTGCGTCACCTTCTCGGTTTCGTCGACGGCCTCTCGAACTGGTACGTGCGGCGAAGCCGCTCGCGTTTCTGGGCGGCCGACGACTCGGCCGACAAGCGAGCAGCATTCAGCACGCTCTACGAGGTGCTGGTCGACCTTACGAAGCTCGCTGCGCCCTTCATTCCTTTCATGACGGAGACGCTCTTCCAGAATCTCGTCCGAAAGCACGCCGCGTCCTCTCCGGAGTCGGTGCACCTCGCGGCGTTCCCGGACCCCGAGCCCGCGCGCGTCGACGAGGGGCTTCGACAGACGATGGAGCGCGTTCGGAACGTGGTCACCTTGGGACAGCGCGTGCGAAACGAGAACAAGCTCAAGGTTCGTCAGCCTCTTGCCGAGGCGATCGTCGTCGTCGCCGATGACGCAGAGCGAGAGGCGATCGATCGGTTCTCCGGCTCGATTCGGGAGGAGCTCAACGTGCGTGAGCTCGGTTTCACGCAGGAGCCGCGGAAGTACGTCGAGTTCCAGCTCTTGCCGAACTTTCGAGTGCTCGGGCCCAAGCTCGGCAAGCAGGTGTCGGCCTGCAAGAAGGCGCTCGCCAACGCCGACGGGTCCGCGCTCTACGCCGAAATGGAACAGGCCGGCAGAATCGTCGTCGCGCTTCCCGACGGGCCGGTCGAGCTCACTCCCGAAGAGGTCGAGGTTCGCCTCCGCGCGCGCGAAGACTTCGCCGCGGCATCCGGCCAAGGCCAGGTCGTGGTGCTCGATACCCGCATCGACGACAGTCTTCGTCGCGAGGGCTTGGCCCGCGAGGTCATCAACCGCATCCAGCGCGCGCGAAAGGCGATGGACTTGGCCTACGAGGCCCGCATCGGCGTCAGCTGGAGCGCGGACGGCGACCTGGCGAGGGCGATCGAAGAGCACGCTGAGCGGATCGCGGGCGAAACCCTGGCCAAGCGCTTCGGCAAGAGCACCGAGGCTTCGAGCGAGCACGACACCGAAATCGAGGGGACGCGGCTGGGACTGGCCATCGAGGTGGTGTAGCTCCCCCCCCCCTGCATACGGGGCTCGGAAGAAACACGACGCGGGCCTGCGCGGAGCGGAGCGGCCTGCGTGTGGTGGGGGGTGGTTGCTGTGTTGGGGGCCTGGTTTGGTTTAGTTATATCCGACCCACCCACCCCCACCCGTAATCCTCCCTCCGCGCCTTCGCTGCGCTTCG
>JAHELW010000129.1 GCA_024643985.1 Myxococcales bacterium | reverse complement strand
ACCCAGAGTCGCTGCGCGCGGCTGGGTGCAGGTCGTGGTCGAACCCTGGGGAAACGTCTGGATCGACGGCGACTACATGGGGCGTGCACCGGTGAAGGCGCGGCTCGCCCGTGGGCGCCACATCATCGAGGTTGGGCGTGAGCTGCCGACGCAAAGACGGGTCGTCCGAGTCCAGCCCGGCGCCCGAAAGCTGATTGAAGTCACGCTCGGCGACGAATGACTACTCGACGACGATCGCCCCGCAGGGGAAGGTCGCGCTGAAGGTGACGTCACCGCTCTTGAACGTGTCGCATGCGCTTCCCACGAGCTCGATGACGTCGTCGACGCCAGGCTTCACGCGCCACTCGTCCGGACAGCTGAGCGGCACGCCATTGAGACGAACGTCGCTCTCGGGATCGTTGCACGCTTTCTCCTTGTCGTCGAAGCGCTCGTCCATCTGGATGTCGCAAGAAATGCTGTCACTGATGATGGCCTGGAACGCGTCGGAAAGATTCGACGGATCGTCACCCACGTAGACGGTGCCGGTGCCACCAATGCCAGCGTTGGCAACGTCCTGCATGTGACTGCGAGTCGGGTCGCTCGGGTTGTCGTCGAGATCGCCAACCCAGAGCGGGAAGACGTCGAGGCCCTCGGCATGGGCTGCAGCCGCAGCGCTGACCGCCTCGACCTGCGGGTCGGTGGCCGTGGGCTCGCAGTAGTTGTCGCCGGGATCGGGCGGATAGCCGTTGGGGCACTCGCAGGAGTCCGGTAGCCCATCCGTGGCAAGCACGATGATCGTTGGGCCCTCGTTCGGGGGCGGGTTGCCTTGAATCAAGTCGACCAGCGCGTCGATGCTGTCCCCGGTGGGCGTGTCCGCTCCGGCGTTGGTCGGATACGTGTACGGGTACAGACTGTCGTTCCCGATGTCGACGGAGTTGTCGAGCCCGAAATCGATCTGCGTCGGCAATCGAGGACAGGGCAGATTGGCGTTACCGTTGTCGGAAGTGTACGTGGTCAGGCCGAACCGGACGACGGAGTCGAGTGCGTCGACGATTCCAGTGATTGCGGTGTGAGCCGCCTCCCAACGATTCTCCCCCCCGCCAAAGGCAGCATCCATCGAGCCGCTCTGGTCGACGAGGAACATCACGTTCGGAATGCTACGAGTCGGCGTGATCGTCACCGACTGGCATGCGTTGCCACCGGTATTGCCCGTACCGCCCGTGCCACCCGTTCCCATGTTCGGAACACAGCGGCCGCGCGTGTTGCAGGTCGAATTGGCGTCACAGCCCTCGTCCGCGGTGCACTGCGCGGAGCACTTGCCGTTCAGGCAGAAGGTCCCGAGCTGACACTCCGAGTCGCTGCCGTTCGGGCAGCTGTCGTCGCAGCCAAGGGGCGGGTTGGTCAACGTCTCACACGTCAGCGTGCGACCCCCGCCGGTGCCTCCACCGCCGGATCCATCCGAGCTACCGCTGCACCCGAGTACGACGAGGCCGGCTACGGCCACTCCGGCTACGGCTACTAGCGCGATCGAAAGCCAATTCCGCATGACAAACTCCCCAACATAAAAAGCCAACTATGACGATATTCTACACTGCAACTGTATGTAGCGCAAACCGCCCCAGCTTGGCCATTCGGAAGATTTTTCAATAGTTCCAGATGCTTAGACACAACCGGCGCAAGGCCCCCCACCCCATCCTCCCTCACAGCCTGCAAAGCGCCAAAAAACGACCTTCTTCGCAGGCTGTCTACCCTGATGCGACGTTGCCCGACGCGGCGGTCCGCCCGTTTTTTCATCTAGGAAAGGGCTCGGAAACCTTCCGGAAACAATCGCGAGCCACAGATCGGCAGTCAGCTCTTCGACCCGGCACCCGGACGGAGGGTCAACCCCCGCGGTTCACCGTCGACGCCGTTCACGGGTGCCCGGCGACGAACACACCTCTCAGGAGTATTGAAACGATGAGCATCATACAGGCTGAATACATTTGGGTCGACGGCACCGAGCCGACGCCGCTTCTTCGCTCGAAAACGAAAATGCTCGAAGCGAACATCATCGAAAAGGTGCTCGGAGCGATCACCGGCGTTGCGGCGCTTCCCCACTGGGGCTTCGACGGCTCGAGCACCAACCAGGCAACCGGAGACGATTCGGACTGCCAGCTGTTCCCGGTGTTTGCCACTCGCGACCCGCTCCGAGGCGGCGACAACCTGCTCGTGCTCTGCGAGGTCGTGACCCATGGCGGTACGCCGCACCCGACCAACACGCGCCGCGCGGCACTCGAGGTCGAGGAGCGCACCAAGTCCTCGCTCGACTGCTGGTATGGCATGGAGCAGGAGTACACGATGATGAAGGACGGGTACCCGCTCGGCTTTCCCGAGAATGGTTACCCGGGTCCGCAGGGTCCCTACTACTGCGGCGTGGGCGCCGAGTACGTCTTCGGCCGTGAGATCGTCGAGGAGCACATGACCGCGTGCCTCAAGGCCGGCGTCAAGATGTCCGGCATCAACGCAGAGGTCATGCCCGGCCAGTGGGAGTTCCAGATCGGCCCCTGCGGCATCACCGAGGTCGGTGACCACATGCTGATGGCGCGATACCTTCTCGGACGAATCGCCGAGACGTACGGCGTCGACATCAGCTATGACGCGAAGCCGGCCAAGGGTGACTGGAACGGCGCGGGCTGTCACACCAACTTCAGCACGAAGGCGATGCGTGAAGAGGGTGGTCTCAGGATCATCAACGAGTACATTCAGCGGCTCGGCGAGCCGGATCGCATCGCGCTTCACCTCGCGAACTACGGTGCGGGCCTCGAGGATCGCCTCACAGGCGCGCACGAGACGGCGTCGTTCAAGGAGTTCAAGTACGGCGTGTCGGACCGCGGAGCGTCCATTCGAATCCCGATGCAGACGGATCTCGATGGCAAGGGCTACCTCGAGGATCGCCGTCCCTGTGCGAACATCGATCCATACGTGGTTGCGCGACTGATGGCCGAAGCCGCCGAGTAGTCTCGCCCCAACGCGAGAACGGAGGACGCCGCGTTCCACGGAGCGCGGCGTCTTCGTTTAAGTCGTCAGGACGGCGGCCCCGCGAATGCCGTCGTGTTGAAGGCGATCGAGCGCGACGTTGGCCTCTTCGATCGGAAAGGTTTCGACGTGCGTGCGCACCGGCACCCGAGCGGCCTCTTCGAGGAACTCGTGACCGTCCGCCCGGGTGTTGTTGGCCACGCTGCGCACGACTCGCTCACGATAGAGGAGCTCGTACGGAAGCTCGGGAATCGGGCTCATGTGAATGCCCCCGAGGACGAGGGTCCCCCCCTTGTCGAGATGAGAAAGCGCCGCGGGAACGATCTCTCCGGCCGGTGCGAAGATGATGCCCGCGTCGAGCGCCACCGGCGGCGCCTCCGTGGTGCCTCCCGTCCAGGTCGCGCCGAGCTCCTCGGCAAGGGCCTGGTGCTTTTCTCGATCGCGCGTACACACGTAGACGTCGGCGCCTCGTGCCCGCGCGATTTGAATGGCTACGTGGCCCGCGGCCCCGAAACCGTAGAGCCCGAGACGCGCTCCGGCCCAGTCGGCGATCCCGGTCTTTCGAAGGCATCGATACCCGATGATGCCTGCGCAAAGAAGCGGGGCGGCCTCGAGGTCCGTGAAGCTCTCCGGCAAGGGATACGTGAAGTCTGAGGGCGCGACGAGATGCTCCGCGAAGCCGCCGTGCACGGTCCAGCCGGTGAACTTCGGCGCGTCGCAGAGGTTTTCCCGGCCGCTCTTGCAAAAGGCACAGGAGCCGCAGGTACGGTGAAGCCAGGCAACGCCCACGCGTTCGCCAACCTTCCGATCGGTCACGTTCGAGCCGATGGCCTCGATTCGCCCGACGACTTGGTGCCCGGGGATGATCGGCAGCGGCCCGGCTTCGAGATCGCCTTCGACGACGTGAAGATCGGTGCGGCAGACGCCACATGCATGGACGCGAACGAGCACTTCGTCTGCTGCAGGCGCCGGGATCGGTACATCCCCGAGCCGCAGCGGATGGGACTCGATGGGGGCGGGAGCATCGAGAAGCATGGCTCGCATGACGTCGAGGATATCATCGAGAGATTGCCGTGACTCAGGCGCAAATCTTGCGCGAACGCGCTCGCGTCTTGGATCGGAATTGCTCGTTCCGCGTCATTTCGATATATGCCTAGACCATCTTGGCACGCGATCTGTACCAGGCATGGGACGCGAGCGATTCTGGCAGAGCCAGCAGCATTTCGCTGAAGAGCGGGGCAAGCGATCTTGCCGCCACGCCGAAGCCGCGCGGACTGGTGCAGAGGCTCGCGTATCGAACGGACGGCTTTCTGATCTCGCAGCTCGGCAAGCTGAAGCCTTCCGACCTGAAAGAGCCCGCAGAGCTTCGGTACGACCTCACCGCGTTTGCGTCGAGCGCTGAATACCGCGCGTACCGCGGCAGCGCGGACGGCCTCTTTCCAGATCCGGGGCGCATCGACGTGAAGAAGAGGTGGCTGCCACCACATAGGGTGGGGTTCGCCGAATGGAGCTGGCGAAGCAAACACCCGGTCATCTTCAAGAGCATCAAGCGCGAGTACCGAAGCCATCGCGACAACCAGACCGCGCTGCTTCGAACGCTCAACCTACGGATCAAGGGGAAGCCGATGGCGATTCTCGTCAACGGCTTTTCTTCGGGTCATCACCTGATGGAACGGGTGGCTTGGCCGATGCGCGAGTTTCACCGGCTCGGTATCGGTGTCTCGATGTTTGCGCTTCCGTTTCACGGCCCGCGGGGGCACTCGTTCCCGCCGGAGTGGCCTCAGCAGGACACGGCCTTCACCATCGAAGGGTTTCGCCAAGCGATTTGGGACCTGCAGATCGCGATTCGCGCGATGCGGGACGCGGGGGCGAGCCACGTTGGCGTAGTGGGCATGAGCCTCGGCGGCTACACCGCGGCGCTCTTGGCAACCGTCACCTCGGACGTCGACTTCGTGCTCTCCTACATTCCGATCTGCAGCATGCCCGACGTGATGTACGACAACGATTTGGTTCCGGGCAAAGGCGACGTGCAGCGAGTGCTCTACGAAGGCTACCGGGAGCAGCTCGTGCCCATCACTCCCGTCTGCCGGATGCCCAAGGTCGAGCCCAAGCGAGTCTCGATCGTGTCGGGCGAATACGACCGACTGGCGACCGTGGAGCACGGCCGCCGCCTGGCCGAGCATTTCGATAGCGAGCTTCTCACGTATCCCGGCGGCCACATCGTCCAGCACAGGCGCGCCGAGGCGATTCGAAGGTCGCTCGAGGGCTTTCAGCAGCGAGGCGTGCTGCCGCGACGCCGGTGGATTCGGCGGAGCCGCTAATAAGACTTCGGTAAGCCGAGAACGTGCTGTGAGATGAAGTTCAGGACCATCTCGCGGCTCACGGGCGCGATGCGAAGCGTGCGGGCCATGCCCCAAAGCAAGACGAGCCCATACTCCTCCGACATGCCGTTGCCGCCATGGACCTGGATCGCCGTGTCCACGGCATGAGTAGCCGCCTCCCCTGCTGCGAACTTCGCCATGTTCGCGGCCTCGCCCGCGTCTTTGCCCCGGTCGAACAGCCAGGCGGCTTTCATCGTCATCAGGCGCGCGAGCTCGACTTCGATCTTTGCCTCCGCGAGCGGGTGCGCGATGCCTTGGTGTGTACCGATCGGCTTTCCCCAGACGGACCGCTCGTTGGCGTACCGGCTCGCCTGCTCGAGCGCGTAGAGAGCCGCGCCGTTGGCGAGCGCCGCACCGAGGATGCGCTCCGGATTGAGCCCGACGAAGATCTGGGGAAGGCCCTGCCCTTCGTGACCGAGAAGCCTGTCGCCTCCGACGCGAACGTCGTCGAAGAACAGCGTGAACTGCCGGTCGGCGCCCGGGATCTGCATTCTGATCAACGTCTTTTCGAGGCCCGCCGCATCAGCGTCGACGATGAACAGCGACAAGCGGCCGCGGCCTTCGTCAGCACCGCCGGTCCGGGCAACGACGAGGATCGCGTCGGCGTCATCCGCACCGGAGATGTAGTACTTGGTTCCCGAAAGCACCCAGTCGTCGCCAGCTCTGACGCCCGCGGTCTCGAGGCGATGCGAGTTCGAGCCTGCGTTCGGCTCGGTAATCGCAAACGCCATCTTGAGCTTTCCGGAGGCGAGACCCGGCAACCATCGCTCCCTCTGCGCCGGGCTTCCAAACCGCGCGATCACGGTTGCGCAGATCGCGGGCGAAACCAAGAGCAAGAGAAGGGGGCATCCCGCTGCGGCGAGCTCCTCGCAGACGATCGCGAGCTCGTAGATGCCGAGGCCCGCGCCGCCGTACTCCTCGGGCGTGTTCACGCCGATGAAGCCATGCTCGGCGACCTCCGTCCACAGCTCGTCGGGCGGTGATCCCTCGCGCGCCTTTTCGGCGTAGTACTCGCGGCCGTACTTGCGGCCGATCTCACGGACCTGCTGACGCAGCATTTGCTGCTCGTCGCTCTCCACGTAGGACATGTCTCTGTGGGTATCACACAAGCGTGCGGCCGGTCGCGGTCACCATTGCAGGATGGGCCAGCCTCGCTGCCGGGCCTCGCGGCTGAGGCGCGGGTCGGGGCTGATCACACGCGGGTTTCCGACCACGCGCAGCATCGGCGCGTCGCTGTACGAGTCCGTGTAGAAATAGCTCGTGGCGAGATCGACGTCGCGCTCGGAAGCCCACGCGCGCGCGCGCTCCACCTTGCCCGGTCCGTAGCAGAGCGGCGTGATGAAGCTCCCGTCGAGGCGGCCGCGATCGTCCGTCGGGAAATCGTTCGAAAGGAAATCATCGAGCTCCCACGTGTCGCGTGCCGCCCGAGCGGCAAACGCCGACGCGCTCGTGAGCAGAACCAGCCGGTGGCCTTGGTGGCGATGATCGCGAAGCGCCTCTGCGGCGCCCGGCCGAATGTGATGAGCGACGTCGCGCGCGAACCAGGCTCGGGTCTCGGCCTCGAGGTCGTCGTAGAGGCGTCCGCGATAGTGCCCTACCGCCTCTCGAAAAGCGGTTTCGATGTCGATCAGCGACAGATGATAGAGCGCGTTCCACACGAGCACGCGCCCGAACTGCCGGAGTGAAATACTGCGGCCGCGAAGCTCGTGCATCGCCCAAAGCGTCGAGCTGTTCATGTCGAGCAAAGTGCGATCGAGATCGAAAAACGCGGCGATCCGAGGGTGCTCCGATGAGGCCATGGCTAGCCGGAAGCGTTGATCGAAGCGCGCGGCCGTGCCAGCGGAGCAAGTGCGCTTGCATCCTCGGCAAACAGCTGGCTTGATCGACGCGTGGACTCGAGCCCACCCCGCGTGAGTAATGACCAGATCGCCGACATTCTCGAATCCGTCGCCGATCGGCTCGAGGTCCAGCACGCAAACATCTACCGGGTCGATGCCTATCGCGCCGGTGCTGCCGTGGTGCGCGGTCACGAGGAGAGCATTCAGGACCTCGCGCTGACTCAGGGGCGAGCCGGGCTCGACGCGCTTCCGCAAATCGGCTCGAGCCTCTCGAGCTCGATCGACGAGATCGCCCACACCGGGAAGCTTCGGCTTCTCGGGCGCCTCGAAGGACAGCTCTCACCGGTCGAGCTCTTCAAGACGGTGCCCGGAATCGGTGAAGAGCTCGCGGAGCGCATCCACCGGGAGCTCGACATCGACACGCTCGAGGCGCTCGAGGTGGCCGCGCACGACGGCCGCCTCGACGAGGTCGCAGGCTTTGGGCCGAGGCGTCTCGAAGCCGTTCGCGACATCCTCGCCACCATGCTTGCGCGCTCGGCACGGGGACGTGCGCGACGGTACGACGAGCTCGAGCGCATCGGCGCCCAGATAGCCAAGGCGGAGCCGGCCGGCGACAAGCCGCCCGTCTCGCTCCTTCTCCAGGTCGACCAAGAGTACCGCGACAAAGCTGCCGCCGACGAGCTTCCCCGTATCGCGCCGCGGCGCAACAACCCCGAGGGCGCCGCCTGGCTCCCGATCCTTCACAGCTACGAGGACGGATGGCACTTCACCGCGCTCTTTTCCAACACCGATCGCGCCCACGAGCTCGGCCGCGTGCGCGACTGGGTCGTGATCTACTTCGAGCACGACGGACACGAAGGCCAGTGCACCGTCGTCACCGAGTACCGGGGCGCGCGCGCCGGCCAGCGCGTCGTGCGGGGACGCGAAGACGGGGACCATTGATGAGGGCCCTGCGCGTTGCGCTCGCCAGCTTTTGTGTGCTTTATACGGAGGCGTTTTGATCCGGTTGTTGGCTGTATTCCTTGTTCTCTGTGCCGTGGGACTCGCGCGGCTTTCCGGCTGTGGTGAAACCACTGGCGACGGCGGCTCCGGCGGAGCGGGCGCGACAGGCGGTGCAGGTGGCGAAGCGGGTGCAGGTGGCGAAGCGGGTGCAGGTGGCGTGGGTGGCTCCGCGGGCGCGGCCGGGTCGGCAGGCGTAGGTGGTGAGGCCGGTGACGGTGGCTCGGCAGGAGTTGGTGGCAAGGGGGGCACCGGTGGCATTGGCGGTCGAGCTGGGGTTGGTGGTTCGGCCGGCGGCGCCGGCGGTTCCGGAGGCATGCCTTGCGGCCCGACGGGACTTTTGAGCTTCGTCGAGGCCGTCCCGATGCCCTCGCTCACGGACGTTCAGGCGAGCGCGGTGGCGGTGAGCCCGGACGGGGCGCACGTCTATGTGAGTGCAGGCAATGGCGATGCCCTCGTCGCCTTCGCGCGGGACCCGAGCACCGGCAAGCTCGAAAACGTTCAGACCGTCCTCGACGACACGGATGGCGTCGATGGTCTCAATACCACGGCCTCTGTCACCTTGAGTCCGGACGGCGCTCACCTCTACGCAACAAGCGTCGGCGAAAGCGCGATCGCGGTCTTCTCTCGAGATGCCAGCTCGGGTCGGCTAACGTTCGTCGAGGCCGAGTTCGAAGGTGTGGCGGGCGTCCAAGGCCTCGAAGCGGCCCACGAGTCTGTCGTGAGCCCC
This sequence comes from Myxococcales bacterium, assembly GCA_024643985.1. Lineage (GTDB taxonomy): Bacteria > Myxococcota_A > Polyangia > Polyangiales > Houyiibacteriaceae > SG8-38. The sequence continues at coordinate 1,008 of JAHELW010000129.1, read as the reverse complement.
GACGGCGCGCACGTGTACGTGGCCTCATCGGGTCGAGAAAAGGGGACACCTCCCGTTCCGGGACGCGTTTCGCACTTCGACCGCGACGCGTCGAGTGGCGCGTTGAGCTTCGTCGAGGCAATCACCGATGACGTCGGCGGCGTCACGGGGCTCGACGGTATCTCGAGCGTGACCTTGAGCCCCGACGGTGCCCACCTCTACACGACGGCCTTTCGAGACGATGCGGTGGCCGTGTTCGAACGCAACGCAATCACGGGCGCGATCCACTTCGTTCAAGTGCAGGCCGACGGTGTGGGAGAGGTCGATGGGCTCGACGGGGCGACCGAGGCGACGGTGAGTCCCGATGGGGCTCAGCTGTACTCGGTTAGCATCGCCCACACGTTCGGCGGAGGCGAGAACGCGCTCGTGACCTTTGACCGGGATTCCGCCACCGGTGAGCTTCAGTTCTCCGAGGTCCAACTCGGTGGCGGTGGGGGAATCAGCGCGTTGCGCCAGCCCTCCTCGGTGTCGCTTACGTTCGATGGAGGCATGGCGCTAGTCACCGGCGTTTCGGCCAACGCCCTTTCTGTCTTCAGCCGTGACACGGCGACGGGACTGCTCAACCTCGAAGAAGTCCTCGTCGACGGCGTAGATTGCGTGGACGGGCTCGAAACTGCGGTGCGTAGCGCCGTGAGCCCAGATGGAGCGCACGTGTACGTGGCTGGGCTCTTGGAGGCCAAGGTCGCCGTCTTCGCGCTGCCGCCACCTTAGCCCTTCGAATCCGCCACTTGTCGCTGGCCGATTTGAACCAAGTTGCCGAAGTGCTAACCCTCCGAAATCACACCGCAAGCGAGGGTGGCGGAATTGGCAGACGCGCTGGATTTAGGTTCCAGTGTCCTTTGGATGTGCAGGTTCGAGTCCTGTCCCTCGCACCCCGTAAAGACGATGCTGTGCATCGTCCACGGGGCTTCGCGCTGAGGTGATGTCGGGGAGTTAGCCCGGACGCTGTTCCAGTGTCCTTCCCGGCCA
>JAHELW010000128.1:9586-9955 GCA_024643985.1 Myxococcales bacterium | reverse complement strand
CGGGATGCCCAGCACAGCGAGTGGGGGCGAGCGTAGCGAGCGGGCACCCACTCGCGAGCACGGGCGTCGCGACCGATTCTCCGGCCTTGCGGGCCGCATTTGCAGGCGCTCCCGCTCCGCGCAGGCCCGCGTCGCGTTTTTTCCGAGCCCCGTACCGAGGGCGAATTCGGGTTTTCGCGGTGTGGGTCGTAAGTGGTTGGAATCAGGGAGCTTGCGGAGGGGGAGACTGTCCCCTGAGCTGGGGGGGGCTCATGAACTCTCGTCTTTCGATGTCGACTTCGCGCTCGGGGAAGAAGTCTTCGAAGCTGAGCTTCGTGGTCGTTCGGAGCTGCTCGGCGACGAGCTCCGCGAGGCTGGTGTCGAGGAGCA
>JAHELW010000128.1:3498-9576 GCA_024643985.1 Myxococcales bacterium | reverse complement strand
AGTGGTGTTCGCAGGTGCTGACCAGGTCGATGTCATCGATCTGCACCATTTCCTCCACCTGCATCTTGTTCTCGATGACGGAAATTTTCGGGAATCGGCTGTAGTCGAGGCCGGAGAAGATTTCGTGCACGTACATCTTGGCGATGCGGTGGGGGGTTTCCTGTAGGCTGTCATCAGAGAGGTCAAGGCCAAGGGTGCTGGTGATATCGGTAAAGGCGGCAACGATGCGCTGGTATTTTTCATCCCTGGACAAGCCGAAAGGTACGCTCCGCGCCAGATCTCGAGATAGGGCCGATGGTCCATCGGGTTCGTCGAGAGCAGTCGGCGCAGCGTGTTGGACGGGAGGAAGGTGTAGGAGCTCACCTCGGGGTTCTTGCGAAGCACCGCATCGCGGGCGCGTTCGAAGCGAGTGAACGTGATGGTCCGGATGTCCTGATCGATGTTGTAGAGCACCCCGCGTCGGTGAGCGACGCCCGGCAGCTTCGAGACATAGGGCACGAAGGGATCCACGTTGACGACCAGCGTCGCATCCCGTTTGATCGCCTCGGTGAAGTTGGACGTGCGCGTGATGGCGCCGTCCTCGTAGTAGCGCCCTTCGATCGGCACGGACGAGAAGGCCGGATTGACGCTGAGCGAGGCCTGCACGGCTTTACTGATCGGGACGTGGTCGTAGCCCTCGGACCCAAAAAGCACGTGCGAGCGTGCGTCTTGATCCGAGGCGCCGACGTAGAGCTCGGCCGGAAGCTGTCGAAAGTCGTTCGTGCTTCCCGACATCTGCAGAATCCGCCGAAGCATCACCTCGAATTCCGCGGAATGAAACGGTGCGCCAACGAGGCTCGTGTACTCGAGAAACAGCGCGTCCGCAGTGTCATCGCCTCGTCCGCGCATGGCGTCCCAAAAGGCTCGCACGCCCGTCCGCGCGGCGCTCTTCAGACGCCACCGCATGTCCTCGTGATTGAAATGCGAGAGGCGCAGCAGGCTCAATGAGAGGGGCGGAACGCGGCCGCCAGGCACGCTGGCGATGCCCGCCATGAGCTCGTCGGGGGTGTAGCCCACCGACAACAAGCTGGTCACGACGGCGCCCGCACTGATGCCAAACATCATGCTGAAGTCGTTGACGCCACAGTTCGTCAAGCAGTCGTCGAGACACTTGAGGACGCCCATCTCGAAATAAATGCCGGTGATGCCGCCCCCCGAGGCGCAGATCGCGGTCTTTCCGATGCGGCGCGAGTTGGTCAGGTCGACCGCGTAGCGAAGCACCCGATGGGCAAACGCGGGGTCGGTCGACCATGCCGGCATTTCCTCGCGAAAGTCCTGCCGAAGCACGTGACGCACACCGACTGCGCCGAGCTCGATGATGAGGTCGTCCAGCCGACTCGCGTCGGGCCCCGAAATCAGGACGACGATTCGGTGAAACCCATAGCGCTGTTCGACGTCCTCGTCGTGATCGAGCTCCTTCAAAAGCCGCTGAATCTCGGCGACCCGGTCTTCAAAGTCCTCGCACCAGCGAAGGTCGATGAGCAGGAGGTTCACGTAGGCGGACCGCAGCGCATCGGTGGCTCCGACGGTGTCCCAGACTGGGATGAGCTCGGTCTCGTGCCCGCGCACTTCGAGCACGGGGTAGATTTCGGATGCTAGACGTCGCGTACCCGGTGCACCGGCCATGTCGTCGATGAGCGACTCGAACGACTTGCGCCCCGAACCGACGTAGAGCACCCGTTTGCGCTTGCTGCCGGGCTCGTACTGACAGGGAACCTTACGGGACATGTGTCGGGCTACTTGGGAGGAAGCGACCTGGCGTAGGACAATCCCATTTTCACCCAGGCCTCGAGGCTCGCCTTGCGCCGATGACCTCGGGGGCTGACGTATACCATGCCTTTCATCGCTCGGCCCGTGAAGTCCATGGGGCGGCAGCCCACGCGTTTCAGAGCTGCCTCGTAGGCGTCGGGGCCGACCCGAACCATCAGGTCCTCGCCGAGTACACCGCACGTCATGTGGCCGTTCACCATGAACGCGAGGCCGCCGAACATCTTCTTTTCGGTGACCCCTCGCCGCCGCGCGAGAACCTCGCGAACTCGGTCGGCAAGCTTCTCGTCGTAGGCCATCGTCGCTCAGAAAAACCTGATGCTGATGTCGATCAGCTTCTGCTTGAGCGCGTTGTAGGGCGCGGTCAGCAGGTCGAGCGCGGTAAACGGTGTGATTTGCTTGAGGATCCCCCGTGCGTTGGAAAAGGCCTCGAAGCCAAAGAAGCCGTGGCCTTTGCCGATACCGCTGTTGTTGGAGCCTCCGAACGGCAGGTAGTTGTTGAAGAAGTGCACGGCGCTGTGGTTGATGCATGTGCCGCCGGCGCGGGTGTTTTGAATGATGCGCTGGGTGTTCTTCTTGCTGCGGCTGTAGACGTAGAGCGCGAGGGGCTTTTCCTTCGAGTTGATGACGGCAATGGGCTCGTCGAGCGTCTTGAACGAGTACACCGGCAGAAGAGGTCCGAAGATTTCCTCCGTCATCACCTGTGAGGTCGGATCCACGTCGGTCAAGATCGTCGGCTCGATGTAGTCTTCGCTGCCGTCCGTCCGGCCGCCATAGGCCACGGTCGCTCCCTTTTGTTTCGCGTCCTCGAGATAGCCGTTGAGGCGGCTGTAGTGCCGGTCGTTCACGATGCGGGCGTAGGAGTCGGACCGGCGCGCATCGATCCCATAAAACTTCTCGATGTTCTTCGCGACCTTTTGAAGGAACTCCTGCTTTCTGCTTTCGTGCACGAAGACGTAGTCGGGCGCGAGACAGATCTGCCCGTTGTTGGTGTACTTCGCCCAGGCTACGCGGTGCGCCGCGGCATCGACCTGAGCCGTCTCGTCGACGATGACGGGAGACTTGCCGCCGAGCTCGAGCGTGACGGACGTGAGGTGTTTGGCCGCTGCCTCCATGACGACCTTCCCGATCGAGGGTGCACCGGTGAAGAAGATGTGATTGAACGGCTGTGCGAGCAGGGCGGTCGAGGTTTCGATCCCGCCCTCGACGACCGCCACCTCGCTCTCATCGAAGACCTCTTCGATGATGCTCCTGGTCACGGCCGAGGCGTGTGGCGTGTGCTCGGAGGGCTTGATCACGACGCAGTTGCCCGCAGCAAGCGCAGCCACGAGTGGCCCGAACGTGAGGTTGATCGGGAAGTTCCAGGGCGCGATGATCAAGACCACGCCCTTGGGCTCGTAGTGCACGTACGAGCGCGCGCCGAGCAACGCCATGGGTGTCTTCACGCGGTGCGGACGCATCCACTTCGAAAGATGGCGAACCGCATGCTTGATTTCGCTGGTCACGGGAAACACCTCGGTGAGGTCGACCTCGCTCGGGTGCTTCCGGTAATCGTCGTAGAGCGCTTTTCGAATGTCTTCCCTGCGGGCAAGGAAGGCGGCCTCGAGCCGCTTGAGCTTTTCTTTGCGCTCACGCGCCGTGGTCTTGGCAACGGTGTATTGATGAGCGCGCTGGAGCTTGAAGATTCGCTCGATTTCCGCGGTGCTGGCGTCGATACCGGGGCCGGGCGCAGTGTGCGACCCGTTGCTCTGTACGTCCGTACCTGCTTCAGCTGTCGATTGCGGCATGGCTTGGGTCCTTTCAGGGTCGGCTCAGGTGACCTCGGCGACGATCTTCTCGGAAATGTCCCATAGCTGCTCGGCCAACGCATCGTCACGGCCGCGGGCGCTCGGCTCGGCCACGTTGCAGTCGGCGAAATACTTTCCACTCACGCCCGCCACGCCGGAATTCGCAGCGAGATAGCACTGCGTCGCGGCGCCTTCGGGGATGGTCTTCAGCACCAAGGGCTCCCCGATGCTGAGCGCAACTCTGGCAATGGGGTTCATGTTGCGCGCGAGGTTGGTGCGAATCACGCCCGGGTGAAGGCTGTTTGCGGTCTTGCCCGTGCCCTGGAGGCGCTTGGCCAAGTGCTTGGCGAATAGCAGATTGGCGAGCTTGGACTGACCGTAGGCTGCCCATGGGCTGTATCCGCGGCTGCCGTCGAGGTTGTCGAGCTGAATGCCCGCTCGGGGTGCGCCTTTGTGCGCATCGCTGCTGACCATGACCACGCGCCCGTCGTCGGTGAGCTGGTCGAGGAGCGAGGTGACCAGCGAGAAATGGCCGATGTGATTGGTGAAGAACTGGAGCTCGTAGCCATGCTTCAGGTGGAGCTGTGGCAGAGCCATGATGCCCGCATTGCAGACGATTGCGCTCAGCGGGCGGCCTAGCCGGGTGACCTCGTCTACGCAGGCCTCGACCGAGGCGGGCTCCGAGAGTTCGCACGCAACGGGCGTCGTCTCGCCGGAAACCTCGCCGCACGCTGCTCGCGCCTTGTCGACGGTTCGAGCGGCGGCAATCACGTGAGCCCCTCGTTTCGCGAGAACGCGCAGCGTCTCTTTGCCTATGCCGGAGTTGCATCCGGTGAGCAGCATCGTCCGCCCACTGAGATCCACACCTTCGGTGACCTCTTCGGCAGTGCTGCCGTAACCAAAGCCGCTCGGGCCCTTTCCTTTGAACATCGACAGCAAAGACATGGCTTCTCTCCTAGCCAGATTTGTAGGGCTCAGTAGAACCCTGTACAGGCGTTGACGTCGATGCAGTTTTCGAGGGCGCACTCCGCGCACTCCTGCGACGCCGGGTCCTCCACACACGGGGCTACGCAGAACGCCGTCGAGCAGGCGGCGATCGAGCCGTAGCAGGCCGTACACTGCGCGGAGAGCCCGGTTTGGTCCGAGATGCACTGGGCGATGCAGTCTCCGAGCGCGTTTCGAGCGGCCTCCCCGCTGTTGGAAAGGACCGCACCGAGCTCGGAGAGGCAGCTGCTGGTCGGGCACTCGCCGGCGATCTGCCCGACGACCGCGGGTCCGTTCTGAGTTTCGGTCGCGAGCGCCTCCACCGCTACTTGGTCGGCGTCGTTCACGCACTGATCGACCACTACGGGCCCGCCGCCGCCGCCTCCGTCGGAACCGCCCGCGCCCCCGGCACCCGTCGGCCCCGCGTCGGTCACGAGGAAAGCCTGGATCCCTCGGAGTTGAAACATCGTGGTCAGGGACGAGCAGAGGCCGGTCTCTTCGTCGTAGTCGCCGTCGGCGAAGTCGATCATGGCCCGATCGAACTCGTCGATCGTGAAGTTGGCGGCGTTGCCGTTGTCCGTGGTCGGGACGCCGATGATCCGGCGCAGATTGTCCACGTCCCAGTAGCCCGAGACCGTGCCCTCGAAAGATTGATCACCGACACGGAGGCGCAGCCAGCTGTCGTGAATGAGAAACTCGTCGCGCACGATCATGATGTCGATCGGAAACAGCAGGTCGATCGGACCGGCGGTGAGCACGCCATCCTCGACGCTGCCTGGTACTTCGCCGCTGTGAAACCGGGATTCGGGGTGGACGCTCAACGTAGCGCCGGCCAGCACGGAGTTGTCCGTGCCGAGCGCGGGCGAATCTTCGCTCGCGAAGATCTGGATGCGAACATCATCGTCGTTTTGGAGATCATCGAGCCCCAACACCTGAAGCAAGATCGTCATCGAGCCGTTCTTCGTGGCTCCGTTGATCACGCCGTCGACGAGCTGACCCTCCCGAAACCCGCCGAACACGAACTTCCCGTCCTCGCGGATCTCTTCGTTGTTGATGATGCGTAGGAAGTTGTAGTCGACGTGCGGCTCGCCGTCGGGGCTCATGAAGTCGTCGTGAGGGCACTCGCCGGCCGCGGGCTCCACGCGGGTCGAGGCGCGCCCGTCGAGATCGAATCCGTCGAGGGCGTTCACCTCCAATTCCGACGGGTAATAGAAACCGAATGATGACGCGACGAAGCCGAGGCCCGGCAGAACCGTGCCAGCCGGCTGCTCCGTGGGCTCGGCCCCGCCGGTGCCTCCGCCGCCGTCCGAGCTTTCACCGCTGCACCCGAGCACGAGGCTCGAGACGACGGCGATCCAACATCGCCACGGCGTCGCGGAGATGCGTTTCATCGGGGGGCGCTACTGGTTGAGCTTATCACAGGTGTTGCTGCTGTTGCTGGGCACTGGCGTGATGGACACGAACCCGTTGAAAAACGCCTCGAGATCGTTCTGTGGGTCGG
>JAHELW010000128.1:0-3398 GCA_024643985.1 Myxococcales bacterium | reverse complement strand
ATTCGGTTTTTCGAGGTCATGCGCGCGATACTAGAAACAAGGCTGGTTTCGCGCAACGACGGGGTATGCGGACGTGCGCGGAGCGGCGCGCGTGAATGTCATGTGGGTCACTTTCCCACACAAAACACGGCGTAAAGAGCTCACAAGAGGATTGCAATTGGACGCGCTTGATCGTAGTAACATCGCCCCGTCCGAGCCTCACGGCCGACGAAGCTGAGGCGACGGCGGTACCCACGAACACACCTCCCCCGCTTGGATTTTGCTGGGCCATCCGCGTCGGCGGAAAGCCTAGCCCCCCAAAAAAGGCGGGGCCCCCGATGGGGCCCCGTCGCCCGTTTATCCGCCGGATGTCGCTGCGGTCGTCGCCCTTGCTTCGAGCCGCCTGAAGGCGGAGGATCGCCCGATGAGCGAGCCGGTCATCGACGCATGGATCCAACATCCAACGGGACGTTTCCTCGGGCACGAAATGTTTGCCTCGCTTCGCCGCTGGATGCGCCTCGAGGTGGTTCCAGACGAGTTCCCGGTCGCGCTCACGCTCGGCGCGCTCGATGCCGCCGGGGTCGAGAAGGCGCTCACTTCGGCGTGGTGGGGACCCGAGGGACCCCTTCTGTCGAACGACGAGGTCGCGAGCACGGTGGCGGCGCATCCAGACCGTTTCATCGGAATCGGGTCGGTAAACCTCCATCGGCCGATGGACGCCGTGCGAGAGCTACGGCGCTGTGTGAAGGAGCTCGGTTTCGTCGGCGTGCGGCAGCTGCCCTGGCTCTGGGGTCTGCCCCCGAACGACCGCCGGTACTACCCGATCTACGCCGAATGCGTCGAGCTCGGAATCCCGTTTTGCCTCCAGGTGGGTCACGCGGGACCGCTGCGCCCGAGCGACCCGGGTCGACCGATTCCGTACCTCGACGAAGTAGCATGCGAGTTCCCCGAGCTTCGAATCGTCGGCGGCCACGTCGGTTATCCCTGGACGGAAGAGATGATCTCGCTCGCAACGAAATACGAGAACGTCTACATCGACACGTCCGCCTACACACCGGAACGCTACCCGGAGGCGCTCGTTCGCTTCATGAAAGGTCCGGGCAAGCGCAAGGTCTTGTTTGGTACCAACTTCCCCATGATTCAGCCGGCGAAGTGCCTTTCGCAGCTCGACATGCTCGAGCTACCGGACGAAACACGGCGGCTTTTCCTCTACGACAATGCAGCCGAGGTGTTCGGCCTCGAACGCTGATCCGGCCTTGTTCGGAGCTGGGCGTATTCGGTATAGTCCGCCGGGCTCATGCCAACCCGACAGCTCACCGTCATTGGAGGACATCCGGCCGGGGCCGCCGCAACGACTCGCAGCGATCGCTGGTGGGTCTCTCCCGCGATTACGGTCGGCGTCCTCACGGCGTTTTCGGTCTACGTGACGTGGGCGGCCTTTCAGGGAGAGCACTACTACGCCAACCCGTATCTGAGCCCGCTCTACTCGCCGGTGCTCTACAGCGACCCCTCCGCTGCGGGCGCCGCGCCGCTTGCACACGCATGGTTGGGGGCGTGGCCTGGCTGGTGGCCCTCCTTCCTCCCTGCCTCACCGGCGCTGCTCATCCTCTTCTTTCCGGGGGTGTTTCGATTCACCTGCTACTACTACCGCAAGGCCTACTACCGGGCCTTCACCGGCTCTCCTCCCGCGTGCGCGGTCAATCCGGTCACCAGTCGACCGTATCGAGGGGAAACCGCGTGGCTGATCTTTCAGAACCTTCACCGCTACGCCCTCTACTTCGCCGTCCTCTACATCTTCATCCTTTATTACGACGCCTTCGTTTCACTCTTTCGAAACGGTGAGCTCGGAATCGGAGTCGGAACCATCGTGCTGTTCCTGAACGCGACGTTCCTCGCGGGCTACACGTTCGGCTGCCACGCCTTTCGCCACCTGATCGGTGGCGGGTTCGACTGTATGTCGTGCGGAGAGGAGACCGTGAGGTACAGCGCGTGGAAACGGGTGAGCTGGCTCAACGCACGCCATCCGAATTTCGCATGGACGAGCTTGGTCTGGGTCGCGTTCACCGACATCTACGTTCGGCTCACGTCGATGGGCGTCATCACCGATTTCAACACCTGGACACAGTAGATGCCGATGAACGTCAGCGAGATCCAGACCTTCGAGCACGACGTTCTCGTCATCGGTGCGGGCGGGGCCGGGCTGCGGGCGGCAATCGAGTGCAGCGCCCGTGGGCTGAACACCGGCGTCATTTCCAAGAGCCTGCTCGGCAAAGCGCACACGGTGATGGCCGAGGGAGGGATGGCCGCTTCTCTCGGAAACGTCGACCGCCGCGACAACTGGAAGATTCACTTTCGAGATACGATGCGTGGTGGGAAGTTCCTCAATCAGTGGCGCATGGCGGAGCTCCACGCGAAGCAAGCTCCCGAGCGAGTTCGAGAGCTCGAGGAGTGGGGTGCCGTGTTCGATCGCACGCCCGACGGGCTCATCAACCAGCGCAACTTCGGCGGCCACCGCTATCCGCGTCTCGCACACGTCGGAGACCGGACCGGTCTCGAGCTGATCCGAACGCTGCAAGATCACGGAGTTCATCAAGGCATTCACTTTCACATGGAGTGCACCGCCTTGAAGCTCCTTCTCGACGGAGGCCGCATTGCAGGAGTGGCTGCTTACTGGCGTGACACGGGCAGGTTTGTCTTGTTTCGAACGCCGAGTGTGATCATGGCGACCGGAGGCGGCGGCAAAGCCTGGCACGTGACGAGCAACTCGTGGGAGTACACGGGCGATGGGCTCGCGCTTGCGTATGACGCGGGAGCGGAGCTCATGGACGTCGAGTTCACGCAGTTTCACCCCACGGGAATGGTGTGGCCGCCGTCGGTTCGAGGAACGTTGGTCACGGAAGGGGTGCGCGGGGATGGCGGCATCCTTCTGAACAACAAGGGCGAGCGCTTCATGTTCAACTACATTCCGAAGCGTTTCGCGCCCGAGACTGCCGACACGATCATCGAGGCAGACAAATGGCCCGACGATCCGAGCGCGCGCCGGCCCCCGGAGCTCCTCACGCGTGACGTCGTCGCCCGAGCGATCCGCGCCGAGGTCCAAGCAGGAAGAGGCTCTCCGCACGGCGGCGCGTTCCTCGACATCGCTTCCAGGCGACCGGCCGACTACATCAAGCGCAAGCTGCCGTCGATGTATCACCAGTTCAAGGAGCTTGCCGAGGTCGACATCACCGCTTCGCCCATGGAGGTCGGCCCCACCCTTCACTATTTCATGGGTGGCATTCGAGTCGACGCGGATTCGCAGCAGACCAACGTGCCAGGCTTGTTTGCCTGCGGCGAATGCGCCGCCGGACTGCACGGCGCCAACCGGCTCGGCGGCAATTCGCTCTCCGACCTGATCGTGTTTGGGCGTCTCGCCGGCA
>JAHELW010000284.1 GCA_024643985.1 Myxococcales bacterium | reverse complement strand
TCGCAGTGGCGCCCGGTGACGAGCCCGGTGCGCTGCACCGCGCGCTAAAGCCTCTCGCGGACCGCGAAATCAACCTCACCCGCATCGAATCGCGCGCCTCGACCGGAACCCAATGGCGACACGTGTTCTTCCTCGAGATGGACGGTCACATCACCGACCGCAAGATCCTCACCGCCGTCGAGGAGCTGCGCCGCATCTCCCGTTATGCCAAGGTCATCGGTAGCTACCCTCGCTTGAGCTGACCGATCCCCATGAGCGACCTCGCCGCACCCCACATCCTCGCGCTGACGGCGTACGAGCCCGGCAAACCCGAAGACGAGCTCCGGCGCGAGCTCGGCATCGACGACGTCGTGAAGCTTGCCTCGAACGAGAACCCCTACGGCCCTTCGCCGAAGGCCATCGAGGCCTTGCGCGCCGGCAGCCTGCAGCTCGAGCGTTACCCCGACCCCCGAGGCTACGCGCTGCGTGAAGCGCTGGCGACCCACCACGGCGTGCCGTCGGAACAGCTCTGTCTCGGGAACGGCTCAAACGAGCTCATCGACTTGATCTGCCGCGTCTTTGCGAGCCGCGACGACCACGCGGTCTTCGGGCATCCCTCGTTCCCTTGCTACCGGATCGGTTCGGTCGCCCAGGAGCTACGCTTCACCGCCGTCCCGCTTCGCGACAACCTGCACTGGAACGTCGACGACCTGCTCGACGCCGTGACCCCCGAAACCAAGCTTGTTTTCATCTCGAATCCCAACAACCCGACGGGCGGCTACATCGCCAAGCGAGAGCTCGAGCGTCTCCTGGCTTCGCTTCCGAAGCGCGTCCTCGTGGTCATCGACGAAGCCTACGTCGAGTACGCGGACGCCGAAGATTTCGCCCCGGCCACCGAGCTGCGCGGCACACGCGAGCGGCTCGCAATCCTTCGAACCTTTTCAAAAGCCTATGGGCTCGCTGCGCTGCGCGTCGGCTACGTGCTTGGAACGACCGAGCTCGTGTTCGATCTCAACCGCCTACGCGCACCGTTCAACGTCGGCACACTGGGGCAAGTCGCCGCCACGGCCGCCCTCGGCGACCAGCCGCATTTGCGCGCCAGCGTCGAAGCCACGGTCCGTGACCGCCGCAGGCTGGCCCAAGCGCTGGAGGCCGCGGGCCTCCGCGTCGCGCCAAGCCAGGGCAATTTCGTCTTGGTCGAGGTCGAGAGGCCGGGCAGGGCGGTCTACGAAGACCTGCTGCGCGAAGGGGTGATCGTGCGCGCCATGGGCCCGCCACTTCAATTTTGGATTCGCGTCACCGTCGGTAAGCCCGAGGAGAACGAGCGCTTTCTCCGTTCGCTCGCGCGCGTGCTAAAGGGGTCGCGTGTCTGATCACGCGTCGAGCGGAGTCAAAAAGCGTTATCGCGTCCGCCGTGCGGGCTCGCTTCGCGGCAACATCCAGGTCCCCGGCGACAAATCGATCGGCCATCGAAGCCTCATCTTCAGCGCGTTGGGGCGCGGCCGGTCTCGCATCACCGGTCTGTCCGAAGGCCTGGACAACGCGGCGACACGCGAGGCGTTCCGCTCGATGGGCGTTGCCGTAGAAAGTACGCGCGAAGCCACCATGGTGCACGGCGTCGGCCTCCACGGGCTCCGAATGCCCGGTGACGTGATCGACTGCGGCAACTCCGGCACGACGATGCGCCTGCTCGCCGGCTTGTTGAGTGGCCAACGCTTCGGCACGCGCATGGTCGGAGACGAGTCGCTCACGCGGCGCCCGATGGGCCGCGTCATCAAGCCACTCCGCGCGAGAGGCGCCCACATCGCGGGCAGCGCAGGGGCCAAACCCGACGAGCTCTACCCCCCGATCTCCATCGCGCCCTTGGTCGAGGGCGAGGCCCTCAAGGGCATCGAGTACGCCATGCCCATCGCCAGTGCCCAAGTGAAGAGCGCGCTCCTTCTCAGCGGCCTCTACGCCGGCGCCCCGACGGCGATCGAGGAGCCCCTGCTCTCCCGTGACCACACCGAGCGCATGATGCTCGCCCTCGGCGTCCCTCTCCAAACCGCCGGCGCCTCGGTCGTTCTCGACCCGAACCTCGAATGGGCAGGAGGTTGGGAGCCGTTCGACTGGCATGTGCCTGGGGATCCATCGAGCGCCGCGTTTCCCCTTCTCGCTGCCGCGATGGTGCCAGGCAGCCAGGTGAGCGTGAGCGACGTGTGCGTGAATCCCACACGCACGGGCCTCTTCGACTGGTTGCGCCTGCTCGGCGCGAACGTCTCGCATCGATCGAGCGGACACGGCGCAGGCGATGAGCCGATGGCGGAAATCACCGTCGCGCACCGCACCGTTCGTGGCGCAGTCGCTGGCGGCGAGCTGGTCGTCCGCATGATCGACGAGATCCCCGCAGTCTGCGCCTTGGCCGCCGTGTCCAACGGGAAAACCGAAATCCGGGACGCGAGCGAGCTTCGGGTCAAAGAGAGTGACCGCATCGCCACGATGGCGCACGTACTGCAGGCCTATGGCGTGCCTTGCGAGGAGCTTCCCGATGGCATGATCATCACCGGCGGCGCTCCGCTCCACGGCGCCACG